>NZ_JACVQL010000176.1 GCF_019733465.1 Actinotalea ferrariae | reverse complement strand
ACCACGGAGCGCGCGTGCGCGGCCCTCGGGCTCGAGCCCTGGCACGACCCCACCAACATCCCCGGGCCGGGCGTGCCGGGCGGCGTCGGCGGCGGCGTCCCCCTGCGGAGCGCGGTCCGGGCCGACGTCGTGCCCGTCCTCGAGGCCGTGCTGGGCCCGGGTGTCGCGGCCGCGCTCGTCCGGACCGCGGACCTGCTCCGCGAGGACGACGACGTGCTCAGCGCGCTCGCGGAGGAGGCGCTCGCCTCGGCGTGGCGCGAGCCGGACGACCCGCCGGCGTCCGCGCCGTCTGGGCCCGAGGGACCGGGCGCGGGCGAGCACGATCCGGAGCCCCGGCCCGCCCCTGAGCTCGACGCCGCGGCGCTCGCACCGCTCGCACCCGCGGTGCGGCGACGCGCGCTGCGGGCGGCGCTCGTCGCGTGGGGGGCGCCGTCGGGAGCCGTCTCGAGCGCGCACGTCGACGCCGTGGACCGGCTCGTCACCAACTGGCACGGTCAGGGCGGTGCGGCGCTGCCGGGCGGGGGCGTGGTGCTGCGCCGGTGTGGCAGGCTGACCTGGGTCGCTCCGCCGCAGGCGGACGACCGGGTGCCCGGGCGGACGGCCGGGCGTGTGCGCGAGGACGGGAGCGGCTGCGGTGGATCCGGCGGACATGGGTGACGACCTCGAGCGGGTGCTCCTCACGGAGGAGCAGCTGAAGAGCCGCCTCGACGAGATGGCGGCTCAGATCGACGCCGACTACGCGGGCCGTGAGCTGCTGCTCGTGGGTGTGCTCAAGGGCGCGGTCATGGTCATGGCGGACCTCGCGCGCCGGCTGCACACGTCCGTGCAGATGGACTGGATGGCGGTGTCGTCGTACGGCGCAGGCACCTCGTCGTCGGGCGTCGTGCGCATCCTCAAGGACCTCGACGCCGACCTCACGGGTCGGCACGTGCTCATCGTCGAGGACATCATCGACTCCGGCCTGACGCTCTCGTGGCTGCTCGCGAACCTGCGCAGCCGCGGCCCGGCGTCGGTCGAGATCGCCACGATGCTGCGCAAGCCCGAGGCCGCGACCGTCGAGGTCGACGTGCGCTACGTGGGCTTCGACATCCCGACCGAGTTCGTCGTCGGCTACGGCCTCGACTACGCCGAGCGCTACCGCAACCTGCCGTTCGTGGGGACGCTCGCACCGCACGTCTACGGCGACTGAGGCGGGGCGTCGCCGCCGCCGACTCGCGATCGTCGGGCCCGGCTGCTCGCGTCGGCGCAACGCGGCCGCTCCTGCTCGTCGTGGCGCGGGCGCTCGAGGTGGAACGTCCGGACGCCCGGGCGGGTTCCCCGTCGCGCCCTGCGCGAACACGGCCGTCCCGTGCGGCGGGCAGCGGGTAACGTGCCCGTCAGACCTGCCCCGCAACCAGGAGGGATAGGGCTCCGGCCCCGTCACCCATGAACGTCAAGCGCCTCACTCGTGGCCCCGCCATCTGGATCCTCCTGGCCGTCCTCATCCTGTGGCTGGGGGCGTCGTCGTTCTTCATGACGTCGGGCATCCAGCGCATCGACACCTCGGACGGGCTCGAGCTGCTCCGCGGGGACACCGTCGAGCAGGCCAAGATCGTCGACGGTCAGCAGCGCGTCGACCTCACGCTCTCCGAGGACTTCGGGGACAAGGGCCGCAACGTGCAGTTCTACTACGTCGCGCCGCAGGGCGAGGCGGTCGTCGAGGCCATCGTCGAGGCGGACCCGGAGGGCGGGTTCAACTCCGAGGTGCCGCGCACGTCGTGGTGGGCCAGCCTGCTCGGCCTGATCCTGCCGTTCGTCATCATCCTGGGCCTGTTCTGGTTCCTCATGTCGCGCATGCAGGGCGGCGGCTCGCGCGTCATGCAGTTCGGCAAGTCGAAGGCGAAGCTCGTCTCCAAGGAGACCCCGCAGGTCACGTTCTCCGACGTCGCGGGCGTGGACGAGGCGGTCGAGGAGCTCCAGGAGATCAAGGAGTTCCTCGCGGACCCGGCCAAGTTCCAGGCGGTCGGCGCCAAGATCCCCAAGGGTGTCCTGCTCTACGGCCAGCCCGGTACCGGCAAGACGCTGCTCGCGCGCGCCGTCGCGGGCGAGGCCGGCGTGCCGTTCTACTCGATCTCCGGCTCGGACTTCGTCGAGATGTTCGTCGGCGTGGGTGCGTCCCGCGTCCGTGACCTGTTCGACCAGGCGAAGCAGAACGCGCCCGCCATCATCTTCATCGACGAGATCGACGCCGTCGGCCGCCACCGTGGTGCCGGGCTCGGCGGTGGGCACGACGAGCGCGAGCAGACGCTCAACCAGATGCTCGTCGAGATGGACGGGTTCGACGTCAACGCGAACGTCATCCTCATCGCGGCGACCAACCGGCCCGACATCCTCGACCCGGCCCTGCTGCGCCCCGGACGCTTCGACCGTCAGGTGGCCGTCGACGCGCCTGACCTGCGGGGCCGAGAGCGCATCCTCACGGTGCACGCCAAGGGCAAGCCCATGGCGCCCGACGTCGACCTCCACGCGGTCGCGAAGCGCACCCCCGGCTTCACCGGCGCGGACCTCGCGAACGTGCTCAACGAGGCGGCGCTGCTCACCGCGCGCGGCGGCCTGCAGGTGCTCGGCAACCACGAGCTCGACGAGGCGATCGACCGCGTCATCGCCGGCCCGCAGCGTCGGACCCGGCTGATGAACGACAAGGAGAAGAAGATCACCGCGTACCACGAGGGCGGGCACGCCCTGGTGGCGGCGGCGCTCCGGTACACGGACCCGGTGACCAAGGTGACGATCCTGCCGCGCGGCCGGGCGCTCGGGTACACCATGGTCATGCCGGCGGAGGACAAGTACTCGACCACCCGCAACGAGCTGCTCGACCAGCTCGCGTACGCCATGGGCGGCCGCGTCGCGGAGGAGATCGTCTTCCACGACCCGACGACGGGCGCCTCGAACGACATCGAGAAGGCGACCGCGATCGCCCGGAAGATGGTCACGCAGTACGGCATGAGCGAGAAGATCGGCGCCGTGAAGCTCGGCCAGGACAGCGGCGAGGTGTTCCTCGGCCGCGACATGGGCCACGGCAAGGAATACTCCGAGTCCGTCGCCTCGGTCGTCGACGTCGAGGTCCGCCGGCTCATGGACTTCGCGCACGACGAGGCCTACGAGGTGCTCAACACCTACCGCGAGGTGCTCGACACGCTCGTCGTCGAGCTGCTCGAGCGCGAGACGCTCAACCAGGCCGAGCTGGCCGCGATCTTCCAGCCGATCACCAAGCGCGAGCCGCGCGACGTCTGGCTGTCCGGCCCCGACCGGACACCGTCGGACATCCCGCCCGTGCAGACGGCGCGCGAGAAGGCCGGGTCGAACGGCCACCCCGTGATCCCGCAGGACGAGGCCGCGGCGGCCCGCCCCGAGCACCCCGCGTCGCCCGTGGGCGAGGTCCCGCCGGGTGGCACGGTCGGCGGCGCGACCCCTCGCCTCGACGGCTGAGGCCGGGCCGGGCATGACGCACACCGCGGACGACCTGCCGCTCCCGTCCGAGGCGGGGACGCCGGAGGACGTCGTCGTGTCCGACGGCGTCGCCGTCCCGATCCGCTACGACCACGCGCGGGCCGAGCGCGCCGTGCGCGAGCTGCTGCTCGCCGTCGGCGAGGACCCGGACCGCGACGGCCTCCGGGACACCCCGGCCCGCGTCGCGCGCTCCTACGCCGAGACGTTCGCCGGTCTGCACATGGAGCCGCGGGACGTCCTGACCACGACCTTCGACCTCGGCCACGAGGAGATGGTGCTGGTCAAGGACATCGAGGTGTACTCGACGTGCGAGCACCACCTCGTGCCCTTCCACGGCGTCGCGCACGTGGGCTACATCCCGGGCCCCGACGGCCGCATCACGGGCCTGTCGAAGATCGCCCGCCTGGTCGACCTCTTCGCGCGGCGGCCCCAGGTGCAGGAACGCCTGACGTCCCAGGTCGCCGACGCGATGGTCGAGATCCTCCAGCCCCGCGGCGTGCTCGTGGTCATCGAGTGCGAGCACCTCTGCATGTCGATGCGCGGCGTCCGCAAGCCGGGCTCCCGCACGGTCACGTCGGCCGTCCGCGGCCAGATGCGCGACGGCACCACGCGCGCCGAGGCCATGAGCCTCATCCTCGCCCGCTGACAGCACTGTCGCTTCGCGGCCCGACCCCGCCACCCGCCGGCGCCCGTCCACGAGCCGACGTCGGCTTTCGGGGAAGGGTTGCGCACGCATGGCGTGCGTAACCCTTCACGCAGGGCCGCTTCGGCACGCGGCGCGGGGGAGGGGGGCGGCGGCTCTAGGGTGGGCGCGTGACGCGACTGCATCCCGAGCCGCTGCCGGAGCGGCTCACCGCGCTCGACCGGACGCTCGTCATGGGGGTCGTCAACGTCACGCCGGACTCGTTCAGCGACGGCGGGCGGTGGTTCGAGCCGGGCGACGCCGTCGCGCACGGCCACCGGCTCCTCGCCGACGGGGCTGACCTGCTCGACGTCGGCGGCGAGTCCACGCGCCCCGGCGCGGCGCGCGTGCCGCCCGACGAGGAGCGACGGCGCGTGCTGCCGGTCGTCCGCGAGCTCGTCGCCGCCGGTGCCGTCGTGAGCGTCGACACGACCCGGGCCGACGTCGCGCGCGACGCGGTCGCCGCGGGGGCGCACGTCATCAACGACGTCTCGGGCGGCCTCGCCGACCCCGCCATGTACGACGTCGTCGCCGAGACCGGGGCCGTGTACGTCGCGATGCACTGGCGCGGTCACGCCGACGTCATGGACACGCTCGCCACGTACGACGACGTCGTCGCGGACGTGCGCGACGAGCTCGCCCAGCGCCTCGCGGCGCTCGAGGCGGCCGGCGCGCGGCCCGAGCAGGTCGTGCTGGACCCGGGGCTCGGCTTCGCCAAGCCGGGCAGCGACAACTGGCCGCTGCTCGCCCACCTCGACGTGCTGCAGTCGCTCGGGCGGCCCGTGCTGGTCGGCGCGTCGCGCAAGCGGTTCCTCGGGCACCTCCTCGCCGCGCCCGACGGCAGCCCCGCCCCGCCCGACGCGCGCGACGGCGCGACGGCCGCCATCACGGCGCTGTCCGCCCTCGGCGGAGCCTGGTGCGTCCGTGTGCACGACGTGGCAGGCTCGGCGGACGCGGTGCGGGTGGCGGCCGCCTGGACCGCGGCCCGAGGCCCCCGGCAGGACCGGCACGACGACCAGCGCAGGCCCATCCAGGACGGAGAGCATCGTGCATGAGCCGACCGCGGGAGCCCCCGCCCGCGACCGCATCACCGTGTCCGGCATCACGGCCACCGGGCACCACGGGGTGTTCGACCACGAGCGGCGCGACGGGCAGACGTTCGTCGCCGACGTGACGCTGCACGTCGACACCCGCCCGGCGGCGGCCGAGGACCGCCTGGACCTCACCGTCCACTACGGCGTCCTCAGCGAGCAGGTCGCCGGCGTGCTCTCGGGCGAACCGGCCGACCTCGTCGAGACGGTCGCCGAACGGATCGCGGCGGTCGCGCTGACGCACCCGGGCGTGCACGCGGTCGACGTCGTCGTGCACAAGCCGCAGGCGCCCGTCACCGTGCCGTTCGGCGACGTGACCGTCCAGATCCACCGCGACCGCGAGCACGCGCCCGCCGTGGGCGCCCCGCCCGTGGTCGTCGACGCCGTGCCGGGCCTCGTGCCGGACGAGGTGCCCTCGCCCGAGGCCGGCGTCCTCGCCGAGCAGTGGACCGACCACGCGCACCAGCTCGAGCAGCCGGCGGAGCACGACCGCCTGCGCGCCCCCGAGCCCGTGGAGGCCACCGCGCTCTTCGTCCCCGACTGGGCGGAGGCGGAGGAGGCCCACGGCGGGCGCCACGCGGGGCCCGACGTCGCCCCCGTCGTCGGTTCCGGCGCAGCGCTGCCGGGTGCCGCGCTGCCCGGCGCAGCGCTCCCGGCTGCGGCGCTGCCCTCTGCGCTCGCCC
>NZ_JACVQL010000175.1 GCF_019733465.1 Actinotalea ferrariae | reverse complement strand
GTGGTCGTCGTCGCCGGCTCCGTCGTGGCGTTCGTCGCCGGCTGCGTCGTGGCGCCGGCCGAGGGCGCTGCGGTGGACGGCGCCGGTGCGGCCGTGGTGCCCGCGGCCGGCTCGTCGAGGCCGTCGCCGCCGGTCCTGGCCGGCGTCCCGGCGCCCTCGCGGTCGGTGTCGCGGGTGGGTACCACCGGCGGGTACGGGCGCGCGGCCGCGTGCTGACCCGTGCCGCTGTCCGTGCTCGCGGCGCCGAGCGGCGCACGCTCGGGCGGCGTCGACGGCGCACCACCGGGCTCGAGCTGACCGATCACGGGTCCGTCGTCGATGGGGCGGCCCGTGAGGCTGACGTCCTCCCGGGCGGGCGCTGACCGCTCGCCCTCGGGCTGCTCGGCTGCGGGCGACGGTCCCTCGGGCTGCTCCGCTGCCGGGGACGGTCCTCCGGACGGGCCCGGTCCTGCCGCCGCGGGCGTCGTGGTCGCGTCCGCGTCGGTCGCACGGGTCTCCTCGGCCCCACGAGCGCCGGGCCGGTCGTCGGGGCCGGCGGCCTCGTCGGGGCGGGGTTCTCTGGGCGAGGACATGGTCGGCTCCTGTCGGTGCTGGCGTCTCCCTCGGACCGTGGGATCTGATCGTCAAACTAGCGCTGGGCCAGCACCGGCGCTCGACGGCACCCGCTCCGTGTCCGCCGCGCGCTCCCGCAGCGGCACCGGGTCGGGGGCGGTGCGTCCCGCGACGACGTAGGCGAGGCCCACGAGCACCGCGCCGCCGACGACGTTCCCGACGCCGACGACGAGCAGGTTGCGGCCCAGCTCCACCCAGCTGGTCTCGGGGAGCCCGCCGATCAGCCCGAGCGCGAAGGTCGTCATGTTCGCGACGACGTGCTCGAAGCCCGACGTGATGAAGGCCAGCAGGCACCAGAAGACGACGGCGAGCCGCGCGCCCTCGGACGTGAGCCGCGCCCCCGCCCAGATCGCGAGGCACACGAGCATGTTGCAGAGCACTGCCCGCCAGAACAGCTGCCCCGTCGTCGCGTGCGCCTTGTGCTCGAGCAGGCCGGCGAGCATCGCACCCGCGGGCGTCCCCGGGGCGACGACGCCCGAGAGGTGCACCATCACGGCGAACGTGAAACCGCCCAGGAGGTTGCCGACGAAGCTCAGCGCGAGCGTGCCCGCGGCCCGTCCCCAGCCCACCGCCGCGCCCGCCGCCCCCTGCGTCAGCGTCATCATGTTCGACGTCGCCAGCTCACCGCCCGCGGTCACGACGAGCGTCAGCGCGACGCCGAACACGAGGCCCTGCACGAGCGGCGCCCACGGCGACCCGGCCGCGCGGAGCGGTCCCGCCGCGCTGAGCATGAGCACGACGGCGACGCCGATGAACGCGCCGCCGAGCATCGCCTGGACGAGGTAGGGGAGCGTCCGCCGGGCGGCGTCCGCCTTTGCCGCGGCCGTGCGGCGCTGCGCCGCGAGGGCGTCCGGGATCGAGAGCACACCCCAGGGTCCCGGTGCCGCCGCACGCAGACGTGGGACGAAAGCCCGGCGTCGGGAAGCGATCGCGGCCCGGCCGCGTTGGCGCGTCCGTGAGCCGACTCCTGACGCCCCTGACCCTGCGCGGCACGACCTTCCGCAACCGCGCCTGGCTGGCGCCCATGTGCCAGTACTCCGCGACCGACGGGCTGCCGGACGACTGGCACCTCGTGCACCTCGGGGCCCGGGCCGCGGGTGGCTTCGGCCTCGTGCTGACCGAGGCGACGGCGGTCGTCCCCGAGGGCCGGATCACGCCGGAGGACACCGGCCTGTGGAACGACGCCCAGACGGACGCGTGGGAGCGCATCGTCCGGTTCGTGCACGAGCGCGGCGCCGCGGTCGGCGTCCAGCTCGCGCACGCGGGCCGCAAGGCCTCGACGTACCGCCCGTGGCACGAGGCGCAGGGCACGGTGCCCGCGGCCGACGGCGGCTGGCCGACCGTGGCGCCGTCGGACGTGGCGTTCGACGGCTACGCGGCGCCCGCCGAGCTCACGACCGAGGCGATCGCCGACGTCGTCGCGGCCTTCGCGGCCGCGGCGCGCCGGGCCGAGCGCGCCGGCTTCGACGTCGTCGAGGTGCACGCCGCGCACGGGTACCTGCTGCACCAGTTCCTGTCGCCTCTGTCGAACCGGCGCACCGACGCGTACGGCGGGTCGGCCGAGAACCGCGCGCGGCTGCTGCGCGAGGTCGTGGCCGCGGTCCGTGCGGCGTGGCCCGAGGACCGGCCGCTGTTCGTGCGCGTCTCGGCGACGGACTGGGCCGAGGGCGGCCTCACCACCGACGACGTCGCCCACGCCGTGGCGGGCCTCGCCGACCTCGGCGTCGACCTCGTCGACGTCTCGACCGGCGGGAACGTGGTCGCGCCGATCCCCGTCGGGCCGGGCTACCAGGTGCCGCACGCGCGGCGCGTGGCCGAGGTGTCCGGGCTGCCGGTGGCCGCCGTCGGCCTCATCACGTCGCCCGCGCAGGCCGAGGGCCTGCTGGTCGACGGCGCGGCCGACGCCGTGATGCTCGGCCGCGAGGCGCTGCGTGACCCGATGTGGCCGCTGCGCGCCGCGCACGAGCTGCGCGCCCCGGTCACGACGGACGCGGACGCACCCGTCGCCTGGCAGCCCCAGTACGTGCGCGGCGCCTGGCGCTGACACCGGACCCCACCGGTCCCCGCGCACTGGAGCGTTCGCGTGCGACACGCCGGGGCGGTTTCAAGCGGCCGATGCAACGAGTAG
>NZ_JACVQL010000174.1 GCF_019733465.1 Actinotalea ferrariae | reverse complement strand
CGCGGGAGCTGCACGCGTGGCGACGCGAGGGCCTCGAGCTCTGGCGCGCCGAGCTCGAGCGCGCGGTCGCCGCCGTGGGACCGGCCGTCGTCGACGGCACGGCGCGCGGTCACGGTGCGTCGCGCGGCGGTCCGCGCCTCAGCCCCATGGCGGCCGTCGTCGCGGGGCGGCTCCAGGCGTTCCTCGACGACGTGCTGTGCCGGGACGCCGCGCTGCTCGGCTTCGTCCCCGGGTCGGCCCGGGTGGCCGACCGTCTCGTCGCGGGCGACGACCGCGAGGTGGGCTCGGCGCTCGGTGCCGTCTTCGACGCGGAGCACGGCGTCCGTCCGGACCCGGTCGTCGCCGCGGCCTGCACCGCGCTGCTCGAGCAGGTCGTCGCCCACAGCTCCCGGCGGGTGCAGGGGCCGGCGCTGACGCTGCTCGCGCTGCTCGCCTGGTGGGAGGGCGACGGTGCGCGCGCGGGCGTGCTCGTGGACCGGGCCCTGCTCGACGCGCCCGGGTACCGGCTCGGGCTCCTGGTGGCCCAGGCGCTCGACGCCGGCATGCCGCCCGGCTGGCTGCGCCGGGCGACGCGGTGAGGAGCCCGCTGATCAGGTAGCGTCGAGCCAGTCCCGCGGGGGCAGTCGTCGCGAAGGAGCACCGATGAGCGTGGTGGTGGGCTATGTCGCCACACCCGAGGGCGGTGCCGCGCTCGACGCGGCGGTCGCCGAGGCCGAGGCCCGGAAGGTCCCGCTGGTGGTCATCCTCAGCGAGCGCAGCCACCGGTTCGGGGCCGAGGCGCCGGACGTCGAGCGCCACGCCGAGGAGCTGCGCACGCGGCTGGCGGGCTCCGGCGTCGAGCACGAGGTGCGGGTCACGGGCAAGGGCAACGACGTCGCCGAGGAGATCATCGGTGCCGCGGAGGCCTCCGCCGCGCACCTCATCGTCATCGGCCTGCGTCGCCGCAGCCCGGTCGGGAAGCTGCTCCTCGGCTCCAACGCCCAGCGCATCCTGCTCGACGCGCCGTGCCCCGTGCTCGCGGTGAAGCCACCGGTCACCTGAGCCGGCCGCGAGCCGGCCACCCGTCCCGGCCTGTCGGCGCGGGCCCGGCGGGCCCGCCAGGAGCGGTCCGGAGTCACCCGGACGGCGTCGACGGCGCAGATCGGGCATGGATCGGCACCCTCCGGACGTTACAATGTCTGTCTGCTCCCGGACGGTCTCTGCGAGCCTGGCGCTGCCGAAAGGTCTTTCGTGTCACCCACCCCCTCTGTTCCCTCCCTCCCGCGTGAGTTCGAGCACCCTGCCCTGCAGGAGCTCGTGCGCCGTGGCCGTACCCACGGCACGGTCGACGCGGCCGCCCTCCGCCACGCGTGCGAGGTGGCCGAGGTCGCCCCAGCGCGGCTCCGCGGTGTGCTGCGCGGCCTGGCCGACGCGGGTGTCACGGTGACCGACGCGGCTCCTCGCGTCGCCGTCGCCGCGGCCGCGAGCCGCCGCTCGAGCAGCACGACGGCCCTGGCCCCCGAGGCGGGTGCGAAGGCGGCCGCCAAGCCGGCTGCCAAGACCGCGAAGCCCGCCGCCAAGGGTGCCAAGACCGGACCGGCGAAGGCCGCGGTCGGCACCGCTGCCGCGAAGCGCGCGGCGGCCGCCAAGGCCGGCGCGCCCGCCGAGACGGACGAGGTCGAGGAGACCGAGGACCTCGAGGTCGAGCCCGCCGAGGACGAGGTGACCGCCGAGGAGGTCGTCGTCGCCGACGACGTCGAGGTCGACGCCGAGCCGGCCGAGGACGAGGCCGCGACCGACGAGACCGAGGTCGCCGCCGCTCCTGCCGCCGCCCCCGCCGCCGAGGAGGAGACGGAGGACGCCGGCTTCACGTACTCGGACGCCGACGACGACGACGCCCCGGCCCAGCAGGTCGTCACCGCCGGTGCGACGGCCGACCCGGTCAAGGACTACCTGAAGCAGATCGGCAAGGTCGCGCTCCTCAACGCCGAGCAGGAGGTCGAGCTCGCGAAGCGCATCGAGGCCGGCCTGTTCGCCGACGAGAAGCTCGCCGGCAACCCGAAGCTCGAGCCGAAGCTGCGTCGCGAGCTCGAGTGGATCGCCGCCGACGGCCGTCGCGCCAAGAACCACCTGCTCGAGGCGAACCTCCGTCTCGTCGTCTCGCTCGCCAAGCGCTACACGGGGCGCGGCATGCTCTTCCTGGACCTGATCCAGGAGGGCAACCTCGGCCTCATCCGTGCGGTCGAGAAGTTCGACTACACCAAGGGCTACAAGTTCTCGACGTACGCGACGTGGTGGATCCGTCAGGCCATCACGCGCGCCATGGCGGACCAGGCGCGGACCATCCGCATCCCGGTCCACATGGTCGAGGTCATCAACAAGCTCGCCCGCGTCCAGCGGCAGATGCTCCAGGACCTGGGTCGCGAGCCCACGCCCGAGGAGCTCGCCAAGGAGCTCGACATGACGCCCGAGAAGGTCGTCGAGGTCCAGAAGTACGGCCGCGAGCCCATCTCGCTGCACACGCCCCTCGGCGAGGACGGCGACAGCGAGTTCGGCGACCTCATCGAGGACTCCGAGGCGGTCGTTCCGGCGGACGCGGTGAGCTTCACGCTCCTGCAGGAGCAGCTGCACCAGGTGCTGGACACGCTCTCCGAGCGTGAGGCCGGCGTCGTCTCCATGCGCTTCGGCCTCACCGACGGCCAGCCCAAGACGCTCGACGAGATCGGCAAGGTCTACGGCGTCACGCGCGAGCGGATCCGCCAGATCGAGTCGAAGACCATGTCGAAGCTGCGCCACCCGAGCCGGTCGCAGGTCCTCCGCGACTACCTCGACTGACGCGCATGAGCTCGACGGCTGCCGGCCGGGTGCTGGCCTGCCTCGCCCTCGTCGCCGCCTGCGGCCTGGCCCTCCTCGTGCACGAGCAGGGTCAGGCCGACGGCATCCTCGTCGGGCTGTCGCTCCTCGGGGTCGTCGCCGGTGCGGTCGTCGTGGTGCGCGACCAGCGCCGCGGGCGTGCTGCGCCCGGCTCGTCCCGGTCCCGCCTCACGCGCTGAGCGTCGGCGACCCGTCCCACCCCGCGAGGTGCGGGCGCGCCGGTTGCGACGGAGCTCGGTGCTGCCGAGCTCGGGCGCTCAGCGGCCGACGCCGACCAGCACCGCGACGAGCCACGTCGCCGCGGCCGCGCAGGCGAGCCCGAGCTCGACGAGCATGCCGAGCGCCGTCGCCCTGACGGCCAGGAACGCCGACCGGCGTGCCGCCGTGACGTCCTGCAGGCGCACGTACTCCATGCCGAAGAGCGCGAGCGGGAAGAACACCAGCAGTCCGACGACCGGGATGACGAAGAACCCGACGATCCCGGCGAGGCCCGCCACGACGATCGACCTGCGCGGCACGCCGGCGTCGGAGACGCGCTTGCCCGCGACGACGTAGGTCGCGGCCCAGCCGACGGCGAGCAGCATGAGGACGACCGCGAAGACCGCCCACGCGGCACCGGCGTCGCTGTCGAGCGCCCATACGAGCACCGCCACCGCGATGAGCAGCGAGCCGGGCAGGACCGGGACGACGATCCCCACCAGGCCGACGAGGATCGCGAGCCCTACGAGCTGGGTCACCAGGTCCATGCGTCAGCCTCCGTGCGTGGGAACCCCGCCGCACGGGGTGGGTGCCGCTGCGGCGCAGCAGCCGAGGGTACGACGAAGGGCCCGGCACGGACGAACCGTGCCGGGCCCTTCGTCGTGGTCGGTCAGCGGGCCGGGGCGCCGTGCTCCTCGAGGAGACGGTCGGTCTCGTCCTGGACGAGGACGGCGACGTCCGCGAAGGCGGACGCGTGGCGGCGCGCGTGGTGCGCGCAGAACAGGAGCTCGCCGCTCGGCAGGACGACACGCACGTATGCCTGGGCACCGCAGCGGTCGCAGCGATCGGCTGCGGTCAACGGGGAGGTCTGCGTCGTGGTCACCGCTCCATACAACCACCCGGTACCGACGCAGGCCTGCCGGATCGCGGGATATTCGCTGACCGCGTAGTTCTTCCGTCCCTGGCGCCGCAGGGCGTGACCACATCGCAACCGTGCCGCCGCCGTCCCGTGACGTGCCGTGATGCTGCGGCACGCCTCCCCGGCCGTGTCGGCGCCAGCGACTACCCTCGTGACGTGACCAGCACGGTGTCCGAGTCCAGCTACACCGCCCGCCACCTCTCGGTGCTCGAGGGGCTCGAGGCGGTGCGCAAGCGACCCGGCATGTACATCGGGACCACCGACTCGCGCGGCCTGATGCACTGCCTGTGGGAGATCATCGACAACGCGGTCGACGAGGCGCTCGGCGGGCACTGCGACCGGATCGAGATCGTGCTGCACCGGGACTCGTCGGTGGAGGTCAGGGACAACGGCCGCGGCATCCCGGTCGACGTGGAGCCCAAGACCGGCCTCACCGGTGTCGAGGTCGTCTTCACCAAGCTGCACGCGGGCGGCAAGTTCGGCGGCGGCTCGTACGCAGCCTCGGGCGGCCTCCACGGCGTCGGCGCGAGCGTCGTCAACGCCCTGTCCTCGCGTCTCGACGTCGAGGTGGACCGCGGCGGGCGCACGCACCGCATGACGTTCCACCGGGGCGAGCCCGGGGTGTTCGCGGACCCGGCCGGCGGTCCCGACCCCGACGCGCCGTTCACGCCGTTCGTCGACGCCTCCGAGCTCGCGGTGACCGGCAAGGTCGCACGCGGCCGCACGGGGACGCGGGTGCGCTACTGGGCGGACCGGCAGGTCTTCCCGCGCACCGCGGTGTTCTCCTACGACGAGCTCGTCTCGCGCGTGCGCCAGACGACGTTCCTCGTGCCGGGCCTGACCGTCACGGTGCGCGACGAGCGCGGGCTGCCCGGCACGCCGGGTGCCGAGGCGCCCCACGAGGAGACGTTCGTCCACCACGGCGGCACCGTGGACTTCGTCGAGTTCCTGGCGCCGGACGCGCCGGTGACCGACACGTGGCACCTCACGGGGGCGGGCACGTTCACGGAGACCGTCCCGGTCCTCGACGGCCGCGGGCACCTCACGTCGCAGGAGGTCACGCGCGAGTGCGAGGTCGACGTCGCGCTCCGCTGGGGCACCGGCTACGACACGGAGATGCGGACCTTCGTCAACATCATCTCGACGCCCAAGGGCGGCACGCACCTCGCCGGCTTCGAGCAGGCGCTCGTCAAGACGCTGCGCAAGCAGGTCGAGCTCAACGCCCGCCGGCTCAAGGTGTCCACCAAGGACACGTCGGAGCGCATCGAGAAGGACGACATCCTCGCCGGGCTCACCGCGGTGCTCACCGTGCGCCTCTCCGAGCCGCAGTTCGAGGGCCAGACGAAGGAGGTCCTCGGCACCGGACCCGTGCGCGGGATCGTCGCCAAGGTCGTCGAGACGGAGCTCACCGCCCTCCTGACGTCGTCGAAGCGGGACCTGAAGACCCAGGCGTCGCTCGTCCTGGACAAGGTCGTCGCCGAGATGCGCGCTCGCCTCTCCGCGCGCAAGCAGAAGGAGATCTCCCGGCGGAAGAACGCGCTCGAGACGTCCGCGCTGCCGGCCAAGCTCGCCGACTGCCGCAGCGACGACGTCGAGCGCAGCGAGCTGTTCATCGTCGAGGGCGACAGCGCCCTGGGGACGGCCAAGCTCGCCCGGAGCTCGGACTTCCAGGCCCTGCTCCCGATCCGGGGCAAGATCCTCAACGTCCAGAAGGCGTCGATCTCGGACATGCTCAAGAACGCCGAGTGCGCCGCCATCATCCAGGTCATCGGGGCCGGATCGGGTCGCAGCTTCGACCTGGAGGCGGCGCGCTACGGGAAGATCGTCCTGATGACGGACGCCGACGTCGACGGCGCGCACATCCGGACGCTGCTCCTGACCCTCTTCTTCCGGTACATGCGGCCGCTGGTCGACGCGGGACGCGTGTACGCCGCGGTCCCGCCGCTGCACCGCATCGAGGTGATCGGCGCCGGCTCGCGCAAGAACGAGTACCTCTACACGTACTCCGAGGCCGAGCTCGCGGCGACGCTCAAGAAGCTCGAGCGCTCCGGGCGGCGCTACAAGGAGGACATCCAGCGGTACAAGGGTCTGGGCGAGATGGACGCCGACCAGCTGGCCGAGACGACGATGGACCCCCGCCACCGGACGCTGCGGCGAGTCCGCGCGCAGGACGCGGCGGCCGCCGAGGCGGCGTTCGAGCTGCTCATGGGCTCGGAGGTCGGGCCGCGCCGCGACTTCATCGTGGCGGGAGCCGGTCAGCTCGACCGCGCGCGCATCGACGCCTGAGCCGGGCGCTCGCGCTGCGTCGGGCCGACCCGGCGATCACCTAGGGTGACCTGCGTGAGCACGCTCGAACCGATCGCCGTCCGCGCCGACCCACCCGCCGTGCTCGACCTCCCGCCGGCCCACCTCGAGCTGACGTGGCGACCGCTGCAGCTCGCGGACGCGCCCGCCCTGCACACGCTGCTGCAGGCGATCGAGGAGGCCGACGCCGCCCCGCAGCGCGAGTCCTACGACGAGGTCGTCGACCTCTTCAAGGGGGCGTGGAAGGACCCGCACCGCGACAGCCTCGTCGGCCTGGACGCCGACGGCGTGCCGCGGGCGTACGGGATCGTCGAGGTGCGTCCGGGCGACACCACGACGGTGCGGGCGTTCCTGCGGGGCGGGGTGCACCCGCAGTGGCGCGGCCGCGGCCTGGGCCGCGCGGTCGTCACGTGGCTCGAGGGTCGCGGGCGGCAGAAGCTCGTCGAGGCCGGCAAGGACCTGCCGGCCCGGCTCGCGGTGTACGTCGACGAGGCCGCGCGCGACCAGCGCCGGCTCTGGGCGGCCGCGGGCTTCAGCCCCGTCCGGTGGTACACCGACATGCGCCGGGACCTCGCGGTGCCGCTGCCCGAGGCCACGCCGCCCGCGGGCGTGCGCGTCGTGGGCTGGACGCCCGAGCTGGACGACGCGGTGCGGGTCGCCCACAACGAGACCTTCTCGGACCACTGGGGCTCAGAGCCGCAGACGCCCGAGACGTGGGAGCACGACAGCCACTTCATGCCCTCGTGGAGCTTCGTCGCCCTCACCGAGGACGACGAGGTCGCAGGCTACCTCGTGTCCGGCCGGTACGAGCAGGACTGGGAGCCGCTGGGCTACACGTGCGGCTACACCGAGCTGCTCGGCGTCCGACGGGGATGGCGCGGCACGGGCCTGGCCTCGGCGCTGCTGCGGCGTGCGATGGAGGCCTACCGCGCCGACGGCATGGAGTACGCGTCGCTCGGCGTCGACACGGCCAACCCGAGCGGTGCCCACGGGCTGTACGAGCGGCTCGGCTACGAGGCCACGCACGGGCAGGTGCTCTACAGCGTCGAGCTCTGAGGCCCGACCCCCCACCCCCGACGGAGCGGGGGCCCGGGCTCAGCCCAGCGCGTGCACGGGCGCGGGCAGCGTCACGCCCGAGCCGTCGCGGCGGGGGTCGAGGGCCGGCAGCTCGAGCGCCTGACCCGCCGAACCCGTGGCGCGTGCGGGGGAGGGGCCGACCCAGGCGAGCAGCAGGGTGTCCTCACCGCGGAGGAACCGCTGCGCGCGGACGCCGCCCGTGGCGCGTCCCTTGGCGGGGTAGACGTCGAAGGGCGTGACCTTGGCCGAGCCCGGCTGGGTGCCGGGCAGCGCGGACGACGTGCCCGCGACCGTGACGACCATGGGCTCCGCGGCACCGTCCGGCACCGCGCCGAAGAAGACGGCGCGCTCGCCCGCGGCGAGCTTGACGCCCGCCATGCCGCCCGCGGGCCGCCCCTGCGGGCGCACGGACGACGCGGCGAAGTGGAGCAGCTGCGCGTCGCTGGTGACGAACACCAGCTCGTCGGCCTCGGTGACGCATGCGGCGCCGACGACCTCGTCGCCGTCGCGCAGGCCGATGACGTCCCACGCGTCACGGCTCGGCGCCTGCTCGCTCACGACCCGCTTCACGACCCCCGAGGCGGTGCCGAGCGCGAGCGTCGGCGCATCGGCGCCGAGGCCCACCAGGGCGAGCACCCGCTCGCCCGCGGCCAGCTCGAGCACCTCGCTCACCGGCACGCCGCCCGACAACGACGGCGGCCCGTCGGTCGGCGGCATGCCCGGCAGGTCGAGCACGGGCAGCCGGAGCACCCGTCCGCGGCTCGTGACCGCACCGATCTCGCCGCGCGTCGAGGTCAGCACGCTCGACGTGAGCACGTCGTGCGCCGACCGGCGGCCGTCGCGCACCGGAGCCGTCGCGTCGGCCGTGCGGGCCAGCAGACCGGTGCCCGAGAGCAGCGCCCAGCACGGCGCGTCGGCGATCTCGAGCGGCGCCTGACGCGCCGCCGGCGCGCCGACGACGCCGGTCCCGCCCGCGTGCTCGAGGAGGATGGTGCGGCGCGGCGTCCCGAAGGTCCGCGCGACGTCGGCCATCTCGTCGCTGACCACCGTCCGGAGCAGCGCGTCGTCACCGAGCACGGCCTCGAGCTCCGCGATCTCGCGCCGCAGCTCCTCCGCCTCCTTCTCGAGCTCGATCCGGGAGAACTTCGTCAGGCGGCGGAGCCGCAGCTCGAGGATGTACTCGGCCTGCGGGGTGGACAGGTCGAACACGCTCATGAGCCGCTCACGCGCGACCTCCGCGGTGTCGGACGCCCGGATCACCTGGATCACCTCGTCGATGTCGACGATCGCGACGAGCAGGCCCTCGACCAGGTGCAGGCGCTCGCGCCGCCGCGCCAGGCGGTGCTCCGACCGCCGCCGCACGACCGTGATCCGGTGGCTCACCCAGACCTCGAGCAGGTCGCGCAGACCGAGCGTGCGCGGCTGACCGTCGACGAGGGCGACGTTGTTGATGCCGAAGGAGTCCTCCATCGGCGTGAACCGGTACAGGTGCTCGAGCACGACCTCCGGGTCGAAGCCGCTCTTGACCTCGATCACGAGCCGCAGCCCGTGCTGCCGGTCGGTCAGGTCGGTGACGGCCGTGATGCCCGCGAGCTTCTTCGCCTGCACGGCCTCCTTGACCTTCTCGATGACCTTCTCGGGGCCGACGAGGTAGGGCAGCTCCGTGACGACGATGCCCTTGCGCTTGGGCGTGACGTTCTCGATCCGCGCCGTCGCTCGCGTGCGGAAGCTGCCGCGGCCGGTCCGGTACGCGTCCCGCACGCCGTCGAGCCCGACGATCTTGCCCCCGCCCGGCAGGTCGGGCCCGGGGACGAACCGCATGAGGTCCTCGAGCGTGGCGTGCGGGTGCGCGACCAGGTGCCGGGCCGCCGCGACGACCTCGACGAGGTTGTGCGGCGCCATGTTGGTCGCCATGCCGACGGCGATGCCCGAGGTGCCGTTGACCAGCAGGTTCGGGATGGCCGCGGGCAGCACCTCGGGCTGGGTCAGCTTGTTGTCGTAGTTCGGCACGAACTCGACGACGTCCTCGTCGAGGTCCGAGACCATCGCCATGGCCGCCGCCGCGAGGCGGGCCTCGGTGTAGCGCGGGGCCGCCGGGCCGTCGTCGAGCGAGCCGAAGTTCCCGTGACCGTCGATCATCGGCAGGCGCAGCGAGAAGGGCTGCGCGAGGCGAACGAGCGCGTCGTAGATCGCGGTGTCGCCGTGGGGGTGGAGCTTGCCCATGACCTCGCCGACGACGCGGGCCGACTTCACGTACGGCCGGTCGGGCCGCAGCCCCATGTCGGACATCTGGAACAGGATGCGGCGCTGCACGGGCTTGAGGCCGTCGCGCGCGTCCGGCAGCGCGCGGGCGTAGATGACCGAGTAGGCGTACTCGAGGAACGACCCCTCCATCTCCGCCGCGACGTCGATGTCGACGATGTTCTCCTCGACGGGTCCGCTCGGGACCTCGGGGGTGCGGCGGGCCATCGTCGGGGCTCCTCCTGGTCGTGGTGCGCGTCGGTCGCCCCGGGAGCGGGCGCCCGCGGACCCTCCATTGTCGCCGCTCGCGGCCGGTCACCGGTCCACCGACGCGCCCGGCGGCTAGCCTGGCGGGGTGAGCGACGCGGCCCTCCCGACCTCGCAGCCGGCCCCCGGGCCGGCGGGGGAGCCGACGACCCGGACGGACGGGGCCGATGCCGAGGCCGCCGGGTACCCGCGGCACTGGGAGGCCGACGTCGTGCTGCGCGACGGCGGCACGGCACGCGTCCGTCCCATCCGCGCGGCCGACGCCGACCGCCTGCAGGCCTTCCACGTGCGCCAGTCCGAGCGGTCCACCTACTTCCGCTTCTTCGCGCCGCTCGAGCGGCTGCCGGAGCGCGACCTGAGCCGGTTCACGCACGTCGACCACCACGACCGCGTCGCGCTGGTCGCCGTGACGGACGACGCCGACGGCCCCGGGGGCGAGCGCATCATCGCCGTGGCCCGGTACGACCGGACGGCGCCGGGCGAGGCGGAGGTCGCGTTCAACGTCGCCGACGACCACCACGGGCGGGGGCTCGGCTCGGTGCTCCTCGAGCACATCGCCGCCGCGGCCCGCGAGCGGGGCATCCGCCGTTTCACCGCGGAGGTGCTGCCTCAGAACGGCCAGATGCTCGCCGTCTTCCGCGTGGCCGGGTACGCCGTGAGCCAGCACCTCGACGACGGGATCGTCACGGTGTCCGTCGACCTGGACCCGACCGAGCGGTCGCTCGCCGTGATGGCCGACCGCGAGCACCGCGCCGAGGCCCGGAGCGTGCACACGCTGCTCACGCCGTCGTCGGTGCTCGTCGTGACCGACGGGGACCCGGCGACGCGCCGCCCGGCGCTCGCGGTCGTCGAGCACCTGCGGGGTGCCGGCGAGCCGCGCGCCGACGGCGTCCCGGTGGTCCGGCCGCAGGTCCACGCGGTCGGCCTCGGCGGCGCCGCGGACGACGACGACGTGGTCCACCACTGGCCCGACGTCGCCGCGGTGCCCGGTCCCGTGGGCCTCCTCGTGCTGGCGGTCGCCGCGCAGGACGCGGCGGGCGTCGTGCGTCGCTGCGCCCGGCTCGGCGCGCACGCCGTCGTGGTGCTCACGGGCGGCTTCGCGGAGACCGGTCCCGACGGGCTGGCGCACCAGCGCGAGCTCGTGCGCGTCGCGCACGGCGCCGGGATGCGCGTGCTGGGGCCCGCGTCGTTCGGCTTCTTCCGGCACGGCAGCGACGACGCGCCGACGGTCAACGCGTCCCTCACCCCCGTCGTGCCGCAGCCGGGGCGGCTCGCGCTCTTCTGCCAGTCCGCCCCGCTGGCGGTCGGGATGCTCGCGTCCGCACGCCGCCGCGGCCTGGGGCTGTCGACGTTCGTCTCGTCCGGGAACCGGGCCGACGTCTCGGGCAACGACGTCATGCAGTTCTGGACCGAGGACGACGCGACGTCCGTCGTCGGCCTCTACCTCGAGTCCATCGGCAACCCGCGCAAGTTCACGCGCGTCGCGCGCCGGCTCGCCGCGGTCAAGCCCGTGGTCGTGCTGACGGCGGGACGCTCGGGCCACGTGGTGCCGGCCGGTCACGCCGTGCGGTCGACGCGCGTGCCGCGCCGTGCGCTCGAGGAGATCCTGCGCCAGTCCGGCGTCGTCCGGGTCGACAGCCAGCACGCCCTGCTCGACGTCGCCCAGCTGCTCGTGCACCAGCCGCTGCCCGCGGGGCGGCGCGTGAGCGTCCTCACGGGGTCCGAGCCGCTCGCCGCGCTCGTGGCCGAGGCGGCGTCGTCGGCCGGGCTCAGCGTCGTGGACCGCCGCGCGATCCTGGCCGCGGGGGAGTCGGACGAGGAGGTCGCGCGGCTCGACGCCACGCTCGCGGAGGTGTACTCCGACCCGGGCGTCGACGCGGTCGTCGTCGCGCACGTGCCGACGCTCGGCGCACCCGACCCGCGGGTCGCGGCCGCGGTGGCGCGCGCGGCGGCGGGGTCGGACCGCACGACGGTCGCGTGCGTGCTCGGGCTCAGCGGCGTCACCCCCGAGCTCACCGCGCCGGACGCGGACGGCGTCCCGCGGACGGTCCCCGCGTACGCGGCCCCCGAGGACGGCGT
>NZ_JACVQL010000173.1 GCF_019733465.1 Actinotalea ferrariae | reverse complement strand
CTCCGGCACCTGCCTCGGCACCGCGGGCCGGGCCGCGCGCTCCCGGGCGCGACGACTCGCCGTCGGGCCACGGCAGCGGTGCGTACGCGATCGGCAGCGGGCGGAGGTCGGCCCATGCCGCGTCCGGGCGGTGCCACAGGACGTCCGCGTAGAACTCGCGCCACGCGAGCTCCGAGACGAACGCCGCGGCGCCGGGCGACCCCGCCGCGGGGTGCGCCGCGACCTCCGCGAGCAGCGTGCGCGGGTGCACGGTCCCGTACTTCAGGTGGACCGAGAGCTGCGAGGTCCCGTCGACGGCGGGCAGGTCGCGCGCGTCCCCGTAGTCCTCGAGCGCCGCGGCGAGGAAGGCGCGCCACCGCTCGCGGGCGGCGGCCTCCGTGACCGCGGGCAGGGCGACGCCGGGCAGGGCGACGTCGGCCTCGGTGCTCGGCAGCGGCTCCGACGCCGGACCGCGGTACCAGCGGACGCGCGGCGTCGCCGCGGGCGCGCGCCAGCCGTGCCGCCGCCACGCGCGGGCGAAGGGCGTGTAGACGCGGTACGGGTCGCCGTCGTCCTTGAGCACTCGGCCGGGCGTGACCGCGTACGGGCTGCCGGTCGCGACGAGGCGGACGCCGGCCGCCTCGAGCGCGGCGGCGACGCGCGCGTCACGGCGGCGTCCGTAGGGCGAGGGCTCGGCGCTCACGTGGACGGTCGTCGCGCCCACCTCGGCCGCGAGCGCGGGGAGCACCGCCTCGGGCCGGCCGGACCGTACGACGAGCGCGCCGTCGTAGGAGTCGGCGACCCCGCGCAGGGCGTCGGCGAGGCACGCGCGCCGCACCGCGCCCGCGGACCCGAGGAGCGCGGGGTCCAGCACGAACACCGGCAGCACCGAGCCCGCGGCGTCGTGCGCGGCGCCGAGCGCGGGCAGGTCGTGCAGGCGCAGGTCCCGCCGGAGCCACAGGACCGCCGGGGCCGCGCCGCCGGCCGTCACGCCGCGGGGTGGCTGCCGAGGACGGCGGGGGCCCACTGGCCGCCGCAGACCGTGCACCGCACCGACTCCTGGGCCGAGCCGAGGGGGAACAGCGGGACCCAGAAGAGGTGGAACCACGTGCGGGTCTCCACCTGCTCGTACTGGCGCTGCTCGTAGCAGTAGGGGCAGTGGAACCACCCCGTGCCCAGGGCCTTGCGGCGCTGACGCGTGCCGAAGAAGAGGAACATCGCACCAGCGTCACCCGCGCGCGCCGATCGCACGACCGGAGCGCTGCGCCGACGCGCCATCGCCCGGTCACCGGCCGGTCGCGCTGGCCGCGGCGGCCTCCGGGCGGGACGATGGGGACCCGGACGACCCTGGAGGAACCGCCGTGGCCCACGTGACCGCTCTCCCCGACCTCGCCGAGCTCACGCGGACGCACCTCGCGGCCGCGCACGAGTCGCCCCACGGCCGCAGCGCCGAGCTCGTGCTGCACGACGGCGTGCTGCGCCAGACGGTCATCGCGCTCACCGGCGGCTCCGAGCTCGGTGAGCACAACGCGCCGCACGCCGCGAGCGTCTTCGTGCTGGCCGGCCGTGTCCGCGTCACCGGGCTCGACCAGGACGAGATCGCGGCCGGTCAGCTGGCACGGCTCACGCACGAGCGGCACGGCGTCGTCGCGCTCGAGGACTCGGCCTTCCTGCTGACCACGGTGACGAGCCTGGAGCCCGAGCAGCGGATCCACGACGACACGCGGTCGCGGCCGCGCTGAGCCGCCGACGTCTGCCGTCGGCAGATCCGCCGCGGGCAGACGCGGGCTCGCGGGGGCCCCGACGGCTGCGACGGTGAGGTGGTCCGCACACCGACGGCCCCGGAGGTCACCGTGCACCACCTGATCGCAGCGCCCTCGGGCGCGGCGTCCCCGCCCACGGCCCAGGTCGAGCCGCCGCCCGCGGGCGGCTTCGACGACCAGCTCGCCGCCCGCCTCCAGCACCAGCGCATCGTGGTCCTCGGCCGCGCCGTCGACGACGAGATCGCCAACCGGATCTGCGCGCAGCTGCTGCTGCTCTCGGCCGAGGACCCCCGGCGTGACATCGCCCTCTACATCAACTCGCCCGGCGGCTCCGTGAGCGCGGCGCTCGCCGTGCACGACACGATGCGGCTGATCCCCAACGACGTCGCGACGCTCGCCATGGGCCTCGCCGCGAGCGCCGCCCAGTTCCTGCTCAGCGCCGGCACACCCGGGAAGCGGTTCATCCTGAAGCACGCGCGCGTGCTCATGCACCAGCCCTCGGGCGGGCTCGGCGGCACGGCGGTCGACATCGCGATCCAGGCCCAGAACATGGCGCACACCAAGCGCACCATGCAGGCGCTCATCGCGGAGCACACCGGCCAGGACGTCGCGACGATCGAGCGCGACAGCGACCGGGACCGGTGGTTCACCGCCGAGGAGGCGCGCGACTACGGGTTCGTCGACCGCGTCGTCGTCGACCTCGACGCCGTCCGCCCGGGCGGCGCGCTGCGGAAGGTGGGGCTGTGACGACTGCCTACACGATCCCGTACGTCGTGGAGCGCCGGCCCACGGGTGAGCGCACCTCGGACGTGTTCAGCCGCCTGCTGTCCGAGCGGATCGTCTTCCTCGGCACGGAGATCGACGACGGCGTCGCGAACGTCGTCATCGCGCAGCTGCTGCACCTGCAGTCCGAGGACCCGGACGCCGACATCAACGTGTACATCAACTCACCGGGCGGCTCGCTCACGGCGCTCATGGCGATCTACGACACGATGCAGTTCGTGCGGCCGGACGTCGCGACCTACTGCATGGGTCAGGCGGCGTCGGCTGCGGCGGTCCTGCTCGCCGCGGGCACGGCCGGCAAGCGGTTCGCGCTCGAGCACTCGCGCGTGCTGCTGCACCAGCCGTCGGGCGGCGGCGAGGGCACCGCGGCAGACCTCGAGATCCAGGCGCGCGAGGTGCTGCGGCTGCGCGCCGAGGTCGAGCAGGTGCTCTCCCGGCACACCGGCCACGACGTCGAGAAGCTGCGCGCCGACACCGACCGCGACCGCATCTTCACGGCGCACGAGGCCGTCGCGTACGGCCTGGTCGACGCGGTCGTCGGCACGATGAAGCGCTGAACCTCCGTCGCGCGAGGGAGGTCGGCTCCGCCGCGGGGCGGGGTGCCTCGCCCGACGGCGGCTCGTAGCGTGGGGAGCAGGGCCCGGGACGGCCGGGCGCGACGAAGGGGTGCACGATGAGCGACGCGACGCCGCCGGCCGCGAGCGGACCAGCCGAGGACCCGGGGACGTCTGCCGCGACCGCCTACCTGCCGATCGGCCTCGTGTTCTTCGTCATCGGTGTGTCGCAGCTGCGCCAGGGCTGGGGCATCGCGTTCCTCGTGCTCGGCATCGTCTTCCTCGGCATGTCGATCGGCGGGAACCTCGCGGGGACCCGCCGCGCCGCGGGCCCGTCCGACGACGCCGCGCCGGGCGGTCCGGAGGGGCCGCCTGCCTGACCCTCGGGGGCGCCCGGAGTCAGGGGGCCGGAGTCGGGTGGCCCCGAGTTGGGTGGCCCGGAGTCGGGTGGCCGGGGTCGGGTGGCCCGGAGTCGGGCAGCCCGGGGTCAGGAAGCCCGGGTCAGGCTGCCCGGAGCACCGCGCTCGCACCGGTGCTCGGTGCGAGGGCGTGCGCGGCGCGGTCGTCTCCGGCCGGGCGGGCGGCGAGGTCGACGACGACGGGCCTCGAGGCGCCGACGAGCGCGCCGTGCGCCTCGCCGAGCAGGTCCACCAGCCCCATGCCGAGCGCGCGGCACACCGCCATGAGCACCTCGGACGACGCCTCCTTGCGCCCGCGCTCGATCTCCGACAGGTACGCGACCGAGACGCGGGCGTCGCGCGCCACGTCGCGCAGCGTGCGCCCCTGCGCCTCGCGGTGGGCGCGGAGGATGTGTCCGACGAGGTGCCGGAACAACGGCTCGGGGCGGGCAGGGCGCACGGGGCGCACAGCCAGCTCGGGTCGGCGTCCTCCTGGGCGCGACGCCGTCGCGCTGGGCGGTGCGGTGGCGGTCATGGCGCTCCTCGCGTCGGCTCCTCGGCCTGCTCTCGGACGCTAGCAGCGGGCACCGACACCGTCGGCGGTCCGCGGGCTCGACGTCGTCCGCCCTCCGCGAACGACGGTCCCGCCGGGCGGGCGGTGTCCGCGGGCGGGGAGCGCGCCGTGGGCCGCGGAGAGCGCGCGGCGGGCCGCGGGAACACCTGGCGGGCCGTCCGCGGTTGGCCCCACGTGAGCACCCCGACGCCCGAGCCCGCCGACCGCACGCCCGAGACGCCCGCCGTTCCCACCGACCCGGCCGTCCCCACCGACCCGGCGTCGCCCGCGTCGCCTGAGTCGCCCACCCACCCGGCGGGCGACGCGACGATCCCCGTCGGCGTCCTCGACTTCGTCGGCATCGAGCACGGCGAGAGCGCGCACGACGCGCTCGAGGGCGCGATCGGCGTCGCGCAGGCCGTCGAGGCCGCCGGGCTGCGGCGCTACTGGGTCTCCGAGCACCACAACATGCACAGCCTCGCGTGCAGCGCGCCCGAGATCCTCGTGGCCGCCGTCGCCGCGCGCACGACGTCGATCCGGGTCGGCGCGGCCGGGATCATGCTTCCCAACCACGCGCCGTTCAAGGTCGCGGAGACGTTCCGCACGCTCCTCGGCCTCTACCCGGGGCGCGTGGACCTCGGCCTCGGGCGCGCGCCGGGGACCGACCCCCTCACCGCTCACGTGCTGCGCCGCGGCCTGCAGGTCGACGTCGGCTCCGACTTCCCCGGCCAGGTGGCCGAGCTGCTCGCGTTCCTCGGCGACGGCTTCCCCGAGGGGCACCCCTACCGCAAGCTCGTCGCGGCGCCCGTCGTCGACGAGGTGCCGCCGGTGTTCGTCCTGGGCTCGAGCCCGTACGGCCCGCAGTTCGCGGCGATCAACGGCCTGCGCACCGTCTTCGCGCACCACATGAGCCCCGAGCTCGCCATCGGGGCGCTGCGCGACTACCGCCGCGACTTCCGCCCCGGGCCGGACGGTGCGGAGCCGTGGTCGGCCATGTCGGTCCTCGCCTTCGCGAGCGACGACGCCGACGCGGTGCTCGAGTTCGAGGCCGGCTGGTCCCTGACCATGCAGAACCTGGCGCGCGGCATCCGCGAGCCGCTGCGGCCCGAGGACGTGCGGGAGTACGCCGCCTCGAGCGCGTTCCGCTCGCGCCGCCTGGTCGAGGAGCCGGACCAGCGGATGGTGACGGGTCCCGCCGACGACGTCGTCGCGCGCCTGCGCGGGCTGCAAGAGCGCGCCGAGGTGGACGAGCTCGTGCTCGTCACGCCGTCGATCGACCGGGCACGCCGGATCGCGAGCCTCGAGGCGGTCGCCGCCGCCTGGCCCCGCTGACCGCCGCCTGGCCCCGCTGACCTCCGCCTGACCCTGTTGAGCGTCGCGGGCAGCCCAGGATGTGCGGCGCACGGGACGCGAGTGGCTGGTGTCGCCTCGGCGGCGGCATCACGGGCCACAGCCGTCCCACCCGTCACGTGCGCCGCACGACCTGGAGCGCCGCCCCGCTGACCGCCGTGCGTCAGGCCGGCACCGTCGCGCCCGCGAGCCGCTCGAGCAGGCCGGCCCAGCCGGTCGGGTCGTCGAGCGCCGCGCGCATCTCGGCCGCGGCCTCGCCGTACTGCTCGAGGCCCCGGTGCTCGAGCCGCACCTCCGTGGCGTCGTCGCCCACAGGGGTGAACCGGATCTCGAGCTCGGTGGCGAGCGCCGGGTCGTAGGTCCACGTGGCGGAGACCTGCCACGTCAGGACGACCCGCGCCGGCGGCTCCCACGCGAGGACGCGGCCCCAGTCGCACTCGCCGCCCTCGACGTCGCGCTCGAACCAGCGCCCGCCCTCGTGCGGCTCGAGGACGACGGACTCGAGCGTGGTCGCGCCGATGCTGTACTCGCGGTTCCACCAGCGGGTCATCTCCGCGGTGAAGACCTCGAACGCCCGCTCCTGCGGGACCCGGACGGTGATGGTCTTCACGATCGGCTCGACGGTGCTCATGGGCGTTCCTCCTGGTCGGCCTCCGCCGCGGCGGCGAAGGACTGCAACGTGTCGGTCCAGAACCGGTCGAGGTAGGCGCGGACGGCGGCGATGCCGTCCGGGTCGACCTCGTAGATGCGTCGCGTGCCCACTGCCCGGTCCCGCACCAGCCCCGCGTCCTTGAGGGCGCGCAGGTGCTGCGAGACGGCGGGCCGGCTCACGGGCATGCCCGCGGCGAGCTCTCCCACCGGCCGTGGCCGCTCGGCGACGCGCTCGAAGACCGCCCGACGGGTCGGGTCGGCGAGCGCCTCGAGGGCCGCTCCGTAAGTGGGCACAAACGGTAAGTTACGCCTTACGGAGGCCGCCGTCCAGGGTGGGGACCCGGATCCGCGCGCAGCTGGAGCGGCACGGTCGTGGAAGCTCCGTCACGCGGACCGGGACGGAACATCCACGCAGAGCGTCCGTGCTGGCGTCGGCCGACGGTGTCAGGGACGTCAGCGCCGCGGACGCCGGGGAGTCAGCGCCGGGGACGCCGGGACGTCAGCGCCTCGGACGTCGCCCGGACGCCGCGACCAGGGACGCGACGAGCGCGAGCGCGAGCCCGTGCTGCACCAGGACCAGCGTGGGGCCGGCCTCGCCCACGTACAGCGCGAGCGCCGTCGGCAGCGTCCCGGCGAGCGCGACGTCGACCCCCTGCGTCATGCCCGTCGTCGGCGGCACCCCGCCCATGGGCGAGGACACGACCACCTGCCGGTGCTTGGGCGGCGGCCGGTAGGCGGCGCGCACCGCGGCGGCCGCGAGCACGAGGGCCCACGCGGGCGCGAGCACGGCGAGCCCCTCGACGGTCGCCACCGCGAGCGCCGACCAGACGGCCGCCACCAGCAGCGGGG
>NZ_JACVQL010000172.1 GCF_019733465.1 Actinotalea ferrariae | reverse complement strand
GGCCTCGTCGAGGCGGCGGCCGGCCTCGCCCTGGTCGCGACGCTCGCGAGCGCGCTGCGGAGCGCGTTCGGCGAGGGCGCGACGTCGGCGACGGTGCCGGCCGCGGTCACCTTCCTCGTGACCGCCTCCGGCCTCCAGCTCGCGGGCGTCGGGTCGGCGTTCTGGGGCCTGCTCGTCGGCATCGCGCTCGCTGCCCTGCTCCGCCCACGCACGTCGGCGCAGCGTTCCTGAGACGACCGTCTCGCCATCTGGCACGTCCGCCCGCTCTTCTTGCGTGCGCGACGCGGGTGCCCCTAGCCTCCGTGATGTTGGTCTTGCCCACTGGGCAGCCCGTCTCAGGATCCGATACGGACCGGGACCCGATGTGGAGGGAGGTAGCGCCATGCTCCAGCTCGACCGTCACCGCGACGTGATGATGGCGCTCCCGATGATGACCTCCCCCTGTGGCTGCTGTTGCATGCCACGCGCTGGCGCCTGACGAGCCGCTCCTCTCCCGAGCAGGCACGCACGGTCCGACGACGCACCTCGGTCGCCAGCGCTCACCCCAGCCCCTCCGCCCGATCCCCCGCGCGGTCCGGTGCGAGCCTGCGCTCGCCCGGCGGCACCCCCTGAGGACTCCCATGGCGATCACCGCCCCCATCACCGTGCGCTCGCACCCTGCCCACCCCGTCGCGGTGCGCGGCGTCGGGCGCACCTTCCCGCCCCGCGACCGCGGCGGCCGGGCCAAGGCCGTCCTCGCCGACGTCGACCTCGACATCGCCGCGGGCGAGATCGTGGCCCTGATCGGCGCGTCCGGCTGCGGCAAGTCGACGCTGCTCCGGCAGGTCAGCGGGCTCGACGCGCCCACGGCCGGGCAGATCCTCATCGACGGCACGCCGGTGGCCGGGATCGACGACCGCTGCGCCGTCGCGTTCCAGGAGCCGCGGCTGCTGCCCTGGCGCACGCTGGCGCAGAACGTCGCGATCGGCCTCCCGCGCGGCACCGACCGCACCGCGGGCGCGCAGCGCGTCACCGAGCTGCTCGAGCTCGTCGGGCTCGGCGAGTGCACGGGCTACCGCCCGCGACAGGTCTCGGGCGGCATGGCGCAGCGGGCGTCGCTCGCCCGTGCCCTCGCCCGGAACCCCGGCGTGCTCGTCCTCGACGAGCCGTTCGGCGCCCTGGACGCCCTGACCCGGCTCAAGATGCAGGACCTGCTGCTCGAGGTCCACGCCGCCGAGCCGACGACCGTGCTGCTCGTGACGCACGACGTCGACGAGGCGCTCTACCTCGCGGACCGCGTCGTGCTGCTGGGCCGGCCCGACGGCGCGCCGACGTCGGCCCCCGCGGGCGTGCGCAGCGTGGTCACCGTGCCGGGTGCCCGCCCCCGGGACCGTGCCGACGCCCAGCTCGCGCTCCTGCGCGCCCAGCTGCTCGAGGGACTCGGCGTGCCGAGCCACCACGTCGCGCACGACGCCGACGCGCACCACTCGATCTGACCGGCCGACGGATCGCCCCGCGGTCCCGGCGCACGACCGCACGACGTACGACACGCACGACGCCCCACCAGTCCCGACCGACCAGCCCCCGGTCCGGCCGCACCGGCCGACCGCTCGCCCAGGAGAACCCATGAAGATCCGCACCGCCCTGTCCGTCACCGCGGCCTCCGTCGCCGCCGCCCTGATGCTCGGTGGCTGCGCGGCAGGCGAGGGCTCGGCCACCATCGAGGAGGCGCCCGAGCCCGCGGCGTCCGCGGGCGAGGAGGGCTGGAGCGACGACGTCCTCAACATCGACTTCGCGACCTACAACCCGCTCAGCCTCATCATCAAGGAGCAGGGCTGGCTCGAGGCCACGCTCGGCGACGACGTCACCGTGAACTGGGTGCAGTCGGCCGGCTCCAACAAGGCCAACGAGTCGCTGCGCGCCGGTGCGGTCGACGTCGGCTCCACCGCCGGCTCGGCGGCACTGCTCGCCAAGGCCAACGGCTCCCCGATCCAGACCATCGGCATCTACACGCAGCCGGAGTGGTCGGCGATCGTCGTCCCGGCGGGCTCCGACATCACGTCGGTCGAGCAGCTCGCGGGCCGCTCGGTCGCCGCGACCAAGGGCACGGACCCCTACTTCTTCCTGCTGCAGTCGCTCGAGGAGCACGACGTCGCGCTCGGCGACGTCGAGGTGCAGAACCTCCAGCACGCCGACGGCAAGGCGGCGCTCGAGTCCGGTGCCGTCGACGCCTGGTCCGGCCTCGACCCGCTGATGGCGGCGAGCGAGGCGACGGCGGGCTCCCAGCTCATCTACCGCAACATCGACTTCAACACCTACGGGTTCCTCAACGCGACCGAGGAGTTCATCACGACGAACCCCGACCTCGCGCAGGTCGTGCTCGACGCGTACGAAAAGGCGCGCGAGTGGGCGATCGAGAACCCCGAGGAGACCGCCGAGATCCTCTCGACCGTCGCCGCGATCGACCTCGAGGTCGCGGAGAAGGTCATCCTCGAGCGCACCGTGATCGACCTCGACGTCGTCCCGGGCGACACGCAGCGCGCCGTGCTCGAGGTCGTCGGCCCGATCTTCGTCGAGTCCGGCGACGTCCGGGCGCAGGAGGACATCGACGCCGCGCTCGACGGCCTCTTCAACACGGAGTTCGCGGAGAACGCCGACCCCTCGACGATCGCCGAGTGACCCCCGGGTCGGGCCCCGCCGCGCGCGGGGCCCGACCCGTCAGCACGGCCCGGCACGAACCCAGCACGAGCCCCACGGCGGAGGAGCCGACAATGACCATTCCCGGGAGCATCGGGACCGGGCCGGTCGTCGACCGGCACGGCAAGCCGCTGCGCGCGCTGAACCAGTTCGACGCGCGCGCCGAGGAGCCGGTCGCGGTGCAGGACGACGCCCCGCCGGCCGAGGTCCTCGTGACCGAGCACGGCACGGCCGCGGTCGAGCGCCCGCGACCGGGCTCGCGTGCGAGCGGTCGGGTACGGCGGATCGGCCTCTCCCTCGTCGTGCCCGTGCTGCTGCTCGTCGCGTGGCACGTCGCGACGGAGGTCACCGGCACGTTCGCCTCCTACGAGCTGCCCTCCCCCGGGTCGGTCGTCGCCGCGGGCGTCGAGCTCGCCACGCGGGAGAACGGGCCCACCTTCTTCACGCACATCCAGATCTCGGTGCAGCGCGTCCTGATCGGGTTCGTCATCGGGTCGGTCACGGGGCTCGCCGTCGGCGCCCTCGTCGGCCTGTCCCGGCTCGCGGACGGGCTGCTCGCCGGCACGGTCGGCGCCGTGCGCGCCGTCCCGTCCCTCGGCTGGGTGCCGCTGCTCGTGCTGTGGATCGGGATCAACGAGGACTCCAAGGTCCTGCTCGTCGCGATCGGAGCGTTCTTCCCCGTCTACACGACGGTCGCGTCCGCGCTGCGCCACGTGGACCCGCACCTCGTCGAGGCCGGACGCGCCTACGGCCTGCGCGGCACGTCGCTCCTGCTGCGCGTCCAGCTGCCGGCCGCCACGCCCGCCGTCGTCTCCGGGCTGCGGCTCGCGCTCGCCCAGTCGTGGCTCTTCCTCGTCGCCGCCGAGCTCATCGCCTCGTCGATGGGCCTGGGCTTCCTGCTCACCGACTCGGCCAACAACGGTCGCGTCGACCGGATCCTGCTGTCCCTGGTCACCCTCGCGGTGCTCGGGAAGGTGACCGACGCCCTCATCGGCGTCGTCGAGAAGAGGCTCCTGCGCCGGTGGTAGACCTCAGCACCCCCCACGCCGCGACCATCGCGAACCTCCTCACGGAGGACCGCACGTTCCCGGCGCCGCCGCAGCTCGCGCGCACGGCCAACGTCACGCCGACCGACGACGCGCTGCTGCGCGCCGAGGCCGACGCGGACCACGTCGCGTTCTGGGAGCGCGCCGCCGAGCGGCTCGAGTGGGCCGAGCCGTGGCACACCGCGCACACCTGGGCGCCCGCCGTGCCGGACCCCCAGGACCCCGAGCGGCTCACCGTGCCGCGGGCCGAGTGGTTCGCCGGTGGCCGGCTCAACGTCGCGGTCAACTGCGTCGACCGGCACGTCGCCGCCGGCCGCGGGGACAAGGTCGCGCTGCACTTCGAGGGCGAGCCGGGCGACCGGCGCTCCGTCACCTACGCCGAGCTCCAGCGCGAGGTCTCGCGCGCCGCGAACGCGCTCACCGCGCTCGGCGTCGGCCGCGGCGACCGCGTCGTCGTCTACCTGCCGGTGCTCGTCGAGACGATCGTCATCACGCTCGCCGTCGCGCGCATCGGTGCCATCCACTCGCTCGTGTTCGGCGGCTTCTCCGCCGAGGCGCTGCGATTCCGGGTCCAGGACACCGGCGCGCGCGTCGTCGTCACCTCCGACGGCCAGTTCCGGCGCGGCGCCGCCGTGCCGACCAAGGCCACGGCCGACGCCGCGGTGGCGGGGCTCGAGCACGTCGAGCACGTGCTCGTGGTGGGGCGCACGGGCGAGCAGACGCCCGACGTGCCGTGGACCGAGGGCCGCGACGTGTGGTGGCACGACGTCGTCGGCAGCGCCCTGGACGTGCACGAGGCCGAGGCGTTCGACGCCGAGACGCCGCTGTTCATCATCTACACGTCCGGGACCACCGGGCGCCCCAAGGGGCTCGTCCACACGTCGGGCGGGTACCTCACGCATGCGGCGTGGTCGCACTGGGCCGTCTTCGACGCGCGCGACGACGACGTCTACTGGTGCACCGCCGACCTCGCGTGGGTCACCGCCCACACCTACGAGATCTACGGCCCGCTCGCCAACGGCGTCACCCAGGTGATCTACGAGGGCACGCCCAGCACGCCCCACCCCGGGCGCCACTGGGAGATCATCGAGCGCTACGGGGTGACGACGTACTACACCGCCCCCACGCTCATCCGGACCTTCATGACCTGGTTCCCCGACGGGCTCCCGGCGACCTGGGACCTGTCGAGCCTCCGGCTGCTCGGCACCGTCGGGGAGTCCATCAACCCCGAGGCGTGGGTCTGGTTCCACGAGCAGGTCGGTCGGGGCCGCGCCCCGATCGTCGACACGTGGTGGCAGTCCGAGACCGGCGCGGCGATGGTCGCGCCGCTGCCCGGCGTGACGACGCTCAAGCCCGGCTCCGCGACGCAGCCGCTGCCCGGCATCTCGGTGAAGGTGGTCGACGAGCACGGCACCGAGGTGCCGCACGGCTCGGGCGGCCTCCTCGTCGTCGACCGCACGTGGCCGGGCATGGCGCGCACCGTGTGGGGCGACCCCGAGCGCTTCCGCGACGCCTACTGGGCCCGTTTCGCGGCGCAGGGCTACTACTTCGCGGGCGACGGCGCGCGCTACGACGCCGAGGGCGACATCTGGCTGCTCGGGCGCGTCGACGACGTCATCAACGTCTCGGGCCACCGGCTGTCCACGATCGAGATCGAGTCGGCGCTCGTGTCGCACCCGCTCGTCGGCGAGGCCGGCGTCGCCGGCGTCGACGACCCGACGACCGGCCAGGCCGTCGCGGCGTTCGTCATCCCGGCCCGCCCGCCGGCCGCCGCCGACGACGCCGCCGCCTGGGTCGCGCACGCCGTGGAGCTCACCGCCGCGCTGCGCGCGCACGTGGCGCGAGAGATCGGGCCGATCGCGAAGCCGCGCGACGTCGTCGTCGTGCCGGACCTGCCCAAGACGCGCTCGGGCAAGATCATGCGCCGGCTCCTCGCGGATCTCGTCGCGGGGGGAAGCCTGGGCGACGTGACGTCGTTGCAGGACCCGGAGGCGCTCACCAGGATCGAGGCGGTGCTCGCCGCACGCCGCAGCCAGCAGAAGGAGACCGTGCAGTGACCGACCCGACCCAGGTCCCCGGGGACCGCCGCTGGGGGTTCCGCACGCGGGCCCTGCACGCCGGCGGCGTGCCCGACGCGACGACCGGCGCACGCGCCGTGCCGATCTACCAGACGACGAGCTTCGTGTTCAGCGACACGGCCGACGCCGCGAACCTCTTCGCGCTGCAGAAGTACGGGAACATCTACTCGCGCATCGGCAACCCGACCGTCGCGGCGCTCGAGGAGCGCATCGCGTCACTCGAGGGCGGGATCGGCGCCGTCGCGACGGCGTCGGGCATGTCGGCGGAGTTCATCACCTTCGCGGCGCTCGTCGGCGCGGGCGACCACGTCGTCGCCGCCGCCTCGCTCTACGGCGGGACGGTGACGCAGCTCGACGTGACCCTGCGGCGCTTCGGCGTCGAGACGACGTTCGTGCCCGGGACGGACCCGGCCGACTACGCGGCCGCGATCCGGCCCGAGACCAAGGTCGTGTACGCCGAGGTCGTCGCCAACCCGTCCGGCGAGGTCACCGACATCGCCGGGCTGGCAGAGGTCGCCCACGCCGCGGGCGTGCCGCTCGTCATCGACGCCACGCTCGCGACGCCCTACCTGTGCCGGCCGATCGAGCACGGCGCGGACATCGTCATCCACTCCGCCACGAAGTTCCTCGGCGGCCACGGCACCACGCTGGGCGGGGTCGTCGTCGAGAGCGGGCGGTTCGACTGGGGCAACGGCAGGTTCCCGCAGATGACCGAGCCCGTCGCGTCCTACGGCGGCGTCTCGTGGTGGGAGAACTTCGGCGAGTACGGGTTCCTGACCAAGCTGCGCTCGGAGCAGCTGCGCGACATCGGACCGGCCCTGTCGCCGCAGTCCGCGTTCAACCTCCTGCAGGGCGTCGAGACGCTCCCGCAGCGCCTCGACGCGCACCTCGCGAACGCGCGCGCCGTGGCGCAGTGGCTCGAGGCGGACCCGCGTATCGGGTACGTCAACTGGGCCGGCCTGCCGAGCCACCCGCACCACGAGCGCGCCGCGCGGTACCTGCCCGCAGGGCCGGGTGCGGTGTTCGCCTTCGGCGTGCGCGGCACCGAGGACGTGCCCGGGCGCGAGGCCGGCCGGCGCTTCATCGAGGGTCTCCAGCTCGCGAGCCACCTCGCCAACATCGGCGACTCCCGCACGCTCGTCATCCACCCGGGGTCGACGACGCACCAGCAGCTCTCGGCCGAGCAGCTCGCGGCCGCCGGCGTCCCCGAGGACCTCGTGCGGATCAGCGTCGGGCTCGAGGACGTCGAGGACATCCTCTGGGACCTCGACCAGGCGCTCACCGCCGCCGTCGGACCGGCCGACGCCGCAGCAGCCGACGTCTCCCCCACCGCTCCCGAGCCGGCCGCGGAGGTCCTGGCATGAGCTTCGTCGCACCCGTGACCACCGCCGGCGACGCCTGCGCCGTCCCCGCCGCGCCGGCCCCGACGGGGCGGACGTGGGCCGGTCCGAACGCGGGCGAGCGGCTCGCGATCCTGCGTCGCGCGCGCTCGATCGCGATCGTCGGCGCGTCGGCGAACCCGTCGCGCGCGAGCTACTTCGTCGCGACGTACCTGCTCTCGTCGTCGCCGTACGACGTGTACTTCGTCAACCCGCGGGCCACCGAGATCCTCGGCCGGCCCGTGTACCCGTCGCTGGAGTCCCTGCCCGTGGTGCCCGACCTCGTGGACGTCTTCCGGCGGCACGACGACCTGCCGACCGTCCTCGACGAGACCCTCGCGGTCGGGGCGAAGACCCTGTGGCTCCAGCTCGGGTCCTGGCACGAGGACGTCGCCCGGCGCGGCGAGGCGGCCGGTCTCGAGGTCGTCATGGACCGTTGCGTGAAGATCGAGCACGCGCGCTTCCACGGCGGCCTGCACCTCGCCGGCTTCGACACCGGCGTCATCAGCTCGCGACGCGCGCTGGGCTGAGCTCAGCCCGGCACGTCGTCGTCCGGCCACCACAGGGCGCGCCGGACGGCGACGTGCGCGTCGTCGCCCTCCCCCAGCACCGGGCAGCCCTCGGCGCGCAGGCGCCGGATCGCCTCGCCGTGCAGGTGCGCGGGCGGCCGCCCGGACGCGTTGACCACGCGCCACCACGGCAGGTCGCCTCCGGCCCGGGACATCACCTGGCCGACCTGGCGCGGGCCGCCGCGACCCAGCCGGTCCGCGAGGACCTCGGCGACCGAGCCGTACGTGACCACGCGGCCCGGGGGCACCTGCTCGACAAGGTCCAGCACGGCCTCGAGGTAGTCGTCGTCCACGGCGCCGGCCGACCGCTCAGTCCCGGTGCACGAGGATCAGCGCGCGGTCGTCGCCCTCGCCCGCGCGCACGCCCGCCAGGACCGCGTCCGCGCCGCCCGTGCGCGTGGCGATGATGCGCTCGGCCTGACCCATGAGACGGTCGATGCCCAGGTCCACGTCGCTGCCGGGGGACTCGATCAGCCCGTCCGTGTAGAGCATGACCGTGTCGCCCGCCTCCATCTGGCCCTCGTGGACGCCGAACACGGGCGCCGTCACGACCCCGAGGGCCGGCCCGCCAGGGGTGTCGACGGTCTCGATCCGGCCCGAGCCCGCGTGCAGGTGCACCGCGGGCGGGTGGCCTGCGGTGGACACCCAGAAGCGGCCCGTGTCGAGGCGCACCGCGAGGTGGATGGCCGTCGCGAACCCCTCGGACCAGTTCTGGGCGAGCAGGTAGTTGTTGGCCGCCGGCAGGAAGGTCTCTCGCGGCATCGCCCCGAGGAGCCCCCCGAAGGCACCGGAGAGGAGCAGCGAGCGGACACCCGCCTCCTGGCCCTTGCCCGAGACGTCGACGAGCACGATCTCGAGCTGCACGCCGTTCTGGCTCCGGGACGCCACGACGAAGTCGCCCGAGAACGCCTCGGCGTACGCCGAGCGCACCACGCTGTCGACGCGCCATCGCTCGGGCAGCGCCGGGATCCGCCCGTGCGCCACCAGCCGGTCCCGCAGGTCGACCAGCATGAGGTCGCTCGCGGCACCCTGGAGGCCGCGTCGCGCGCGGCTCCGCACGAAGGCCAGCCCGGAGCCGATCGCGAGCGCGATGACGATCACCTCGCCGGGCCGCAGGTGGACGAGTCCTGCGACCTGCATCCCGACCAGCTCGACGACCACGGCAGCGCAGACGACGACCATCCCGGGCAGGCGGAGGGCGAAGACCCCGAGCAGCACGACGAAGAGCATCACGCCGGGCGGGACCCACATCGGGTGCAGGGCCATGCCGGTCGCCGCCACGACCGACGCCGCGAAGAGCGCGACCGCGACGCCGCTCTGCCGGCTCACGAGCGCCGACCGGCGCGGGGCGCGCAGCCTCCGGAGCCTGCGCGGGCTGCCCACCCTCGTGCGCCGCGTGCGGCGGGGGGCGCGGG
>NZ_JACVQL010000171.1 GCF_019733465.1 Actinotalea ferrariae | reverse complement strand
CCCCGCACGTCGTCGGCGGCGGCCGCGGCGTCGCGCACGAGCGTTCCCGCGACGCCGGCCGTCACCGCCGTGAGCGTCAGGTGGGCCGTGCGGGGCAGCCGCGTCCCGTCCGGCTGCGTCATGCCGGGCTGGCACTGCGCGAGCCAGCCGCGGGCGCGGAGCGCGTCGACCCAGCGGAACGGGTCGACCTGCCGCTGCGCGGGCTCGTCGTCGTCGCACGCGACCGCGAGCACGGGGCCCGTCGGCGCGCCGACGACGCGCAGGCCGACCGTCGCCTCGATCCCGCCGCGGACGGCGACCGTCGCGTCGTGCGCGGCGCGCGTCAGGCCGGCGTACCCGTCCACGCCGAGCGCGCGCGTGACGGCCCACGCCGCGGCGAGCGGACCGGCCGCGCGTGACCCGAGCATCGTCGCGTTGACGACGGGGTACCCGGGCCAGCCCTTCGTCGCGAAGTACTGGTGGTGCAGGCGCTCACGACCGCGGTGCAGCAGGACGGACGCGCCCTTGGGCGTGTAGCCGAACTTGTGCAGGTCCGCGGACAGGGACGTGACGCCCGGCACCGAGAGGTCCCACGCAGGGAGGTCGCCCGGCCACCACGGCAGCACCCAGCCGCCGAAGCACGCGTCGACGTGGCAGGCGACGCCGAGCGCTGCCGCACCCGCGGCGACCTCGGCGACGGGGTCGAGCGCGCCGAACGGGTAGGCGGGCGCCGAGACGACGACGAGCGCGGTCGCGTCCGCGTCCTCGCCGACGGCGTCGAGCACGGTCCGCGCCCGCACGGCGCCGGACGCGACGTCGACCGGCACCTCGACGAGCGCGAGCCCCAGGTAGTGCGCGGCCTTGCGGAAGGCCGGGTGCGCCGTCGTCGGCAGCACGAGCCGCGGCACGACGTCGCCGCGCTCCGGCCGGGCCGCGCGCCAGGCGTCGCGCGCCGCCTTGACGGCGAGCAGGCACGACTCGGTGCCGCCCGACGTGACCGAGCCGACGACGTCCGGGTCCCCGTGCAGCACCTCGCGCGCGAGCGCGACGAGGTCGCGCTCGAGGCGCGCCACCGAGCGGAACGTCGTGGGGTCCAGCCCGTTGACGGGCTGGAACAGCCGCGCCGCCTCGGCGGCCAGCTCGTCGAGGTCGGCGCGCCCGGGGTCGTAGACGTAGGAGAGCACGCGCCCGCCGTGCGTCGGCGGATCGGCATCGCGCAGCGCGCGCAGGGTCGCGAGGGCGTCGGCTGCCGCCGTGGACGACGTCGTGGGTGCGGGCGAGCCGTCCATCAGACCTCCTCGGGCACGGCGGTGGCGTCGACGGTCGCACGCGTGAGCGGGTACGCGCGCAGCGTGGTCAGGCTCGCGGCGACGAGCACCGCGGGCAGCAGCGAGAAGGAGAGCACCACGCCGGCGATCGCCGACGCGGGCTGCTCCGCGACGGCGCCGCCCTGCCGCGAGACGAAGCCCGTCACCGCGAGCACGAGCAGCAGCAGGGTCGGCCCGAGCGCCAGCCCCGCCGTCTCCCCGGCGGTCCACACCCCGCTGAGGACGCCCGCCCGGTCGGTCCCGCGGTCGCGGGCGTCCGTCGCGGCGACGTCCGGCAGCATCGCGAGGGGGTAGACCTGCAGGCCGGCGTAGGCGACGCCCGCGCATGCGACGGGCACGTAGACCCAGACGCCGGGCGCCCAGAGCATCGGCACCAGGGCGAGGGCCGCCGCGGCGAACAGCAGGGTCGCGGCCCGGTAGGCGCGGTGCTTGCCGATCCGGTCGGCGAGGCGCCGCGCGAGCGGCATGACGAGCACGGCGGGCGCGACGAGCGCCGCGAACAGCACGGCCACGGCGGACTCGGAGCCGAGCACGTACGTCGCGACGTACTGGGCGCCGGCGAGCATCGCCCCGATCGCCAGCGCCTGCAGCACGAACGTGGCGAGCAGCGCGCGCAGCGCCGGCACCTCGCGCAGCGCGCCGACGCCCCGGGTGAGCGCGTCACCGCGACGGACCGACCGGCGGGCCGGTGGGTCCGCCGACGGACCGGGCGCCGCGCCGTCGTGGGCCCTGGGCGCGTCCGACCACGCGGCGAGCAGCCCGAGCCCGATGAGCACGGCGCTGCCGGCGGCCATCACGAGGTACCCCGTGCGCCCGCCACCCGCCGCGTCGCGCAGCAGCGGTCCGCCCGCACCGAAGACCAGGATCGCGACGGCGAGCACGGCGATGCGGGGCGCCACGAGGCGCGTGCGCGCGGCGTACGTCGTCGCCATCTCGGCGGGCAGGGCGATGTACGGCACCTGGAACAGGCTGAAGGCGGTCGTCGCGACGACGAAGGCCAGCGTGACCCAGAGCGCCGCCGCGGCGCCCGTGAGCGCCGCGGGCACCGCGAAGAGGGCCACGAACGCGAGCGGCAGGCCGAGCGCGCCCGCGAGGAGGAAGGGCCGGCGCGTCGCCGTGCGGGCGTACCGGGCGTCGGAGCGTGCCCCGATGAACGGGTCGACGACGACGTCCCAGACCTTGGGGACCGTGACGACGAGGCTCGCGAGACCGGCCGCGACGCCGAGCTCGTCCGTGAGGTAGTACGCCAGCACGAGCCCGGGCAGCGTGCCGAACCCGCCGGTCCCCACCGAGCCCAGGGCGTACCCGATCCCGCGCCGTCGCGTCACGCGGCGATCCTGCCAGCCCGTCCGGCGCAGCGGGACGGAGGCGAGCCGCGTTTCACCCGCGATTCCCCTCAACTCACCGGTGCGTCGCGCTCAAGGCTGGAACGTGTCACTCCGATACTCCCCATGTGTCCGGATCTGCACCGTCGTGGTCGGTCGTCATCCAGTGCGTCGTCGCGGGCGTCGTCGTGGGGCTGTGCGCGCTGCACGCCAGCGGCTGGCGCGGCGGCCTGCGCCGCACCGAGGCCTTCTGGACCGTGGCGTGGGCCCTCGCCCTCGCCGCGGTCAGCCTCGTCAACGGCCTGCTCGCCGTGGCCCCCGTGGTCGCGCAGGACGGCCTGCTCATGCTGCGGTACGCGCTGGTCGCGACCGCGATCGTGCTGAGCATGCCCGCCGTGCGCGTCTACAGCGGCGGTGACCTCGACGTCCGGCCCATCGCCGCGATGTGCGCCTGGTACGCGGCCGGCGCGGTCCTCTGGGCGACCACGGACCTGCTCTTCACCCACCGCTGGGTCGACGGCCTGCCGGTGTACGGGCCGCTGTGGACCGCAGCCCTGCTCGTCCCGCTCGTCGTCGTCGCCGTCACGGTGCACAAGGCCGTGCGCGGGCACCGGGTCGACGCGGTCGGCGGCGTCATGACGATCGGCGGCACCGTCTCGGCCGTGCTCCTCATCGCCTCCGCCGTGCCGCCGCCGAGCGTCGCGACCGAGCTCCTCGCGGGCATGTGGGTCGTGCCGCTCATCGCCGGCCTCCTCGTCGTCGCGGCTGCGCGCATCGCCGCCGTCCGCGGCGACGCCGCGCGCCGGGCGAGCATGCGGGACGTGCTGAGCGCCGTGACCAACGACGCCTGGCTCCTGCGCGACCCCGAGCGGACGCTCGGGAAGGCCGTGGCCGAGGCCCGCCGCCTGCTGGGCGACGAGACCATCGAGGGCACGATCCGCCCGCTGTCGCGCGACAGGTTCGTCACCGAGCTGTTCTCGGGGGCCGGGCGACCCGCCGACCCGGTCGACGCCGCGTTCCTCCGCGACCTCGCCCGCGTCGTCTCGAGCGCCGCCGAGCGGCACGCCCTCACCCGGCGGCTCGAGCGCGCCGCCTTCACGGACTCGCTCACCGGGCTGCACAACCGGCACGCGCTCGACCGGCACCTGAGCGACCTGCTCGAGAAGGCCAACGTCGAGCGCTCGCGGGTCGCCGTGCTCTTCTGCGACCTCGACGGCTTCAAGCAGGCCAACGACCGCCACGGCCACGAGTGGGGCGACGACCTGCTCGTGCACACCGCGCGCCACCTCGCGGCCGTGCTGGGCGACGGCGTGTTCGCGGCGCGGCAGGGCGGCGACGAGTTCGTCGCGGTGCTCGAGCGCGCCCCGGGTGACGCCGAGCTGCGCGCGCTCGCACGGCGCGTCCGCGACGAGTTCGAGGCGCCCGGCGACGACGTCGTGCGGACGTCCGTCACCGTCGGCGTCGCGCTGTGGCAGCCCGGTGACGTGGTGGACCCGGCCGCGCTGCTCCGCGAGGCCGACCTGGCGATGCTCGAGGGCAAGCAGTCGCACGCCGGCGTGGTCCTCTTCGACAGCCGGCTGCGTGCGCGGGTCTCCGCCCGCGCGACGGCGCGGCACGAGCTCGAGGCCGGCATCCGGGACGGCGAGATCGTCGCGCACTTCCAGCCCCTGACCGACGCCCTCACGCTCGAGGTCGTGGGGGTCGAGGTCCTCGCGCGCTGGCGCCGCAACGGCCGGCTGCGGCGTCCGGGCGAGTGGCTGCCGCTCGCCGAGGAGACGGGTCTCGTGGTCGAGATCGGGCGGCAGATGTTCGTCGCCGCCCGCGCGGGCATGGAGCGCTTCGACCTGCCGGTCGCCGTGAACGTCGCCGCCCGCCAGCTCGACGACGCCGACTTCGTGCGCGACGTCGAGCGCTCCTGGGGCACCGACCGCTGGGACATGCTCACGATCGAGGTCACCGAGAGCGCGCTGCTCTACGACGCCGCCCACGTGCGCTCCTCGCTCGCGACGCTCGCCGAGCGCGGGGCGAAGATCGCGCTCGACGACTTCGGCACCGGCTACAACTCGCTGTCGCGCCTCGGCGAGCTGCCGATCCAGGTGCTCAAGATCGACCGGACCTTCGTGCACGACATCGCGACCACCGAGGGCGCTGCCGTCCTGCGCGCGATCCTCGCGCTGGCCGAGGCGCACGGGCTCGAGGTCGTCGCCGAGGGCGTCGAGCGTGCCGCCGAGCTGACCGCGCTCATCGACATGGGTGTGCCTGTCGTCCAGGGGCACATGCTCGGGCGGCCGTCCGCGCGGGTCCCGGTGCGGGGCCGCCGGCCGCTGTCGGTGGCACGCCGGCCCGATGCGCGTGCCGACCTCTACGACATGGTGCCGATCGGCGGCACCGCCTGAGGGCTGCCGCCCGACCGCTGTCGGCTCAGGCGGACAGCGTCGGCTTGAGGTCGACGATCCGGCCCAGCAGCCCGTTGACGAACGTCGGCGACTCGTCGGTCGAGAGACCGCGCGCGAGCTCGACCGCCTCGTCCACCGCCACGGCGTCGGGCACGTCGTCGTTGTAGAGGATCTCCCACGCGCCGAGGCGCAGGATCGCGCGGTCGACGGCGGGCATGCGCTCGATCGTCCAGCCGTGCGAGTACGTCGCGATGAGCTCGTCGATCCGGTCGAGCTGACCCAGCACGCCCTCGACGAGGTCGACGGAGTACTGCGGGAGCGCCGTCTCGTGCCCCGGCTGGGCCAGGCGGGCCGTGAGCACCTCGAGGGGCGGCAGCCCGCGCTGGTCGGCCTCGAAGAGGACGTCCAGCGCGCGCTTGCGGGCCTTGCTGCGTGCGGCCAAGTCAGTCGTTCACACGGCCGAGGTAGGACCCGTCGCGGGTGTCCACCTTGACGCGCGTGCCCTGCTCGAGGAACAGCGGGACCTGGATCTCGGCGCCCGTCTCGAGGGTCGCCGGCTTGGTGCCGCCCGTGGAGCGGTCGCCCTGGAGGCCCGGCTCGGTGTAGGTGATCTCGAGGACGACCGACGGCGGCAGCTCGACGTACAGCGGGCTGCCGTCGTGCGTCGCGACCATGGCCTGCGCGCTCTCGAGGAGGTAGTTGGCCGCGTCGCCCACGGTGGCCTCGGGCACGTTGAGCTGGTCGTAGCTCGAGGTGTCCATGAAGACGTAGTCGGTGCCGTCCTTGTAGAGGAACTGCATGTCGCGCTTGTCGACGTTGGCGGTCTCGACCTTGGTGCCCGCGTTGAACGTCTTGTCGACGACCTTGCCCGAGAGGACGTTCTTCAGCTTGGTGCGCACGAAGGCACCACCCTTGCCGGGCTTCACGTGCTGGAACTCGACAACGGACCACAGCTGGCCGTCGAGGTTGAGGACGGTGCCGTTCTTGAGGTCGTTCGTGGTGGCCACAGCGGATCTTCCTGTCGGGTCGGTCGGGGCACGCGGGCTGTCCGACGGGTCACGCCCGTGCGGCGAGCCGCAGCCGGGTGAGCCGCGGGAGCGCCTCGTCGCCGTCCGCCCCGGTGGAGGACCGCCGCGGCGGTCGACCCGCCCGGGGGCGAGGCGCCGGACAGTCTACCGTCGGCGGGCGCGGCCGGCGCACGTCACGGCCGACGGGCGCGGCTCACCCGGCGGGGTCAGAGCTCCAGGACCTGGCGCATGGCGACGCCCACGAGGACGGCCCACAGCATCGACGCGAACGTGCCGATGACGAAGCGCTCGGACGTGCTCGGGTGCTCGCGGATCTCCGGGTAGCGCCCGAGGCCCTTGACCGCGATGACGAACGCGATGCCCGCCGGGTAGCCCGCCACGAGCGACCCCGTGATGGCGAGACGCTCGAGGATGCCGATCCAGGTGCCGCCCCTCAGGCCCGCGTCGTCGTCCGGACCGCTCACGGTGGCGTCCGGCGCGGTGGCGTCCGGCGCTGCGGCGCCCGGATCGGCGCCACCGCCCGAGGCGCCGGCGCCGGGGGACGTCGCGAGCGCCGTGCCGTCGGGTGCGGTCCCCGCCGGGCCGGAGTCCGGCGACTTCGCCGCCAGCCGCAGGACGCCCGCGGTGAGCGGCCACCCCCCGACCGCGCTGAGCACGAGCCCGGCCAGCCCCACGAGGACCGTCAACCAGGTCTCCACCACGCGCTCCCCCGTCCGGTCGGTACGGCCGCGACAGTACCGCCCACCACCGTCACGACCCTGCGGCCTCGGCGGATACCAGGAGGCGGCCCGCCGCGGTGCGGGCCGCGAGCTCCTCGGACCACAGAGCGGTGCGGAGGCGCTGGCTGACCGCCTGCTGCGTGATGCCGAGCCGGGCGGCGACGTCGTCCTGGGTCGCGCCGGGCTGCGACCGGACGGCATCGACCGCGGCCCAGCCCGCCGGTGTCCGTCGGGCGAGGACGGCGCCGAGCAGCGTGAGCACCGCCTCGGCGTCCGCCGCGCCGTCCCGCCCCTGGCCGCGCACGGCGATCGGCACGGCGCGCATCCGGCTCTTCGCCGCCTCGACGGCCTCACGCGCGAGCACGAACGCCGGCCCCTGTGCCGCGCGGACGGAGGCGGGCATGGGCTCGTCGACCGCCCCGGCCCCGATGCCGACGCTCCACCCGCCGATGCGCAGCACCCGCAGCGCGACCTCGACGACCGCATCCGCGTCCGAGAACGCCGCCTGCACCTCGTCGCCCACGGTGCGCTCGAAGCCGCGGGTCGCCGCGCCTCCCCCGCCGCCGACGACGTCGGGGTCGACGAGGTCGGCGAGCAGGCCCTCGACCCTGTCCCCCACGCGTCGGCTGCCGATCTGGTCGACGGTCACCACGAACATGCACAAAGCTTAGCACTTGTTCGGAGCGCGACAAGCCTGGATCCTTGTCGCGACCCCTCAAGTCCCTCTCACGACGTGCCGACGAACCCCACGTGGAATGGGTCGTGGCGGCAGGCACCAGCGCCCTCGTGGTGGCGATGTTCTGGCTGCCCGGGGTCCTCGTCCTGCGCTGCGCCGGCGCCCGTGGCCTCGTGCTGGTCGCCGCCGCGCCCCTGGCCACGTTGGGCACCGCCGGGATCGGCGCGGTCGTGGCGCACCTCCTCGGCATCCCCTGGGGCCGTCCGGCCGCGGTCCTCGCCGTCGCGCTGGCTGCAGCGGGGGCACTCGTCCTGCGGCTGCCCCGGCGTCCGGGCGGCGATCGGTCGACCGCTCGCGCTCCGCACCACGGACCATCCCGCGCTCTCGCCGCCGCCGTGATCAGCGGCACCGCGCTCCAGGTGGTCCCGGTCGCGTGGGGTATGGGCCGCCCCGGCCGGCTCCTCGACGCGTACGACGTCGTGGTGCACATGAACACCGTGCGCCACGTCCAGGAGTCCGGCACCGGCTCGTCCCTCGTCCTGACCGACGCGGGCGAGGCCGGCCGGACGCTGGGCTTCTACCCCGCCGCATGGCACGACCTGACGGCGCTCGTGCCCGTCTGGCCGGACGTCCCGACGGTGTTCAACGCTGCCGTCGTGCTGCCCGTGGCGCTGGCCTGGACGGCCGGCGTCGCGCTGCTGACGCGCGTCGTCCTGCCCCAGCGGCCGCGGGCCGCCGTCTGGGCGGCCCTCCTCTCGGCGGCCGGTCTCGCGCTGCCGCTCACGCTCACCGGGCAGGAGGCGGGTCTCGTCCCGAACGCGACGGGGCTGAGCCTCCTTCCCGCCGCGGTCGCGGTCGTCGCGACCCGGGCTCCGCTCGGGCCGCGATGGTTCCTCACGTCGGCGCTCGTCGGCCTCAGCCTCGCGCTCGTCCACCCGAACGCCGCGCTCGCCGCGCTCCTCGTGCTCCTGCCGTGGTTCGGGGCGCGGGCCGTCCGTGCGGTGGCCGCAGCACGGGGACGGACGCGCCTCGTCATGATCACGGGGCTCGCCCTCGGTGCCGCCACGATGGCCGTCGCGCTGGTGATCGTCGCGCAGAGCGAGCCGATGGACCGCGTCCGGGCGTTCCACGGCGACAGCCCTCACCTGTGGAGCACGACGGTCGTCGCGCTGCTCTCGGGGAAGATGGGCACCGCCCCCGGCGGCGGGGGCGCCCTCGTCGTCCTCGCCGCGCTGGTGGGTGCCGTCCTCGTGCGACGGCTGCGGGAGGCGCGCTGGCTCGTCGTGTCGGCAGCGCTCGTCGCGCTGTTCTTCGTCGGTGGACGCTCGGGGATCCCTGTTCTGGCGGACCTCGACGTCCCCTGGTACGGCGAGACCAAGCGTCTCGCACCCGTGCTCGCCGCGGTGCTCGTCCCCCTGGCCGCGCTGGCCGTCGACGCCGTGGGTTCCTGGCTCGTGGCCAGCGGACGGCTGCGCACGCAGCTCGCGCCCCGTCGCGCGGCGCTGCTCGTCGGTGCCCTCCTGGTCGTGCCCGGCCTCGTCAGCGGCGCGCTCGACACCGCGTCGGCCGCGCGCGGCGACTACGGGGCCGGCGGGCGGGACGGGCGTGAGGTGCCGACCTTCGCGTCCGACGACGAGCTGGCCATGCTGCACCGGCTGGACGGGCGGCTCGACGCCGGTGCGGTGCTCGGGTCGCCGCACTCGGGTGCGGCGCACCTGTACGCGCTCCACGGCACCGCCGTCACGGTGCGCAGCCCGCTCTCGCTCGTCCCGTCGGCGGTACAGGACGTCGAGCGTCGACTTCCGCAGCTGGGCCGCGACGCCGGCCTGTGCGCGGACCTCGAGCGGCTCGGGATCGGCTACCTCTACGTCGACCCGGTGGTGTTCCGGCACGAGCGGTCGGAGCTCCCGCTCCTCGTGGCTGCCCCGCCAGAGGGCGTGCGGGTCGTCGACACCGGCGGCACGGCCGCGGTGTACGAGATCACCGCGTGCGGCTGACCGTCCGGCGCTCGAGCAGCACGACGCCGACCGGGACCGCGACGAGGACCAGGGTGCTGATGACCCCGTTGACCATCGCGGGCAGGAAGTACGGCACGAGCACGACCGCCGGTGTCAGCAGCGTGAGCACGAGCCGTGAGCGGCTGCTCACGGGCGCCGAGGTCCACAGCCACAGGAGCACGACGACGATCAGCGGACCGGAGTAGTACGTGAGCCGGAGCGGGTCGAGCAGGAGCCGGACGGAGACGACGACGACGACCGCGGCGAGCGGCGTCGAGCGCCGGTGCAGCGCGACGGCCGAACCGGCGAGGCCTGCGGCCAGCCCCTGGACCACCCGCGCGACCCAGCCCGACGCGGGCACCCACGACCCGAGCAGGGCCAACGTCGACCCGGCCGAGACGCCCCAGCGGAACTCGAACGTGTTCACCTCGCCGAGCAGGAAGAACGGCACGTAGCACGCGAGCACGACGAGGGCTGCGGCCGCGCACCGGGCGACGACATCGGGCAGGCGGCGGCCGAGCAGGAGGAGCGGCGCACCGAGGACACCCCAGAGCTTGACGCCGGCGGCGACCCCGACGAGCACGCCCGGCAGCACACGCCGCCCGGCCGCAGCCAGGAGAGCCGCCTCCACGAGCACCAGCCCGACGAGGATCTCCTCCGGGTGGCCGTTCCCGACCGCCTCGGCGAGCGGCCCGCCGAGGACCACCGGCAGCCCCACGGCCCACGGGACTGCCGCGCCGCGGCGGCCGGCGACGCCGGCCGCGCGAGCCGCGCGCCGCGCCGTGCCGACGGCGAGCCAGGTGAGGAGGCCGCACTGCACGGCGGCGACCGTGAAGAGCACGGGCAGGCCCAGGGCGCCCACGACCCAGGTGAGGCAGCCGAGGAAGAGCAGGTACAGGGGCCCCACCTGGAGCCCTGGCTCGACGAAGACCTGCCAGAAGTCGGGTCCGAGCATCGACAGCCCTGCGCGCCTGAACCACGCCGCGTCACCACCGGGGATGTTGGCCCCGAGCAGCCCTGGCACGACGACGGCGAGCGTGACGAGCACCGCCGTCGGGTGCCGCCAGGTCCAGCGCAGCGCACGCGCGAGCGCGGGACGGCGCGCGTCGAGCGCGGCCATCTCCCGGGAGACCCAGTCGAGCTCCTGCAGTGCCTGGCTCACGTGTTCCTCTCGTCGACCGCCGCCCCTGACTGCCGCCCCTGACCTATCGGCGCGCGCACGTGCGAGGTTGAGGCCTGGTCAGCGCCGGGTGCGCTGGGCGACGGCCGTGAGGGCCAGCCGGTAGGAGTCGAAGCCGAACCCTGCCACGGTGCCCGTGGCGACGCCGCCGACGACGCTCGTGTGCCGGAACTCCTCGCGTGCGTACGGGTTGGACAGGTGCACCTCGACGAGCACGAGGCCGGCCTTGGTGACCTGGGCGGCGGCGTCCCGCAGGGCGTAGGAGTAGTGCGTGAAGGCGGCCGGGTTGAGCACGACGTGCGCCCCGGTGTCGACGGCCTCGTGCAGCCAGCCGACGAGGGTCGCCTCGTCGTCCGTCTGCCGGACCTCGACCTCGAGGCCGTCCTGGGCCCCCCACGCGCCCGCCTGCTCGACGAGGTCGGCGAGCGTGGCCGAGCCGTACACCTCGGGCTCGCGCACGCCGAGCCGGCCGAGGTTGGGACCGTTGAGGACCAGCACGCGCGTCATGGCCGCAAGGCTAGGGGATCGCGTCAGAGCGAGATGGCCGTGCCCGACGGCGCCTCGCGGCTCACCTCGGCGTACGCCGCGGCGAGCAGCGCGGGGTCGGGCCCCTCGAGCCGCGACGGCCTGCCGATGCCCTCAAGCACGACGAACCGCAGCAGGTCGCCGCGCGACTTCTTGTCCCGCCGCATGGCGGTCAGGAGCCGCTCCCACCGGTCGCCGCGGTACGTCGTCGGCAGCCCGAGCGACTCGAGCACCGTCCGGTGCCGGTCGGCGACCGCGTCGTCGAGGCGCCCGGCGAGGCGTGCGAGCTCGGCGGCGAACACCATGCCCACGGAGACGGCCGCACCGTGCCGCCACGCGAAGCGCTCGACCTGCTCGATCGCGTGGCCGAGCGTGTGACCGTAGTTGAGGATCTCGCGCAGGTCGGCCTCGCGGAGGTCCTCGCCGACCACGCGCGCCTTGACGGCGACGGACCGCTCGACCAGCTCGCGCAGCGTCGCCCGGCCTGCGTCGGTCATGACCGCCGCCGTCAGGGCGGCCGGGTCCTGCTCGACGAGCTCGAGGATGCGCTCGTCGGCGATGAAGCCCGTCTTGACGACCTCGGCCAGCCCGGCCGTCCGGTCGTGGACCGGCAGCGACTCGAGCGCGGCGAGGTCGCACAGCACGCCGGCCGGCGGGTGGAACGCGCCGACGAGGTTCTTGCCCTCGGCCGTGTTGATGCCCGTCTTGCCGCCCACGGCGGCGTCCACCATGGCGAGCAGCGTCGTGGGCACCTGCACCACGCGGATGCCGCGCAGCCACGTCGCCGCGACGAACCCGGCGAGGTCGGTCGTCGATCCCCCACCCAGGCCGACGATCGCGTCGGTGCGCGTGAAGTCGGCCTGGCCGAGCACGCCCCAGAGGAACGCGGCGACCTGCGCCGACTTCGCCTCCTCCGCCTCGGGCACCTCGGCGAGGAACACCTCGAAGCCTTGGGCCCGCAGGTCCTCCTGCACCGCCTCGGCCGACGCCGTGAGCGCACCCGGGTGGATGACGAGGACCCGTCGGACGCGCTCCCCGAGCAGGCCCGGGAGCTGGTCGAGCAGGTGCTGCCCGATGACCACGTCGTAGGGCCGCTCCCCCGCCACGGTGATGCGGGTCGGCGCCGTCGGCGTGGCCGGTGCTTCGGGTTCGGTCTCAGGCATCGTCGTCCTCCCTGGCCGGCACGCCGGCGTCGGCGCCCTCGGCCGGCGCCGCGCCCGTCAGGGCCTCATGGATCTGGTCGGCCACCTGAACGGGTCGCAGGCCGTCGGTCAGCACGCGCATCGTGGCGACCCGCTGGTAGACCGGCCGCCGCGCCTCCATGAGCGCCTGCCACTGCGCGCGGGGGTTCCCCAGGAGCAGCGGCCGCGCCGTCGCGAAGCCGACGCGCGGCGCGGCGTGCGAGAGCGTGACGTCGAGGAACACCACGGCGCCGCCCGCGTCGCGGTACAGGCCGAGGGCCTCCTCGGTCACCGCGTCCAGCACGGCCCCGCCCCCGAGCGCGAGCACGCCGTCGTGCTCCGTGAGGGCCGTCAGCACGGCGGCGCGCTCGAGCGCCCGGAAGTGCGGCTCGCCCTCGTCGAAGAAGATCTCGGAGATCGCCTTGCCGGCCGTGCGCTCGACGTCCTCGTCGGTGTCCCGCGACGTCGTCCCGAGACGCACCGCGAGCTGGCGCGCGACGGTCGTCTTGCCCGACCCGGGCGGCCCGACGAGGACGGCCCACGGGCCGCGCGACCGCTGCGGCCCGGTGCTCGCGCCGCTCACCGCTGCAGCTCGGGGATCGCGTCGACGTACGCGGCGTGGTTGCGCGCCACCTCGGCCACGCTGTCCCCGCCGAACTTCTCGAGCACGGCGTCGGCCAGGACGAGCGCGACCATCGCCTCCGCGACGACGGCGGCCGGCGGCACGGCGCAGACGTCCGAGCGCTGGTGGATCGCGCGGGCCGTCTCCCCCGTGGCTACGTCGACGGTGTCGAGGGCGCGCGGCACGGTCGAGATCGGCTTCATGGCCGCGCGCACGCGCAGCACCTCGCCGTTGGTCATGCCGCCCTCGAGCCCGCCCGCCCGGTTGGTGCGGCGTCGGATGCGCCCCGTGCCCGGGTCGCGCTCGATCTCGTCGTGCGCCGCCGAGCCACGCCGGGCCGCCGTGCGGAAGCCGTCGCCGATCTCGGCGCCCTTGATCGCCTGGATGCCGAGGAGCGCGGCCGCGAGGCGCGCGTCGAGGCGGCGGTCCCAGTGCGTGTAGCTGCCCAGGCCCGTGGGCACGTCGTACGCGAGCACCTCGACGACGCCGCCCAGGGTGTCCCCCGCCTTGTGGCAGTCGTCGATCTCCTCGACCATCTCGGCCGACGCCTGCGCGTGGAAGCAGCGCACCGGGTCCGCGTCGAGCGCCGCGACGTCGTCGGGCGTGGGCAGGACGGCGTCGTCGGGCACGCCCACCGGGCCGATCTGGACGACGTGCGACACGAGGCGCACGCCGACGGCCTGCTCGAGGAACCGGGCGGCCACGGCGCCGAGCGCCACGCGGGTGGCCGTCTCGCGTGCGGACGCGCGCTCGAGGACGGGCCGCGCGTCCTCGAAGCCGTACTTGCGCATGCCGACGAGGTCGGCGTGGCCCGGGCGCGGACGTGTGAGCGGGCGGTTCCGGGCGATCTCCCGGACGTCGCCCGTACCGGCGTCGACCTGCAGCCGCTCGGGCGGCACGGGGTCCGCGGCCATGACGTCGACCCACTTGGGCCACTCGGTGTTGGCGATCTCGATGGTCAGGGGGCCGCCCTGGGTCACGCCGTGACGCAGCCCCGCGAGGATGCGCAACTCGTCCTGCTCGAAGGACATGCGCGCGCCTCGCCCGTAGCCGAGCCGCCGTCGCGCGAGAGCCGCCTGAACGTCGGCAGAGGTCACCTCCACCCCGGCGGGGAGACCCTCGAGGATCCCCACGAGCGCAGGGCCGTGCGACTCACCCGAGGTCAACCAGCGCAGCATGCCCCGATCCTTCCACGGGCCCGGACGCACCTCGGCCCGCGTCCGGGCAGCGGACGCGGGCCGAGGGGGCAGGCCGTGACGGGTCGGACGTCAGCCCAGCGGGGCGAACGGGTTCGGCTGACCGGCCGGGACCGGCAGCGGCGGCACCTCGGTGAGCTCCTCCGTCGGCACCTGAGTGGGGTCGAGCAGGACGAACGCGTAGAGCGTGACGTGCATCTCGACGTCGCCGGCCGAGGTGGCCGGACGCGTCTCGGACGCGGCCTCCTCCTTCTGCGACGTCATCTGCACGTCGCTGACGAGCAGCAGCCGGCTGTCGAGCGCCTGCAGCCGGTCGACGAAGGCGAGCGCGGCGTCGTAGGTGCCCATGACCGAGACGTCGATGGGCATCGCGTAGAAGCCCGAGACCACCGGCGCGGCCGGAGCCACGCTCGGGTCGACGACACCCGCCGCGGGGTCCGTCGGCGCCGGCGTGGCGCCGTCGGTGGCCGGGGCCGAACCGTCGGTCACCGTCTCGGGCGCCACCGGGGCGCCCGTGGCCGGGTCGACGACGACGGCCGGGTCGGCCACGACGGGCGGCACGACCTCGGTCGCGTTCTGCGGCGTCACCGTGAGGACCGCCGCGACGCCGGTCTCCGCAGCGAGCGTCTGGATCCGTCGGACGAGCTCCGAGTGGCCGGGCTCCGTCGGGATCTGGACGCGCAACGCCGAGAGCTCCGTCCGGAACTGCTCGATGTTCTCGAAGTCGGCCTTCAGCCCGGCGAGCTGGATCTCGAGCTGCTCGGCGCGAGCCTCCTCGCCGACCGTCTGCTCGTTCTTGAGCGCCGCGGACTCGAGCCGCGGCGCGATCGCCAGGAGGTAGGCGCCGGCGAGGATGAGCAGCGCGAGGAACGCGGTGCCGAGGACCCAGGGGGCGGACTTGGAGGCCATCACTCGCTCGTCTCAGGTGCGTGACGGTCCGCGAACGCGTCCTGCGTCACGTGGACCGTCGTGGTGATCGTGTAGTAGACGACGCCCTCGGCGCTCGTGAGCTCCGCGGTGGTGTAGCTGGCGTCGACGAAGCCCGGCACGCGCTCGAGCGCGTCCATCCAGGCGCTGAGGTCGGGCAGCGTGAGCGCCTGACCCGTGAAGCTGATCGCCCCGACCGAGGCCTCGTCGAGCGGGCCCTGCGTGACCGCGCTGCCCATGATCGGGCTCGGCATCTCGGTGTCCAGGTCCTGGATCGTGACGCCGGCCGGGGTTACGGCCTGAATCGCGCGCACGTAGGCGGGCCAGAGCACCTCGGTCGAGGTGCCCAGCAGCCGGGCACTCTCCACGGCCGTGATCGCGCTCTTGACCTGCGGCACCTCGGCGTACTGCGCCTGCTCCTGCTGGAGCCGCTGCACCTCGCTCTGCGCGAAGGCGAGGTCGTCCGTCGCCTGCTTGTCGGTGAAGGCCGCGTAGACGAACCCGAGCGCCGCGACGAGCAGCGTCACGAGGAGTGCGACGACGAGCCGCACCTTGAGCCGGCCGACGGCGCGACGCGAGCGCACCTCGGGCGGCAGCAGGTTGACCTGGGCCATCGGGAACGCGCCGAGCCCGGCGACGTCGACGCGACCGTCGGGGGCCGCCTCGAGGACGGCGCCCTTCGCGGGGCTCATGCGGCCACCGCCAGCGCGAGGCCGAGCGGGACGGCGAGGGACTGCTGCATGCCGGGCCTTCCGTCGAAGGACGCGCTGCCCGACACCGTGACGGACGACAGCACGTCGCCCATCGCGACCGGCAGACGGCTCGCGCTGGACAGGTACTGGCCGAGCCCGCTGAGGCTGGCAGCACCGCCCGTGAGGACGATGCCGTCGATGGACTGGCCGGGGTTGGTGCTCGCGTAGTACACGAGGGTGTTGCGGATGGACTCCACGAGCCCCTGCGTCACGTGGTTGACGACCTCGGCGGCCTTGCGGAGCTCGGGCGCGACGCCGTAGCCGACACCCACCTGCCGCTTGATCGCCTCGGCCTCGGGGTTGGGGATGCTCAGCTCGGCCGCGATCGCGTCCGTGAGGTGCTGACCGCCCGCCGGGAGCGTCCGGACCAGCACGGGGTTGCCGTGCCGGGCGACGACCACGTTGGTGATCCGGGCGCCGATGTCGACGAGCGCGACGATGCGGTTGCGCAGGTCGCCCGTCATGTGGGCACGGACGAGGGCGAAGGCGTTGAGGTCGACGACGAGCGGCCGGAGGCCGGCCGACTCCACGGCGGCGACGTTGGCCTGCACCGTGTCTCGCGTCGCGGCCACCAGGAGGCCCTGCACCGAGCGCCCGGACTCGCCGTTGTACTCGGCGGTCGGGTAGAAGTCGAGGAGCGCGTCCTCGACGGCCACGGGCAGGTTGTCCTGGACCTGGTACGGCAGCGACGCCCGCAGCTGCGCCATCGGCAGCCACGGGAGGTCGAGGTTGCGGACCAGCACCCGCTGGTTGCCGACGCCGATGACGACGTCCTTGTGGGAGAACTTGGTCTGGAGCCACATCCGGCGCAGGGCGTCGACCACGGGACCGGGGTCGGTCACCTCGCCGTCCTGCACGGCTCCGAGCGGCAGGGGGGCCTCCGCGCACCGCAGCACCGTGGGCGTGCGCCCCTGCTGCACCTCGACCGCGCGGACGTACGTCGTCCCCAGGTCGAGCCCGATCACTGTTGTCGCCACAGCGGGCACTCCTTCTCGTCGCCGACTGGCGGAGCTGTCACGTTCCTATCGGGCAGCACCCGAGGTGGCTTGAGGTTTGTCGCGGCCGAACTTCAGGCCGGGCCCTGTGCGCTCGTCAGACGAGCAGGTCGAGGTAGGCGCGCCACAGCGGCTCGCCCACGGCGACGCCGAGGGCGGCGCCGGCGATCATCCACGGCCCGAACGGGATGCGGCTGCCCTTCCCGGCACGTCCGGCGAGCACGAGCACGACGGCGTAGACGCCGCCCACGAGGAAGGCACCGAACGCGCCGACGGCGAGGGTCCCCCAGCCGCACCACGCGAGCGCCGCCCCGAGCAGGCCGGCGAGCTTGACGTCGCCGAAGCCCATCCCGCCGGGCTTGACGACGACGAGCAGGAAGTACAGCGCGTAGAGCCCGACGCCGCCGATGACGGCCCGCAGGCCGGCCGACCAGTCGTCGCCCGCCCAGCAGGCGACGGCGAGCAGCACCGCCAGCACCGGGTAGCTCGGCAGGACGATCGCGTTGGGCAGCCGGTGGACGTCGAGGTCGATCGCTGCCAGGGCGACACCGATCGCGGCGAGGTACGCGAAGGCCGGCAGTGCGCCCGGGGCGTCCTCGAGCACCAGGAACCGCAGCCCGACGCCCACGAACGCTGCGGCGGTCACGAGCTCGACGACCAGGTACCGCACCGAGATGGGCTCGCCGCAGTCCCGGCACCGGCCCCGCAGCACGAGCCACGACAGCACCGGCACGTTGTCCCGCGGCCGCACCGGCTTCCCGCACGCGGGGCACGCGCTCGCCGGCCGCACCACCGAGAGCCCTGCGGGCACGCGGTGGATCACGACGTTGAGGAACGAGCCGACGGCGAGGCCGAGGACGCCGAGCAGGGCGAGGAGGACTGCCGTCACGTCTTCAGTGTCGCGGGCGTGTTGATCTCCCCGCTGTACCGCAACGCCCACTGGGCCGTGATCCAGCGCGGGAAGTACGGCGGCGGCGCGAGCATGAGCCGCCGGTCGTACTGGTAGAGCTTGTCGTAGCCCGAGGTCGTCGTCGTGTAGCCGTTCGAGGAGTACTGGGCGACGATGCCGCGCCAGCGCTGCGCGATGGAACCGTAGACGTTGAGCGTCCCGCGGTCCGCCGAGTCGTCGTACTTCTGGACGTAGAACGAGTGCTGGAGCGTCTGGATCGACGCGGCGATCTGGAGCCCGTTCGTCGGGTTCAGCGCGTTCGTGTGCGGGTCGGGGTAGCGGGTCGGCCAGCCGGAGTAGGTCGACGTCGAGCCCGGGCAGTACCGCCACGTCGTGCCGGTCTGGGCGCACGAGGCACCGACCCGCTGCGGCGTGAACGTCGCCTTGCGCGGGTTCATGACCTCGACCGAGTTGGTCGCGACGAGGCCGAGGATGTCGCCGCCGTCCCGACCGCCCGCGAGCACGAGATCACCAGTGACGATGATCGACTGCGCGGACGCGAGCGTCACGCGACCCTTGAGGGTGCCCTCGGCGTAGAGGTTGCCCTCGGCGCAGTAGCGCGTCGGCTCGGCCATGTTGGTGTCGGCCTCGAAGCTCGGGCTCGTGCCGGTCACCGTCGTGGGCGCGGTGTTGAGCGTGCCGAGCGGCAGGGTACGGCCCGTCGGCCCGCCCAGCTGCCCCTGCGTGCACATGCGACGCGGCACGGTTCCCGGGGCGGCGGCGACGTAGATCACCATGCCCGACGGCACGTTGACGAGCGCACCGGCACCGTCGAGGTCCGCCAGCGAGCCGCACGACGTGGGCGCCGGCAGCCCGCCGCCGGCCTTCGCGATCGGCGCGGTCCCGCCGTTCGACGCCGTCTTGTTCCAGACCCGCATCTTGCCGGTGTCCTCGAAGATGATCCGCGTGGACCCGAAGTAGTGGCACCCGGGGTGGTTCGCGAAGGCGGCCGAGGTGTCCTCGAGGTCGAGCTTCTGCCCGTCCGCGGGCGGCGTCGGCTGGTTGTTGTTGAAGTTCGCCGTGCTGTTCGCGTTCTCGCCGAGGTTGATGTCCCAGCCCTGGCGCAGGCAGTTGCGCCAGGTGCTCGTCGCCGCCGTCACGCTCGTGCAGCCCGGGTTGAGCGACGTGAAGCCGGCCTCGAACGTCGCGCCCTTGCTCCAGATCGCGTCGTTGCTGTAGACCGCCCCGTCAAGGGTGTCGGCGGCGCCGAACTGGATCTCGACGCAGCCCCTGCCGTTGCGGCCGCTGTAGTAGTAGCTCGCGGCCTGGTAGCCGTCCTTGCCGCACTCGACCTTGGTCGCCCCGCCGTTGGGGTTCGACGAGGTCGGCTTGTAGGCCTGGACGTTGGTCGGGTCCGCCGACTCGAAGTCCGTGTAGTAGACGTAGTCGGTCGACCCGCCCTTGGCGATCGTCGCCTCGATGGTGCGGTACTCGCCGGCCACCCGACCCGTCGACGTGAGCGTCACCACGCCCTCGGAGATCGCCTTGGTCGAGTCGACCTTGTAGTGGAAATGCGCGGTCGCGGGATCGGTGCTCCCGGGGACGACGGGCAGCCACCCCGCCGGGGTGGACGCGTTCCAGCCGCACGTGTTGGCGACCGTCGTCGGGCCCTTCATCGCGGCGTTGGTGCAGTCGAGCGAGTCAGCGTAGGCGTCGAACCGGTTGAGCCGGCTGATGTAGTCGTCGATCCCCGCCTGCGCTGCAGCCATCGCGCCCGTGTAGTCCTGCGAGTAGCGCGCGAACTTCTGGCTCTGCATGGTGGCCGCGAGAGCCGCCATCGCGAGCATCGCGAGGACGAGCATCGAGCCGACGACGAGGACGAGCGCCATGCCCGACTCGTCGTCGCGCTGGCGGCGCGCGAGGGCGCGCAGCACGCCCGTGTGCCGGGGGGAGGTCGGGGAGGTGCTCATGGTGTCGTCTGGTCCTTCCGGATCACGACCTCGGTGTTGGGGAGCATGACGCGCTGGACGTAGGTGGTCGGGTCGGCCCGGTGGGTGCCGGGCGTCTGCACCTGGATCGAGAACTCGACCGCGACGACGTCCTTCATCGCGGCCCCCGTGAGCGTGCCGCCCGAGGCGGCCGGGTTGAGCGGCGTCGGGTCGTTCTTCTTGTAGAACCGGAAGATCGGCTGCCCGGGCACCGTGAGCACGCCCCGGGCGAGGACACGGCTCGAGTAGCGCTCCTTGCACTCGACGGTCGCGCTCGGCGCGGTCGCATTGCAGTAGGCGTATGCACCGCCGACCGGAGAGCTCTGGTCGGGCTTCTGAACGGTCTCGATCAGCTGCCCCGCCTGCGCCCCGGCGGTTGGCACGGTGTACGTCACCTTGCTCGGCCCGACGCTGTTGCTCGCGTTGTTGAGGTTCGCGAAGAAGCTGATCGAGTAGTCGGTGCCGGAGAGGAAGGCCTCTTGGCAGGTCGGGCCCGTGCACGACGTGGCGATCTGCAGCGGCCGCACCGCGGTCCGGATCGACTTGCTCATGACCTCGGCCGAGAACCTCCCGTCGTCGATCTGCTGCTGACGCAGCACGTTCTCCGCGTTGCTGCGCTGGAAGCCGATCGTGAGCGACATCGTCGCGATGACGACGAGCGACGTGATGAGCATGGTCACGAGCAGCTCGGTGAGCGAGAGGCCGGCGTCGTCCCGGCTGAGGCGGGCGTTCACGGTCCCACCGGCGCGGTCGCACCGAAGGGCAGGGTGACCGGCCGGGACCCGACGATCACCGTGCCTGCTGAGGTGCACTTGTTCCCACCGCCCGACGAGCGCGTGTCCCACCGGAAGACGTACCAGGTGCCGCCGCTGAGCGACCCGGAGTACGTCCCGTTGTCGCCCGAGGACGACGACGGGCTGGCGCCGAACGAGATGTACGGCCGGTTGACGCTCGACTGGTTGCAGCTGACGTTGGAGTCGGTCGAGGCGATCACGGTCGGCCAGTACCGTGCGACGAAACACCCCCAGGCGTGGCAGCCCAGGCTCGGCACGCCGGTCACCGTCACGGGCTGCGGCGTCGCCGCCGGCCACGCCAACGTCGCCGGGGCGGAGCCGTACGGGACGCTGAACGGGTACCGGACGCCCGGTGTGCTGAGGCATGCGCCGGTCGACGGCCCGTCCGTGACGTAGACGTAGTAGGTGCCCGCGGCAAGCGGCACGGCTCCCCCGGCTCGGACCACGTCGTTGATGTTCTGGACCGACGGCGCCGCGACACCCGACGGGCACGCGCCGCCGGTGGGCGCCGTCGGGACCTTCGACGCCTCGACCGCCCACACCACGCCCGTGGCCGGGAGGTTGGACAAACTAAGGCTCGACGTCCCCCAGACGACCGGGCCGTTCGCGCCCTGGTCGAGCGTCACCGCGGACGGGCCGGGTGAGCAGCCGAAGAGCGGACCGCCCTCGGCGTAGAAGTCCCACTCCGCGGGGGCGAGCGTCACCGCCGCGGGGTTGTCCAGGCGCCGCGCGCCCGGCTGGCCGCAGGCGGCGCCCGTCCCGGTCTTGCTGACCCAGACGGCCGCGGTGCCCGCGGGGAGGTTGGTGACCGACGTCGTCGCGAGCTCGAACTCGACGGTGAGGTCGATTGTGCCCCCGGGCGTCAGCTTCTGCGTCAGGTAGCCCGCCGCCGGCGCGGTGGAGCCGACGAAGGCGCCGTAGTTGGTGGGCCAGAGCCCCGGGAACTCCTGGACGAGCGAGCTGCTCGAGTCCAGGTCGCGCGTCACGGCACCCGTGGTGCCCGAGGACTCCGACGCGAGGAGCGTGATCTGGCCGCCGTCGAGGTCGGCCGGCGAGATCGGAGCGCCGCCCGGGCCGGTGATGGTGACGCGCACCGTGCCCGACCGGTCGTAGGTGAACTTCGCGCCGTTGTTGAGCACGCCCGGCTTCACGAGACCGGTGACCTTCGACGGGTTCGAGTTGTTCGCGATGTCGACGTGGTCGGAGTCGCTCAGCGAGACGGTGTACTCGGTGCCGGCCGCCGCAGGGGCGACCTGGATGACGGCGCACCCGGACGCGTCGGTGAGACCCGACCGGATGTCGGACCCGTTGGCGACCCGAACGGCGCGGCCGGGGTTCGGCGCTCCGGTCGAGTCCTTGACCGTCACGGCGACGAAGCCAGCCGTGGTCGGGATGCCGGTGCCCTTCTGCGGGGCCAGCACGGTCGACGACGTGACGGGCTTGATCGTGCCCATGTTGGGCCACGTCACGGTGACGGTGATGGTCAGCGTGGGGTGCGCGACGAGGGAGCCGCCCTCGCACGCCGACTGCCCGGTGCCGGTGATGTTCCACGCAGCGGACCGCACGACGGTGTAGGGCTTGCCGTCGACGACCAGGGGTTGCCCCGTGGTGCCACCGGGGAGCTTGTGGGGGTTCGTCACGACGCCTGCGGCCGCAAGCGCGAGCGGCGCGGTGCTGCTGCTGACGAACTCCTCGCGCACCATGTCGATCTCGCGGGCCGCGAGGTTGGCGGCGGCGACTCGCGCGCGGTTGCCGACCTGGGCGGACTGCGCCTGAACCACGATGCCGAGCACCGCGGACGCGAGGATGCCCAGCAGGACGGCGGCGATCACGACCTCGATGAGGGTGACACCGGCATCGTCGCCACGGCGGAGCCGTTGGCGAGCGCGGCTGTACTGGAGCTCCATCGAGGGCCTCTCGCGGCGAAGGGTGGGAGCGAGCGGAGCGCGCCGCGCCGAGGGCGACGGCGGCTGACAGCCGGTGGGGCGGGGGCCCGCAGCCCCCGCCCCACCGTCATGCATGTGATTCGTCGGATCAGCAGGTGGTGCCGAGGCCGTTCTTGGCCGAGTAGGTCACCTGGCTGTTCGTGCCGCCCGTGTAGGGCAGCGTGACGCACCACGTCGTCGAGCTCTGGGCCGGGGTGCCGAAGGTGATCGTCGGCGTGCCCATGTTGTCGGACTGCTTGCCCGCGTCGTTGCTGTTGACCTGGTAGCGCTTCGGGTCGGCGGTGGTGCCCGCACCGACGAGCGTCACGGTCGCCGCGACGTCCGCCTTGGCGTCGACGTAGAAGGTGGCGACCTCCTTGCCGATGGTCGACACGTCGGCGCGCGCCGCGGTGTCCACGGCCTTCTTGCGCTGGTTGAGGAACACCGGGATCGCGATGGCCGCGAGGATGCCGATGATGATCATGACGACGAGGAGCTCGATCAGGGTGAAGCCCTGGTCCTTCTCCTCGATGGACTTGCGGATGCGCGCGATCATTGTGCGCTCTCCTTCGGTTTCAGGCGGAATGCCGGATGAATTCCGGCGGGTCGGTGGTGCTGCACCCTTTCCATCGGCACCAGACCGGGTGACTTGAGGTGTGATCTGAGCCACCCGGGGACATTCACCCGCTCGGGTGCATGGGTGTCCGAATTGCACAGGAATGCACCGCGTAGCGGCCTTGCACGCGCGAGAGGCGCCGGCGTCAGGGACGCCGGCGCCTCGCGCGCCACGGGTGGGCGGGCTGTCGCCCCGCTACTGGATGAGGTCGAAGATCGAGAAGATCGGCATGTACAGGGCGATGATCATGCCGCCCACGATCGTCCCGAGCACGGCGATCATCAGGGGCTCGATGAGCGACGTGAGCTGTTCGGTCGTCGCCTCGACCTCCTGGTCGTAGAACTCGGAGATCTTGTGCAGCATCTCGTCGAGCGCCCCCGTGTCCTCGCCGACCGCGATCATCTGGACGACCATGGGCGGGAACACGGGGTGGTCCTGGAGCGGACCGGACAGTGACTGCCCACTGCGCACGGAGTCGCGGATCGCCTTGGCAGCGTTCTCGACAACCATGTTGCCACTCGTCTCGCCGACGATGTCGAGCGCCTGGAGAATGGGCACGCCGGCATGGATCATCGTGCCGAAGTTCCGGGTGAAGCGGGACACGGCGACCTTGCGGAACAGGTTCCCGAAGATGGGCATCTTGAGCCGCCACGGGTCGACCCGGCGCCGCACCTCGGCATCGTTCTTGTGCTTGCCCCACCACACGCCGAAGATGATCCCGACGACGAGGAGCACGGGCGCGAGCCACTTCATGAGGTCCGAGAGGAACACCAGGACCTTGGTCGGCGCGGGCAGCTCGCCGCCGAGGTTCTCGAACATGCCGGCGAACACGGGGACGATGAAGAGCAGCATCCCGATGGTCGCGACGATGGCCATGACGAACACCACGACGGGATACGTCATCGCCGACTTGATCTTTGCCCGCAGCTTGACCTCGGACTCGTAGTTCTCCGCGACCGAGACGAGCACCTGGTCGAGGAACCCGCCGACCTCGCCGGCCTTGATCATGTTGATCATCAGCGGCGGGAAGATCTCCGCATGCTTGCCCAGCGCGACCGACAGCGCGACGCCTGCCTCGACGTCGTTGCGCACGAGCACGAGGACCTTGGCGAGCGGCTTGCTCTCCGTCTGGTTCGCAAGGATGCTCAGCGCGCGGAGCAGGCTCAGCCCCGAGTTGATCATCGTGGCCATCTGCCGCGACATGACGGCGAGGTCCTTCATCCCGACCCGGTCGCTCAGGCCGGGGATCGAGATCTCCTTGTTGAGCCCGCCGACGGCCACCTCCTGGATGGAGATGGGTGCCGTGCCCATGGTGCGCAGACGGCTCGCGACCGCGGCCTGGTTCTGCGCCTCGATGCGGCCCTTGACGATCTTGCCGTCCTTGTTGCGGACGGCGTACTCGAAGGTGCGCGTAGCGGTCGTGGTCGCCATCAGTAGCCTCCCTGGCCCGCCATGGACACGGCGTTGTCGGCGTTCGGGTTGCTCATCGAGCCGGCGCCCTGCGCCATCCTCGACGTGCGCCCGACGAGCCGGTTGAAGTCCTCGATGTTCTGGCACTTCTCGAGGCCCACCTCGTAGGTGATGCGGCTCGACTTGACCAGCTCCGCGAGGTGCTGGTCCATCGTGTGCATGCCGTGCGAGGCGCCGGCCTGCATCGACGAGTAGATCTGGTGCGTCTTGCCCTCGCGGATGAGGTTCCGGATCGCCGGGGTGGCGAGCATGACCTCGGTCGCGACGACCCGGCCGCGGCCGTTCGCCTTCTTGCACAGCGTCTGCGACACCACGCCCTGGAGCGCGCTCGCGAGCTGGGTCCGGATCTGGTCCTGCTGGAACGCGGGGAACACGTCGATGATGCGGTCGATCGTCTGCGCGGCGTCCTGCGTGTGCAGCGTGCCGAAGACGAGGTGGCCCGTCTCGGCCGCGGTGAGCGCGACCGAGATGGTCTCGAGGTCACGGAGCTCGCCGACGAGGATGATGTCCGGGTCCTGACGCAGCACGTGCTTGAGCGCGTTCGCGAAGGACAGGGTGTCCGCCCCGACCTCGCGCTGGTTGATGAGCGACTTCTTGTGGCGGTGGAGGAACTCGATCGGGTCCTCGACCGTCATGATGTGGTCGTTCCGGGTGCGGTTCGCGAGGTCGATGATCGACGCGAGCGTCGTCGACTTGCCGGACCCGGTCGGGCCCGTCACGAGGACGAGGCCGCGCGGCAGGCCGGCGAAGTTCGCGACGACCGCCGGGACGCCGAGGTCCTCGAGCGGCTTGATCTCGTAGGGGATCATGCGGAACGCCGCACCGACGGAGTCGCGCTGGCGGTACATGTTGACGCGGAACCGCGAGACGCCGCGCACGGCGTAAGCGAAGTCCAGCTCGAGGTTCTCCTCGAACTTCTCGCGCTGCTTCTGCGTGATGACGGCGTACAGCGTCCGCTGGAGCGACTCGCCGTACATCGTCGGGAAGCCCTCGAGCGCGCGCAGGCCGCCGTCGAGGCGGATCATCGGCGGCGCGCCCGTGGTGAGGTGCAGGTCGGACGCACCGAGCTCGATCATGGCGCGCAGCGCGGCGTCGAGGTCGACGTCGCCCTCGGCGGCGCCCTGCGCCATGCCGATCCGCGCCGACGCGGAGGCCGGAGCGGCGCTCGCACGCGCCGCAGCGCGCGTGCCCGCCGCGGGTGTCGCC
>NZ_JACVQL010000170.1 GCF_019733465.1 Actinotalea ferrariae | reverse complement strand
TGTAGTACTTCGGCTGATCCTGGACGTTTGGTCTTCGGCTGATCGTTGACGGTGTTTCGGCTGATGCTTGACACCTGTGTCGGCTGATGTTTGACGCTCGCTCATGAGGGAGCTGAGCGTGGCCGAGCAGAGGTACAAGGCGGTGCTCGCGGTCATCGGCGATGGCCGGTCGATCACCGAGGTCGCGGCGTCGTGGGGCATCTCGCGTCAGACGCTGCATACGTGGTTGTTGCGGTGGGAGCAGGGCGGCCTGGAGGCGTTGGCGGACCGTTCGCACCGTCCGGCCAGCTGCCCGCACCAGCTCGATCCTCGGGTCGAGGTCGAGGTGTTGGAGGCGCGGCGGGCCCATCCGGGGTGGGGTCCGCGGCGGATCGTCCACGAGCTGGGTCGGCGCGGGCTGGTGGTCTCACAGTCGGGCGTCTATCGGGCGTTGCGTCGGGCGGGGCTGATCGAGCCGGGTGGTCGGCGTCGACGCGCCGAGCACTGGCGGCGCTGGGAGCGCGGCGCGGCGATGGAGCTGTGGCAGATGGACACCGTCGGTGCGATCGCGTTGGCGGACGGGACCAGCTGCAAGTGCCTGACCGGTATCGATGATCACTCGCGGTTCTGCGTGGTCGCGACGCTGATGACTCGAGAGCGCACGCAGCGGGTCTGTGACGCGTTCACCGCGGCGTTGGAGCGCTACGGCTGCCCCGAGCAGGTCCTGACGGACAACGGGAAGGTGTTCACCGGGCGGTTCAACCATCCGCCGACCGAGGTGCTGTTCGACGCGATCTGCCGGCGCAACGGGATCGAGCACCTGCTGACCCAGCCTCGCTCGCCGACGACCACGGGCAAGATCGAGCGGTTCCACCGCACGATGCGCGCCGAGCTGCTCAGCGGCACGCTGTTCGCCGACCTGGCCACCGCGCAGCGCGAGGTCGACGCCTGGGTCGAGCACTACAACTGCGACCGGCCTCACCAGTCGCTGGGCATGGCCACGCCCGCCGCCCGGTTCACGACCGCCGCCCGCCGGGAGCCGGTCGCGGTCCCGGACCGCTCGGGCCCGGACTGGGTGGCCCGCAAGGTCGCGACCAACGGGGTCGTCTGCGTGTCCTGGCAGCAGGTCTCGGTCGGGATCCACCGCGCCGGCGAACGCTGCGACGTCCTCGTCGGCCCCGACACCCTGCAGTTCTGGATCGGCAACGAGCTCCTGCGCACCGTCGCCCGCACCAGCACCGGCCCCGTCCGCAACAAGCGAGCCCTAGGAGGTTCCCTGACCAAGACCCGCAAGCGAGACTGAACCAGAGCGTCAAGCATCACCCGAAGCAGAAACGTCAACCATCAGGCGAAGCCGGACAGGCGCACAGAGTGTTTGCGCAGGTCAGCGCCCTTCAGGATGCAAGGGATGCAAGCGCTCCGGGCACGAATCGGCACATCGGGTCCGTATCGGGTCCCAGCGCTTTCCGGAGCCCTTGCGCGGAATGCGCCGACGGCCCCGAGCGAGACCTCACTGAGCGGCGCCATCAGTCTTCTCTCCGGACCGTTCGCCGCCGGCTGCCGAGTCGTCCTGCCAGGTCGGCATCCGTGCCATCGCCAGCCAGGGCGCGTCGGAGAACATGTGCCCATAGAGGTCCATCGTCATCGTCGCGGACGCGTGGCCGAGGATCGTTTGGACAGCCTTGAGGTCGGCGCCTGAGGCGATGAGCAAGGTCGCCGCTGTGTGGCGAAGGTCGTGGATAGTCGTGCCGGCGAGCCCGGCTGCGGCCGTCGTCTGGTGCCACTTGGCGCGGTGCCGAAAGTTCGTGTTCGTCCAGATGACGCCGGTAGGGCTCGGGAAGAGGTAATCGCCCGGCGCTGCCTGGGCGACTCGGTCGACGACGTACCGCTCGACCGCGACGGGCACGGGCACGGTCCGGGTTCGGTGTGTCTTGGTAGACCCGATCACCGCCGCGTGGGTCTGCTTGGACTGGGGCGCGGCTCGGTGCACGCGGACGCCGAGACCATGCTGGGTCTGGATGACGTCGTCCACGCGGAGTGCAGCCATCTCGGAGAAGCGGCAACCGGACAGACCCAGGAACAGCACGACCGGCCGGCAGGTCGCTGGCGTGGTGTCTGCAAGACGCTTCAGTTCCTCGGCGCGCAACCAGTGCGGCTCGCGCTTGGTGCGGCCGCGTGGAAGCTCGACGTCACGAGCGACGTTCTCGCCCAGCCGGCGATCACGTATCGCGTGATCAAGCACGAGTCGGATCACCGAGAGCACTCGGCGTCGAGTCGCGGTCGCGAGTCCGCGCGCGGTCAACTCAGTGAGCAGACGCTCAACGTCGAGCGGGGCGATGGAGCCGATCGGTACGCGACCGAGCGCGGGAAGGATGTAGGCGTCCAGCAGGAACCGGGTGGTCTCTTGGCTACGCATCGCGAGGTGCTGCCGAGACTGCTGCCAGTCCTCGGCGATCTTGTCGAAAGCGACCCTGCCGCGAGCTGGGTCGATCCAGGTGCCTTCCCGCAACCGAGCGATCTGGTCGGCCTCCCACTGCCTTGCATCGGTTCGTCGATCAAACGACCGCTGCGCGACGATGCGGCCCTTGAAGTAGACCCGGGCGCGCCATTGGACCGAGCCCGAGTCCAGCACTCGTCGGACTACGGCCATCAGCGCCGCCGAGGCGGTGGTGCGTCGCTCTCTACCCACGACTTTGGCAACAGGATCACGTTGCCGAGGCGCCGGCACGGGATCTGTTCCGTCTCGGCCAGGTGGTAGAGGGTGCGCTGGGGGATGCCGAGAACGGCGGCAGCTTCCTTCACCCGGTAGAACCGGCGCGCGGGTTCCGGGCGCGTGCCTCGGGTCCCGTCCAGTGGCTGGATAGCCATGAGGTCCTCCCTAGATGGTGGTGGGGCCGAGGGGCAAGGGCGCCCGGTGCGCCAAGTCGATCGGAGCTCGCCTCGAGTCGCGGTGGCCACGGGTGCGCCGACCCGACCGCGACGAAGCGCACGTCACGGGTCGGGTTCGATGCTCATGGCGTGCTCCTCTCAAGCGGTGTGCGGGTCAGGACGTGGGCGGTCTCCGTGCGCTGGTGGGCGGCGGCGATGGCCTGTTCGACGGGGGTGTAGCGCAGGTCGGCGTGACCGGCGGCGGCTGACCACAGGTGCGTGGTGATCTGCCATCGAGCGGGTGGGGCCACGGTCGTGGTGCCGGTGACGTGGGCGCTGATCAGGGCGGGGTCGGTGCCGAGCTGGTCACTGGTCAGGTGCCGGGCCTGGATCCGGACGTGACCGGCTGCGGCGAGCCAGCCGAATGCCTCGCCTGCAGTGGTGGCGATCTCCTCGGTCGCGTGGATGGCGGCCAGGAGTAGGCCGGTGGTCCGCGGGTCGGCTTGTCGGCTCCCGTCCAGGGGTGCGATCCGGGCGAGCAGGTCCCGTACGGCAAGGACGTCGGCGCGGATGTGCGGGTCGGCGGGTCCGGGGGCTTGGTACTCGGCGAGGTCGGTGCGCAGGTCCCGCCACGCCGCCGCGCGGCTGAGCAGGGCGGCGGTGTCTTCGGGGCGGACCGGCGGGTTGCGGGTGAGGTTGGCGCCGCGGGCGGTGGCGGTGTGGGCGTGGATCGCCAGGCCGGCGGTGGCAAGGTCGGACAGGGTCGCGACGGAGTAATCGGGGTGGGTACGCAGGGCCCAGGTCGCCTGGCGGAGCCGGTGGATCAGGTCGCCGGCGTGCAGCACGGGGTCGTCGGTGCGGACGGGTTCGCCGACCAGCCGCAGCCCGTCCAGCGCCCGTGAGACCGCCCCGCCCGGGTGGCGGGTCAGGTGGGCGGCGTGGGAGCGGTTGGTGTCCAGGCCCGGCAGCGTCCGGCTGACCTCGACCTTGCGCAGGCCGGCCTGCAGGCTCCGCAGTCCCAGGGTGGACTCGGCGGCCAGGAGAGTGTCCAGGTGCCCCGCGACCCGGATCAGGGCGCCGTCGCGCGCCGCCGGGTCACCGATGATGGCTGCGTCGGGGGAGCGTTGCCGGCCCCACGCGTCGAGGTGGACCGCAAGCAGGTCGGACGCCCCGCGCAGCTGCAGGGCGGCCTGGGCCCAGGCCCGGTCGGACATCTGCAGGCTGGTGGGATGGGGCCGGTCGGCGCCGACGAGGTCGCGGAGCCCGTCGACCATCGCCAGGGCATGGTCAACGACGGGCTCGAGGCGGGTGGTGGGGCTGATCCCGGCCAGGCGGGACGGACCGATCAGCGCCCGGGTGTGCGTCTCGATCGCGTCCAGGACCGCGTGGAAGTCCTGCAGGGCGGTCCGGGCGTCGTCAGCCCGGTCGAACGGGCGCTGGCGAACCTGCAGGGCGCCGGTGGTCACGTGCTGGCCGGCGGTGGTGATCAGGTCGGCGTAGGTGACCCCGGTCACCGGGCACCGGCCACACTCAGATGAACCCGTGCGGCGAACAGCAGCGACGTCATGCCCGCCAACCACCGGGCGTCCGGGCCGGTCAGGTCCTCGGCGAGCAGCTCGTCCGCCCGGCAGATCACCGCCGAGAGAAGTCCCGCGACGACCGCCCGCCCGGCGGCCGCGTGTGCCAGGCCGGGCAGCGGGCCCAGGTCCGCGGCGACCGCCTCTGCGACGGCACCAAAATGGCGGGTCGCGACGTCGTCGCACGCGGCACGCAGCTCCTCACCGAGCCAGATCAGGTCCAGGCCCTCGGCGAACGACGTGACCTGCACCAGCGCCCCGACCGCGCGCTGCGCGGTGAACAACACCGACCACAGCCCACCCCACCCCGACCCTGCGGCGGCGTCTAGAGCGCTGGCCGCCGGCCACGCGATCGTGTCCATCCCGTCCTCCTCGTCCCGCGCTGCCCGCACTGCTGGCCTTCTGGGGTCGGAAGGTTGGATCCCCATACACGTACAGGTGCGCGAGGACGACCAACATGAAGGGCCACCCCGAGAGGGCCGCCCGGAACGTGCTGGCGCCCCGACGTGGAGTCGTCTACAGGTGGAGGTGGGCGAGGATCTGGAGGCGTTCCTCCGCGCCCAGGAGGTGCTCGGACCGCACGTCAACGCCCACCAACACCAGGCCATCCGCAACGCCCGTCCGATCCCATCCGGGGGACGTCAGACCGCCGCGAAGTCGCCGATCGAGGTCACCGCCTGGATCGTGTGGGCCCTCGACGGCCTCGAGCTCGTGGACACCACCGCCCAAGCCTGGGCCGACGGCGACGTCCTCGTCGCCATCAATGACGTCCGCCTCCCCGTCCTCGGGGTGTGGCTCGCAGCGCAGGACGTACGAAGGCGCTGACCGCCCCGAGAGGCCGGCCGCGAAGGTCCTCCGAACATGGCCCCCCGCCATGCCCAGGCCAGCCTCGGCCGGTCGGCGTGCACGGTCACGAGAGCCCTTTGGGCGTGCCCTTCATCGGCGTGACGCTCATGTGGCTGGACGGGGAGGCCCTCGAAGGCGCAGTCGGGTAGACGGCTCAGATCGCGGTGCTGCGGAAGCTGCGCAGGCGCAGGCTGTTGCCGACGACGAAGACGCTGGAGAACGCCATCGCCGCGCCGGCGAGCATCGGGTTGAGCATCCCGAGAGCTGCGACCGGGATGGCGGCGACGTTGTAGGCGAAAGCCCAGAACAGGTTGGTCCTGATCGTGCCGAGGGTGCGGCGCGAGAGCCGGATCGCATCGGGTGCACTGCGCAGGTCGCCGCGCACCAGGGTGATGTCGGAGGCCTCGATTGCGACGTCGGTGCCAGTGCCCATCGCCAGGCCGAGGTCGGCCTGGGCGAGAGCAGGGGCGTCGTTGACGCCGTCACCGACCATCGCCACAACCTTGCCCTGGGACTGCAGGCGGGTCACGACGTCGACCTTGTCCTTGGGCAGGACCTCGGCGACGACCTCGTCGATGCCGACCTCGGCGGCAATCTGGCGTGCGACCGCCTCGTTGTCGCCAGTGAGGAGCACAGGGGTTAGACCGAGTTCCTTGAGCTGGGCGATCGCCTGGGCGCTGGTCGGCTTGACGGTGTCCGCCACCACGAGCAAGCCCCGGGAGTGACCGTCCCAGCCGACCGCGACGACGGTCTTGCCCTGCGTCTCGGCGCGGGTCTTGGCTTCGACGAGCCCGTCGCTGAGGTACTGCGACCACTCGGCGAGCAGGGACGGGCGTCCTACGAGCACAGCGTGTCCCTCGACGACGCCCTGCACACCCATGCCATCGACGTTGGCAAAGTCCTCGGGCGTGGGGAGGGTGCCGATCTCCTGCGTGGCGCCCTTGGCGATCGCCTGCGCGATCGGGTGCTCAGAAGCGTCCTCGAGGGCACCGGCCAGGCGCAGGAGCTCGACGCGGTCGGTACCCGGCTCGACGACGACGTCGACGAGAGTCATCTTCCCGGTGGTCACAGTTCCCGTCTTGTCCAGCACGACGGTGTCGACTGTGCGGGTCGATTCCAGCACTTCGGGGCCCTTGATGAGGATGCCCATCTGCGCGCCCCGACCGGTGCCGACAAGCAGGGCGGTCGGGGTGGCCAGACCAAGGGCGCAGGGGCAGGCGATCACGAGTACGGCGACGGCGGCGGTGAAGGCCGCGGTGACCGGGAAGCCGGCCCCCAGCCAGGCGCCGAGCGCGGCGACCGCGATTGCGATGACGATCGGGACGAACACGCCGGAGATGCGGTCGGCCAGGCGCTGAACCTCGGCCTTGCCGGTCTGGGCGTCCTCGACGAGCTTGGCCATCTGCGCGAGCTGGGTGTCCGAACCGACGCGGGTGGCCCGCAGGACCAGGCGTCCGCCGGCGTTGACGGTGGCGCCGGTGACGGTGTCGCCCTCGGCAACCTCCACAGGGACCGACTCGCCGGTCAGCATGGAAGCGTCGACGGCGGAGGTGCCGGAGACCACGATGCCGTCGGTAGCGATCTTCTCCCCGGGCCGCACGACGAACTCGGCGCCAACAGTGAGGTCCTCTACCGCGATCTTCGTCTCGACGCCGTTGCGCAGGACCGAGACCTCCTTGGCGCCGAGCTCGAGCAGCGCGCGAAGTGCTGCGCCGGCCTGGCGCTTCGAGCGCTTCTCGAAGTATCGGCCGGCGAGGATGAACATCGTGACCCCGGCTGCCACCTCGAAGTAGATGTTGGCGGCGCCGTCGGACGGAGCGAGCGCGAACTCGAACGGGTGGGTCATCCCAGGCGTGCCGGCGGTGCCGAAGAAGAGCGCGTACAGCGACCACAGGAACGCCGCGCCGGTGCCCAGCGAAACGAGCGTGTCCATCGTTGCGGCGCCGTGCTTGAGGTTCGTCCACGCCGCCTTGTGGAACGGCCACGCCGCCCACACGATCACGGGTGCAGCCAGCGCGAGCGAGGCCCACTGCCAGTACGTGAACTGCATGGCCGGGATCATCGCCATCGCGATGACCGGCACCGACAGGGTCACGGCGCCGACGAGCCGGTGATGCAAGGAGGTGAGCTCTCGATCCTCGGCCCGGTCGCCCGGTGCCGTGTCGGCGCCCGCGTGGGGCTCCTTGGGCGCGGGCAGCGCCGCCGTGTAGCCGGTCTTCTCGACCTCGGCGATGAGCTGCGCGGGGTCGTACCCCTCCGGGACGGTGACCTTCGCCTTCTCGGTGGCGTAGTTGACCGTCGCAGCGACCCCGTCGAGCTTGTTCAGCTTCTTCTCGATCCGCATCGCGCAGGAGGCGCACGTCATCCCGCCGATCTCGAGCTCGACGCTCGTCCCCGTGGACGGGGGCGCTGTGGTGCTCATCAGCACATTCCTCTCAGCTCGTCCGCGAAGCCGACCCGTGGGTCAGTGCTCGTTGGAGTCCATGTCGTTCATCTGGTCGCTCGTGCCGTCGCCGGGGGCGGCGTCCAGGACGAACTGCGCGGTGTGGACCTGTCCGTCTACCTGGAAGTCCAGGTAGAGCAGGTAGCGGCCCGAGGTCGGCGCCTGGGTCGCGAACGTGATCGACGGGCCAGCGACGTCGCCCGGCTGCGGCTCGCTCCCCTCGGCGTGCACGTGCAGGTAGCCGAGGTCGCCCTCGCGAAGCGCGACCAGGTGCCCGAACGCACCGAGGTAGGGCTGGAGCGTCGTGACGGGCTCTCCGTCGCGCGCAATGGAGATCGTCAGCTCGGCCGTCGACCCAGCGATGAGGTCGCCGGCGATCGACACCTGGAAGCCGTCGACGGTGTGGGTGGTCACCAGCTCGTGCGACTGCGCAGGCGTGAAGGGCCCGCTGACCTCGAGCGTGCGGCTCAGCGTGACCTTGGTGCCTTCCTCGTCCCCGGGCACGAAGTCCGCGAACACCCGGTAGGACCCTGGCGCGTCCCAGACCCAGGGCAGCGACCACGTGCCGGTCGAGCGGTCCAGCTCAGGGTGCACGTGCCGGTATTGGCTGCCGTCCGAGCGGACCACGATCAGGTGCAGGTCCTTGTCGTGCGATGTCGCGAACGCGGTGAGCGGGCCGCCCGTGTCGTCGAGGATCTGGAAGGAAATCTCGCCCTGCTGGTCGACCTCGCCCGGCGCTGCGACCGGTGAGAGCGCGAAGCCGTCCTGGGCGAGACCCAGTCCGCGAAGCGCGTCTGTGGCCGCCGAGGTCCCGCCGTGCTCCTGCGCGGTCGAGGCCTGCCAGGCTGCCGCGGCGTCATCCGGCGCGACCACCGTCGCGACCGCGAACGCGCCGCCGAAGACCAGCACCAGCCCCGCCCCGTAGGCCGAGAGGCGCCCTGCCGCGTTCATCAGGCTCGCACCGCCGAGTACCCCGCCTCGTCGACGGCCGCGAGTACCGCCGCGTCGTCGACCGGGCCAGAGCCGGTGACGACTAGCGTGCCCGTCTGCGCGCTGACCTCGATGCCCGTGACGTTCGGCACCTGGGCAACCTCCTTGCGGACTGACATCTCGCAGTGCCCGCAAGTCATCCCGGTCACCTGGAACTCAGTCGTGGTCATGGTCGACTCCCCTGGTACGCGATACCCCCGGTGGGTATCCACGGCGCTAAACGCTATACCCCCCGCGGGTATTTCCCGAACGTGCGAGTCAGTCGAGGCCGCAGTCACCGATCCCGCCGGCATCGCCTCCGTCGTGCCCTTCTCGCCGCCGATCACCGACGACGGCGTGTACACGGCGACGCTGCACACGACCACGCCAGGCGTCTACCGGGTGCTCATCCGCGCCGTCGGCTCGGACCTGCGCGGCGTGCCCTTTGCGGGGAGCAGCTGCGTACGGTCGCGGTCTGCGCCGCGGAGAAGACTTCCCGCCGCTCGTCGTCGAGACCGTCCCGCCACGCGACGAGTCAGGTCTGCAGACGTGCCGTCTGCTGCTCTGCCTGCTCCAGGATCCCGGCGTGCGCCGGCTCCTCGCGAAGCACGAGATTGACGTCGACGTGGTGGCTGCCTGCCTCAAGCGGGCCTGCCGCTGGAGACCGCTTGGTCGCACCACCGCTCGGTGCGGCCGGGCCGCAGCCCAGCCCGCGGGACACGGCGAGACGCGCTCCGTGACCTTTCCGTGACATGCAGGCCGGCGTCTGCTTAGGATGTGCCCGCCCGGACCTCCCGGGACGCCCGAGGTGGACCGCCGAGTCCTGCCACCGCCGACGGTCGCAAGCAACTCGCTGGCAGGAGCGGGGGAACCACATCGCGGGCGCCGACGTGTCGGCGTCCTTGGGGTGAAGCCGGACACGCGTCCGGCCGGGCCTACTCCGGCCCGAACCCGACAGCTCACCTCGTAGGCGTTTGGAGAGGTTTTGATGCCTGAACTCTCGGCCGCCGCGCGTCACCGCGCCCCGGGCGCCCCGCATACCCCGATCCACGACGTCCTCGCCTCGACCGCACGAAGCCTGGACGGCACCGGGCGGAGGGCAGCGGTCGCCGCGAGCGCCTCGAGCCTGATCGTCTCTATGCTGGCCAGCCCTGCCGCGGCCGCCGCTCCGGCGGAGCACCCCAGTCTGCCGTCCGTCGACACTGCCTCGTTGACCGTCGAGGCGCAGCGAGCGCTCGCGGTGTCCGCCCCTGTCTCGGTCCCGAGCGATGCCGCATGGACTTTCGACGTCCCGGCGATCAGCGTCGTCGCCGATCCGCCGCCTCCGCCCCCGGAGCCGGAGCCGGAGCCCGCGTCCCGAAGCGCGGAGCGGGCCGCCCCGGCCCGGGAGGCCGAGATCGGCGCTCCGGCGCCGGCGAGCGCCAACGGCAGTGCCATCGTCGAGATCGCCTCCCGGTACGTGGGTGTGCCCTACGTGTGGGGCGGGACGACGCCTGACGGGTTCGACTGCTCCGGCTTCACCTCCTACGTCTACGCCCAGGTGGGCATCACGCTGCCTCGCACCTCCGCCGATCAGCGGTATGCGGGCACCGCAGTGCCGTTCGAGCAGGCTCAGCCGGGCGACCTGATTTGGTCTCCAGGTCACATCTCCATCTACGCCGGCGGGAACCTGCAGGTCGACGCGCCTGTCCCGGGCAAGACGATCCAGATCAGGGAGATCTGGCAGTCGAACCCGGTGTTCATCCGCGTCGGCTGACAGCGGGCGTCAGCCCCGGCCGCGTATCGCGCGGAGGGCGCACCGCGCCGCCACCGCATGGCCCAGTACCTCAGGGTGCTGGGCCATGCGCGCGCTCCGGCACGGCCGCGCAGCCGCCGCCCAGTCAGGCCCTTCATCGACCTTCGATGACCGCGCGGACCACGGGCGGTTCGGCAGTTCATGAAGAGTTGCTGAAGAAGAGAACGACCGAGCGGTTCCGGGCCCGACGGCTGCAGCCTCGCTGGCTAGGGTCGGGCGTCACGGCGCAGTCGGCCGCGACCTGGTCGGATCATGACGAGACGAGGAGCACCGCGATGGAGATCACTTACGGCGTCGAGGGCATGACATGCGGCCACTGCGCCTCGTCCGTCACCGCCGAGCTCCGCAAGGTCCCCGAGGTTCAGGACGTCACCGTCGACGTCGCCTCAGGAACCGTGACGATCGCGAGCCGCGACGTCCTGGACGAGGCAGTGGTGGCCCATGCCGTGTCGCAGGCCGGTTACGCCTTCAGCGGTCACCCCGCATGAGCGCAGGCGCGGTAGGGCCAACCTTCGCCTGCTCCGGCGAAACAGCTGGTCGCCGAGCATTCCCGCGAGGCGCAGAACGCCTCTTCAGGCCCCACGTTCGGATGCCGAGTGCTCGGGCGGTGGCCGGCCATCGTCTCTCTCGCACCGGCAGCTGCTGCTCCGGGTAGCGGTCGGCGACGAGAGAGGACTTGGACGACATGAGAGCTAGAACCACTCGGGTTGACGCCCGTGGCAAGGCGCTCTTCCGGCTCAGTGGAAGCGGGGCGCTCGCACTGGCAATCGTCGTCCTCAGCTCCTGCGCCGCCCCCGCGGCGCCCGACCGGAGTTCCGGCACGGGTGCGCCTTCCCCTTCCGCGTCCGCTGGCGACGAGGAGCGTCTCGTCCCCAGCGAGCACGTGCACGGGGCCGCGTTTAATCCCGCAGACGGTGACCTCTACCTGGCGACACACGATGGTCTGTTCCGCGACGAGACGGATGGGTTCGTACGCGTCGGCCCCCAGATCGACCTCATGGGCTTCGCGGTGGAGGGCCCCGACCGCTTCTACGCCTCTGGTCATCCAGGGCCGAATCTGGCGCTGCCGAACCCGGTCGGGCTGATCGCGTCGTCCGACGGAGGGGATTCCTGGACCGGTGTCTCGCGGGAGGGCCTCACTGACTTCCACGCCTTGGCGGTCACATCAGCTGGCGTGGTCGGGTTCGACGGGTCGGACCTCCTGACGTCACCGGACGGTCGGACATGGCACGCAGCTCAGGCACCGAGCGGCATCCACGCACTTGCTGCGAGCCCGGACGGCACAGTCCTGGTGGCGACGACCCCCGAGGGCGTGCTGCGCTCGCGGGACGCGGGTGCGTCCTGGGAGCTCGACCCCGACGGACCGCTCTTGATGCTCAGCCACTTTGTCGACGCGACGACGGTGGTCGCGGTGAACCCCGACGGGGCCGTGTACGTCAGCTCTGACGCCGCCGACTCATGGACCTATGCAGGCGAGGTCGGCGACGTTCCGCAAGCCATCGCGGCCCGTCACCTCGCGACGCGGCTCGAGATCGTCGTGGTCACGTCGTCCGGCGTCCTCACCTCCACCGACGGAGGTGCGTCGTTCGGACCTCGCGCCTGATCAGGTTCGGTGCAGAGCGTGCCTGCATTGCGGTGGCATCGCATCCCACCTCGCCGCGTGGGGCAGGCAGGTGTGGTGAAGGGGACGGCTCCTCGTCCGACGAGAGTCAGTCGTCGTCTTGCGCACTCCTCATCCCAACACCCCGCGTCCCGGCTGCGTGCCCAGGGGCGCCGGTTACAGCGACTGGCCGCTCCGAAGCGATGCCACGACGTCGAGGATGGCGCGGCTGGTCGCGGCCGCACCGGTCGAGTCGGTGACCATCCCACCGTGATCGGCGCCTTCGACGACTCTGTGGACACCGTTGGTGGACAGCCCCGCGAGGACCTGGTGCGCCGCGGCGTCCTGCGGGTCCTGACCGATCCCGGCGGTGAGGACGACGAGCGGCTTGTCCGCGAAGTCGTGTAGGGCGGCCGCTTCCTGCGCCGAGGCGCCGCCTTGGCCGTACTCGTGGAGCGTGCTGCGTACGCTGTCGGGGGTGGGCTGGTCGATCAGGCGAGTGACGCCGAGGCGGGCGGAGATCGACACCAAGGTCGCGAGCCGGTCGCCGATGGCGGCACCCTCGTCACCAGCAGGCTCTCCGGTGGAGGCTTGTGTGGATGCCGGGGGTGTGGTGTCGATCAGGACCATCCCGGCGACGTCGTCGGGGTAGCGGGCGGCGAAGGTCAGGGCGTACAGGCCGCCGAAGGAGTGCCCGGCCAGCACGTACGGTCCCGGGACTTCACCGGCCTCAAGCAGTGTGTGCAGGTCGGCGGCGATCTGCGTGGCGTCCTGGCGGGTCATGGCCGGCTCGCTCCAGCCGCGCCCTGCCCGGTCGTAGATGCAGACCTGGGTCTGCTCAGCGACGACTGGGGCGACGAGGTCGAGCTGGGCGGAGACCATGCCGGCACCGGGGTCCAGGACCACCGTGGGGCTTCCTGATCCGGCGCAACTCAGGTGCAGGCGGTGGTCGCCGACGTCGATGAGCTGCCCGGGCATGGCACGCGAGGAGTCGACTGCCCCCTGCACGGTCTGGTACCCGCCGCCTACCGAGGCGAGCGCGAGCACGACGAGCACCGGGTAGAGGAGTGCGCGACCCCCGCCGCTGCGCGCGTCCCGACGGACCCGCAGGAACATCCAGATGACCAGCGCCAGCAGGACCGGAGGCCACACCCACGCCAGCGGCTCGAGCACCGCAGATCCCGCCGTGAGAAGCAGCAGGCCACCGACGCCCATGAACAGGGCTGGGGCCGCCGCCCACCGCTGCGGCTGGTCGGTGAACCGGACGGACAGGACGGTCAACAGCGCCCAACCGATGGCGAGCCCGCACAGCAGCGCGCCGGTGATCCCGGCTTCGGTCGCCGGGATGAAAGGCGCGAAGACTAGGAAGGCGGCGGCGACCAACCCAGCCAGCAGGGACAAGGCCACGACCCGACCGAGGCGCCCTCTCGATCGGGCGGCAGTGCCCTGCGGCCGCGGGACGGCGTCGTCTGCCACCTGCCGACCGTACTGATCTCTGGGCCCGCCTTGGAAGACACCGCTCGTGGGAGCGGGCACCGCGGGCACGCACCCCGGGGCGCCGGCTGGTGGCATGCAATGCGCAGACGCTCCCGCTGCCCGCCTCGACCTGCGTGGGCGCGAGGCGCAGTAGGTCTCAGGTCCCGGATGAGGCCCACGGCGGTCGCCTCAGCGGCCGCCTTCATCGGCTCTTCATCGCTCATCTGCCGAACGTCTGTCGAACGCGCCGACGGTGATGGGGGCGTCGGACGGTCCGGCGCGCTCATCGAAGGGATCCTCATGGTCGCCACCGCACCTACCACCGCCGGCCTGGCCGGTTCCCCGCTCGCCGCCGCGCGCGGGCGCCACGTCCGCATCGCGGTCGTCACCATCGTCAGCCTCGCCATCGCCGTCATCGGCCTGCTCCTGCCGGCCTGGCCCGCGGGCGACGACATGGGCTCGACCCACTACATGGGCTTGCTCGCCGCAAACCAGCCGTGGAACCTGCTGCTGTTCATGGCGGTCCCGGTCGTCCTGGCCGAGACGATCGCCGTGTCCGAGCTGGCGATCCTGTTCCGCCGCACCGTCGCCCCGGTCGTCGCGGGCGTGAACCGGTATGCGGGCCTGGTGGCCGGGTTCTATTTCCTCGGCGTCCTTGTCTACCTCACGAAGCACGCCGTCATCCCGCTGACCACGTCCGGTGGCTGGCGCGGCTGGGCCGACGTTGTCGCGGTGGGGTTCTACCTGCTCGGCATCGTCCCGCTGCTCGGCATGAGCCTGCTCGAGACCCGCGCCCTGGGCGCCGACTGGCACGACCAGCGCCGCCTGAAGGTGCACGCCACGATGGTGGGCCTCTTCCTCGTCGTGGCCCACATCGCGATGATCGCCGGCATGCTGGACCCGGCCGTCGTTGGGTGGGACGCCACCCACGTCATGAACGACGGCTCGACAATGGACGGCATGACGCCGTGACGCCGCCACGCGCTCGGCGCGACGGTGCCCGCGGTGGGTCTCAGGCTGCCGGCAGGGTGATGGTGAACGTGGCGCCGTGGCCGACGCCGTCGCTGGTCACCGAGATCCTGCCGCCGTGGGCGAGCGTCAGCGCCTTGCTGATCGCCAGGCCGATGCCCGATCCGCCGCGGGTTCGGTCCCGGGCGGTGTCGGCTCGGTAGAAGCGCTCGAAGAGGTGCGGCAGGTGCTCGGCCGCAATGCCCTCCCCGGTGTCGGTGACGACGAACGCCACCTGACCGTCCGCGGCCGGCTCCGCCGACAGCACGATGGTGCCGCCGGGCGGGGTGTGACGGACCGCGTTCGCCACGAGGTTGTCGAGCACTTGCGCGATGCGGGTGCGGTCCACGAAGACCGGCGGCACGCCCTCGGCGACGTCCAGTACGAGGCTGACGCCGGCGGCCGCGGCGCGTTCCCCGGCCGCGGCAGTCGCCGCGCGCAGCAGGTCGGGGGCCGGCACGATCGCCAGGTCCAGAGTGAGGTCGCCGGCTTCGGCGTGCGTGACGGCGGCGAGGTCTCGGGCCAGGCGCGTGAGGCGTGTGGCCTGTTCCCGCAGGACGGCGATCGTCGTCTCGTCGAGAGGTTGGATGCCGTCCTCAACCGCCTCGAGGTACCCGGTGATGGTCGCGACCGGGGTGCGGACCTCGTGGGCGACGTCCGCCAGCAGGCGTGCGCGTAGCCGGTCGGCCTCGTGCAGCCGGTCAGCCATCGCGTTGAAGGACCGCGCGAGGTCGTCGAACTCAGCGCCCAGCCCCGGGTCGGGCACCCGGGACTCGTAGGCGCCGGCCCCGACCCGGGCCGCTGCGGTGGAGACCGCGGCGAGGGAACGGCCGATGCGGCGGGTCAGGACCAGGCTGACTGCCGCGGCAGCGAGGGCGGCGGCACCCATGGCCAGCGCGAGGGACATCGTGCTGGCGTCCTGGAACGCCTGCTCGGCGTGGACGACCGCGGCGTCGTGGTCCTCCAGCCCGGCGCGGAGCATGTGGTCGTGGAACACACCCGGCCCGACGGCGGACGCGACCAGCCACGCCGTGACAGCGGCCGTCGCCAGCACGATGACCAGGCCGGCGAGCAGCCGGGCACCCAGGCCCCACGCCGCCCCCGCGGGACGCGTCTCGCCGGCCGCGGTCATGCGCCGGTCCCGATGCGGTAGCCGACGCCGCGAACGGTGCGGATGTACCGCTGGGCGTCGGCGGTGTCGCCGAGCTTCTGGCGCACGTGCAGCACGTGGACGTCGACCAAGTGCTCGTCCCCGACCCACCCCGGCCCCCAGACGGTGTCGATGAGGGCGCGTCGGCTGAACACCCGCCCTGGCCTGGCCGCCATCGCAGCGATGACGTCGAACTCGGTGCGAGTCAGCGCCACCAGATGCCCGTCGCGGTGCACCTCGCGCGCGTCGACGTCGATGCTCAGGTCGCCGACCTCCAGTGCGGGCGCCGCCGGCGGGGCGGCGGCGACCGAGGCCGCACGTCGTGGCCGTCGCATGAGGGCCGCGACGCGGGCCATGAGCTCGCGCGGGCTGAACGGCTTGGTCAGGTAGTCGTCGGCGCCCACGGACAGACCGATGAGGGTGTCGACCTCGTCGGTGCGTGCCGTGAGCATCACGACGTAGCAGTCGGAGAACGTCCGCAGCTGCCGGCACACCTCCACCCCGTCCAGCCCGGGCAGGCCGAGGTCCAGGATCACCAGGTCCGGGCCGACCTCCCGCAGCAGGGCGATGGCACGGGCGCCGTCGTGGCACAGGGTCGTGGTGTACCCCTCACGCTCGAGGTAGCCGGCGACCAGTCGGGCCAGTGGCTCCTCGTCGTCCACGACGACAGCACTGCGGGCAGGCGGGGCGGACGCGGTGCTCACAGGACCCATCTTGTCTGGCGCCGCTCGCGAGCGGTCCCCGCGCCCGGCCCGCGCGGCGACCTTCATCGAACCTTGACCCAACGGCCAGCGTGCGTACAGAGCCGGCTACCGACAGTGAGGTGTCCGATGAGCGACTAGCACCGACTGACCGCACCACCACGACCCACTCCTAGGGAAGGACCTCATGCGCACCACCACCCGCCGCCTGACCGCCACGACCGCGGCCGTGGCCCTCGCCCTGACGGTCGCCGCGTGCTCCGGCGCTGACGAACCGGCGGGGCAGCCCACCGACGGGACCGCGACCGCGACCGAGCAGGACGCCGCTACCGAGGCGGCAGACGAGCACAACGACGCGGACACCGAGTTCGCCCAGATGATGATCGTGCACCACCAGGGCGCCCTGGAGATGGCTGAGCTCGCGCTGGACAAGGCCAGCACCGACGACGTCCGCGACCTCGCACAGCGGATCTACGACGCGCAGGACCCCGAGATCCAGCAGATGTCCGGATGGCTGGAAGCCTGGGGAGAGGAGCAGTCCGACGCGATGGACCACGGGGGGATGGACATGGAGGGCATGGACCAAGAGGGAGCCATGGCGTCCCTCGAGCAGCTCGAGGGCGTCGACTTCGACCGGTCGTTCCTCGACCTGATGACCGCCCACCACCAGGGCGCGATCGAGATGGCCGAGGAGCAGCTCGAGGACGGGGCCAGCCCTGACGCACTGAACCTGGCTCGAGCGATCATCGACGCCCAGACCGCGGAGATCGACGAGATGCAGGAGATGCTCGGCAAGCTGTGAACATTCAAGCCGGGGCGATCGCGTGACCTCCGCGGTGGCCCCGGCGCGGTGCACCAGCATTATTAAAGTAACATCTGCGCATGCGTGCAGATAGCGAGCAGACGCCGCTCGAGGAGGACCAGGCCGAGCTCGCCGCCGAGGTGTTCCGGATGCTCGCCGACCCGACCAGGGTTCGGCTGCTGTGGGCCCTGGTGGGCCGGGAGATGTCGGTGAACGAGCTCATCGTTCACACCGGCAAGCCGGGTCCCACGGTCTCCCAGCACCTGGCCAAGCTGCGCCTGGCACGGCTGGTGCAGACCCGTCGGGTCGGCACGAGCGTGTACTACCGGCCGGCCAACGACCACGTCGAGCAGCTGGTCACCGACGCGGTGTACAACGCCGAGCACGTCGCCTCCGACCACCCCGCCCACCATCGCCCGCGTCTGATCGCCGGGCAGGCCGACGCGTGACCGGCCACCACCACGCCGGTCACGCGATCGACGAGCACCACGACCACGACCACGGCCCTGACCATCACGGGCACGACCATCACGGCGGTCTACGAGGCGTGCTCCGCGGGCTGTTCTCCCCGCATTCGCACGACCCGGCCGACTCCATCGACGGCGCCCTGGAGAGCAGCGCCGCGGGCATCCGGGCGGTCAAGGTCAGCCTGGTAGGCCTGGGTCTGACGGCCCTGGTCCAGCTCGCGATCGTCGCTGTCACCGGGTCGGTGGCGCTGCTGGCCGACACCGTCCACAACGCCTCCGATGCCCTGACCGCCCTCCCGCTGTGGCTGGCGTTCGCGCTCGGCCGGCGTGCACCGACCACCCGGTTCACTTACGGGTACGGGCGCGCCGAGGACCTCGCCGGCCTGTTCATCGTCGCCATGATCGCCCTGTCCGCCGTGGTCGCCGGCGCGCAGTCGGTCCGCCGCCTGGTCGACCCGGTGGCCATCGAGCAGGTTTGGTGGGTCGCGGCCGCCGGCCTCGTCGGGTTCGCCGGCAACGAGGCGGTGGCGGTCTACCGCATCCGGGTCGGACGGCGCATCGGCTCGGCCGCTCTGGTTGCTGACGGCGTGCACGCCCGCACTGACGGGCTGACGTCCCTGGCCGTGCTCGCGGGCGCGCTCGGCGTCGCAGCCGGGTTCCCGCTGGCCGACCCGCTCGTCGGTCTGCTCATCACCGCCATGATCCTGGTGCTGCTGCGCGGGACCCTCCGGGATGTCGTCGGACGCCTCATGGACGGCGTCGATCCCGGCCTGATCCAGGACGCCCGCGCTGCACTGGCCGCCGCCCCGGGGGTGGAGGAGGTCGACCGGATCCGCGCCAGGTGGGTGGGACACCACCTGCACGTCGACGCGACGATCGGGACCTGCGCCACCGCGCCGCTGGCTGCGGCCGCGGCCATCACTCGTGACGCCGAGCAGCGTGTGCGCGCCGTGCTGCCCAACGTGGGCGAGGTCGTCATCACTCCCGCCCCGGTGCACAAGTGAGAGCGCCCGATAACCAGCGGGCTGCGTCAGGCGCGGCAGAGGTGCCGGGCCTGACGGCGTGCAGCCTGTGCGCCGGGGAAACCCTGGTCGGCATCGACCCGTTGCCCGGCGGTCAAGCGGAGCGACTGCGCCGCCTCGCAGACGAGGGCGTCGCGCGCCTGACCTTCGTCGAGTGCCTGGACGAGTGTGAACGCGGCGACGTCGTCGTCGCCCGTCCGACCGCGCATTGCCGACGTGCCGGGGTCGCGCCGGTCTGGTTCGAACGGCTCGCCGGCGACGACGCGACCGACGCCCTGGCGACCTGGTTGCGTGCCGGCGGACCGGGCGCGGGCCGACCACCGGCGCCGCTGGATGAGCTGGTGATCGACCGATCCGCGCCTGCACAGGACGACGCGCACGTCCACACCGCGTAGCCGTCCCCCCGCGCAGCACGATGGCCCGCCCCTGTCGGTGGCGGGCCATCGTGCGTCGGGTCAGCGGGTCGCGACCGCCGCCGGATCCAGGTCCAGCCGACGCAGGAGCTGGGCGTTAAGCGCCACGACGATCGTGGACACCGACATGAGCACCGCTCCGACGGCCGGAGACAGGACGAACCCGATCCCGGCAAGGACACCGGCAGCGAGCGGGACGGCGATGAGGTTGTACCCGGTTGCCCAGGCCAGGTTCTGCCACATCTTGCGGTAAGACGCCTGCGACAGCTCGATCACCGACAGCACCCCACGCGGATCGTCGGAGGCTAGAACTACCCCTGCGGACTCCACCGCCACGTCGGTCCCCGCGCCGATCGCGATGCCGACCTCGGCGCGTGCCAGGGCTGGGGCGTCGTTGACACCGTCGCCGAGCATGGCGACCCGGCGGCCGCGCGCCTGCAGCTCGGCGACCTTCTTGTCCTTGTCAGCGGGCAACACCTGGGCGAAGACCTCGTCGATGCCCAGGTCGGCGGCGACCGCGTCGGCGACGTTCTGCGCGTCACCGGTGACCATGGCCACGTGCACGCCGCGGCGCCGCAGGGCGGCGACCGCCTCCCGCGACTCGGGTCGGACCGCGTCCTCCACGGCGATCGCGCCGAGCACCTGACCGTCACGGACGACGTGCAGGACGGACGCGCCTCGCTGGGCCCACGGACGGGCCGCGGCCTCAAGGTCGGCGGGAACGGTCGCGCCGAGCTCGGCGAGGAGCGCCGGTCCACCGACGTGCACCTGAAGTCCCTCGACGACGGCACGCACCCCACGACCGGGCAGGACTGCGAAGTCCGACACCTGCGGGCGGGCCGAGCTGGCGCCGGCGCTGACGATCGCGCGTGCTACCGGGTGCTCGCTGTCGGACTCGACCGCCGCCGCGAGGGCGAGCAGCGCGTCGCGGTCCTCGCCAGGCACCGCGGACACGTCGGTGACTGTCGGGCGTCCGACGGTCAGGGTGCCGGTCTTGTCGAACAGGACGGTGTCGACGGTGCGCATCCGCTCCAGGGCCAGGCGGTCCTTGACCAGCAGGCCGGCGCGGGCGGCGCGCTCGGTGGAGATCGCGATCACGAGCGGGATCGCCAAACCCAAGGCGTGGGGGCAGGCGATGACCAGGACCGTCACGGTGCGCTCGACGGCGTCGGGCATGTCGCCGAGTGCGGCCCAGACGATGAACGTGAGCACACCGGCGACCAGGGCGAACCAGAACAGGAACCCGGCCGCGCGGTCGGCCAACGCCTGCGCGCGCGAGCTCGATGCCTGCGCGTCGGCTACCAGGCGCTGGATGCCGGCCAGCGCGGTGTCGGCGCCGACCGCGGTGACCCGGACGCGGATGGTGGAGTCGGTCGAGACCGTCCCAGCCACGACCTGGTCGCCGACGCCGCGGCGCACGGCCTTGGACTCGCCCGTGATCATGGCCTCGTCCAGGTGCGCGGCGCCGTCGACGACGACCCCGTCCGCCGGGACGCGGCCGCCGGCGCGAACCAAGACGACGTCCCCCGTGCGCAGCTGGTCGAGTGGCACCTCAACGGTGCCGGTCTCGGAGACCTTCTCGGCGAGGTCGGGCAGCAGGGCAGCCAGGGCGTCCAGAGCGCCTGACGCGGCGCCGAGGGCGCGCATCTCGAGCCAGTGGCCGAGCAGCATGATGACGACCAGGAGCGCCAGCTCCCACCAGAAGTCCAGCGCCATGGCCGCGCCGAGGGTGGTGGCCCACGACGCGACGAAGGCGACGGTGATCGCCGTGGCGACCAGCAGCATCATCCCCGGCTTGCGGGCGCGGACCTCGGTGACCGCGCCGGTGAGGAACGGCCACCCGCCGTACAGGTACACCACCGTGCCGAGCACCGGCGAGATCCAGGCTGAGCCCGGGAAGGTGGGCGGGGTGTAGCCCAGGAGATCGGCGAACATGTGGCTGAAGACCACGACCGGGACCGCCAGCGCCAGGCTGACCCAGAACCGGTCGCGGAACGTCGCTGCGTGATCCCCGTGGCCGGTGTCTCCATGGCCGGCGTGCGCAGCCATGGCGCCCGCCTCGTGGCCCGCCGCCGCATGCCCCGTGGCGGTGCCGTGGTGTGCGTGGTGTCCGTCGGTGCGCGGCGGGCTGTCCGTCTCCGACCCAACTGGGGCGGTACGCGTGCTGTCTTCCACCGTCGACGCCGCGGTCACACCGTGGTCGGCATGCGGTTGACCGTTGTGTTCGTCCTGCCCGTGGTGGTGCTGGTGCTCGCTCATCACCTACTTCTCTCGATACCCCTGGGGGGTACCCGTGGGAACCAGAATGCCGCGCCGGCTGTTCCCGTCGCACCAGCCTTCATCGAACCTTCATCGTCTGTCTTCTGAGGGGCGACGACCGGGTCTCGGCACACGAGCTCATCGCTGCCACCTGCACGGCCAACCGCGACATGCCGACTTCAGCGACCACACGCCTCGCCAGCCCGGCGGTGCCTCGATCTCATGGCCTCGGCGGTCCGGACCCGCCCACGCTCACGACCTTCTCCCTCGCGGAGGACCGATCGCGAGCAGGTGGGTGATGGCGACCAGAGGGCAGACCCCGCTGGGTCCGGCATGGAGGAGCATCTCGACCTTGGCGCTACCGGCAGCCGAAGCCTCTCGTCGAGTGGCCCATGAGGCGAGGTCTCCCTTCGCTGTCCACAGGTACGGCTCAGGACTCGCGCCTCACACAACCTTGCTGCGCCGTACTGACGCCCGCGCGCCCGGCGCGCACCATGGCCGCCATGAGTGGCGAGCGAATTGGGGACGCCGCGGTGGTTGTCGCCCTGCTCTGGTTCGTGGTGGTCGGCGGCGCTGCGAGCGTCATCGACGTCCGCACGCACCGGCTTCCGTCCAAGCTCTTGCTCACGCTGTCCGCGGGAGTCGTACTGCCTCTCGTCGCGGCCGCTCTCGCGGCGTCGGAGCCGGGAGGTCTTCTGCGCTCAGCGACTGCGGGCGCTGCCCTCTTCACCGGTTACTTCCTCGTCGCCTGGATCGCGGTCGGCGAATTGGGCTTCGGTGACGTCAAGCTCGCGGCGATCGTCGGGCTGCTCACCGGATGGTTCGGCTGGGACCGGGTGGTGCTTGCCACGGTGATGACGTTTGTGCTTGCCGGCTTGACGGCCGCCGTGCTGGTCGCGACTCGGCGGGCGACAGTGCAGGACCGTCTCGCCTTCGGTCCGTTCATGGTCATCGGAGCTGTGCTGGCCGTCATCGAGCCGATTCTCAACACGCCGTAGGGGCTGTGGGTAGACCGCGTCGGCCGCGGGCCGATGTGGGCCAGGCGACGAAGATCGAATGTCCGGAACACCTCTGGCACTTGTGGAGATCGATGCCATTTGAGTCGCGGCGCGACCATGTGTCCAACGGAGCGGGGCGTGCGCCCATCCGTCCGTCCCTAGCGGTCGCTCGCCTCGAGGAAACGGGCGATGAACACCTCGGCAGAGACCTGCACACCCGTGCGCTCTCGGATCTCGGCCCACTTATTCATCAGCACGACGCTCTCCTCGTCGGACAGGTGCCGATCGAGACCGGCCGCCGCAGCAGCCCGCCGGAACTCACGGCCCTCTCGCCATGCACGTCCAATGCCCATGATCCGCACGGTAGCGATGACGCCTGGTCGCCGACAGGGCCGGACCGGTCGGGGGCCACCCGGGGGCCAGGCACTCTCTTGCCGCGATCACCAGGTGACCCCGCCCGTGATCCCCATGCTCCCTCCGCGGTGCCCACGATCCGGGATCGGCCAGGACGGTGATGCCCCGTGGACGTCACGCCGCGCCTGCGGCAAGGTCTTCGAGCGCGGCACGCGAAGGCGCGCTACTGCTCGGACCGGTGCCGGAAGCGGAAGGGCAAGGCGGACGCGCTCGCGGACGTGAAGGCGCTGCCGGTCGCGGCTCCGGAGCCCGGCGGACGCTCTGCACCAGGGCGGCGCGGTGTGCGCCGAGACGGCCCGGGCGCTCGAGGAGGTCAGCCGGCTCGACAGCACGACTCGGGCAGGCGTTCCTCGTGCTCGCCAAGCGTCTGGACTTCCCGGCGCTCGACACTGGGGTCGGCGATCGCGGCGTTGCTCGTCAGCTCGAGGCGGCGCTGGCGTCGGCGACGCGTGGTGCTGGTGCTGCCACGACGCCGCAGCAGCTCCGTGACTAACTCACGGAGCGTCGGCGGCAGCCGTGAGGGAGCTGGCTAGTCGCCGCCGGTCTGTCGACGGCGTCGCCAGGGCAAGGTGCGCGGGCTCGGTGTTGCTCCCGGTGCCACGTCCGGCCTCGCGGAGATCGCGATTGCCGGCTGCGGCCCGGGAGGATTGCCTGCCAAGACGAGCGTTTGAGACCTGTGACGGCGGTGGCGGACGGGTCCCTCGGTCCACTCGACGCGCATCCCGACGTCGCCCTCTGTTTGGTCGGGCGTGACCCAGGTGAGCGCGAGAAGGTAGTCGTTGGGAGCAACTCGGCCTGCGATCGGCGGGGTGGTGAAGCCACGCACGTCGCTCGCGTCGAGCTCGAACAGGCTTGTGTCGACGGAGTCGGTCAGGCCCGCGACGGTTACGGCGTAGGCGGCGCCGTCACCGACGTTGGTGAGGCGTACCAGCCGGTATGGGTCCCGGCCCTGCTTGCGGAACTTGGCGGTGGTGGCGCGTGAGCCAGCGAGACCGTCGAGCCCGAAGTGCCACGTCACTTCGGGCCGGTCACGCCACCGGACCCACAGGACGATCCCGGCACCTGCGGCCGAGACAGCTGCGCCAGCCCAGGCTGCCCAAACGCTGGCGTCCACCTGGGGGCGCCTACCGCTTGCCGGCGCTGAGGTCGGCCAGCAGCGACGGGAGGAACTCCGCGAGGGCAGCCCTCGTCTCGCTCGAGCCAGGCTCCAAGGGCAGGTCCAGTCGGCGTCCGCTCTCGTACACCGCCGTGACCTTCACATCGGCCGGCGGCCATCCCGCGTAGCTGACTTCGGGTCCGAAGATGGAGTCTCCCGTCTCGGCCTCGATGGAACGAAGCGACCGCCTCGGCGCCGACTCGACGTCGAAGCGTTCAGGCCAGGCGTAGTCCGTCCCTCCGACGGATGCGGTGATCACGGTCTCGTCGGTGAAGACGTAGATGTCGCCCTCGTAGCGCTCCGCGTCACCATCAAACCGCCCGGTCGTGTACCGAACTTCGCCGCCTCCAAGGAGCAACAGGATGCGGGCGAGCGCCACGCCGTACCAGTCGCTGCGTTGACCTGCGTGGATCAGGTTTCCCCAGGTCGTGGAGTTCAGAAGGGTCTTGTGCACGGGAGTGATCGGAGCTCGGTGGTCGTCCATTTCAGTGCGCCCCTTCCGGGCCCGACCTCAAGGTGATCATCAACGTAGGGGCCGGCGGGTCCCCCTGTCGACACTGGCCCGATCACCCGATCGGGTAGGCCCTGGACGACGACGGCCGAGACGACGGCCGAGTTGTCGGCTAACCCGGCGGGCATCTGCGACCTTGACCGACGCCCGAGTGCGTGGCCTACCGCCCGCCACTGTTCGCTCGCCGATGCGTGCTCGCCAACCATGTTGGTCGTCTTCGCGCACCCAGAGATGTATGGGGACTTCGGACCGGGGTGAGCGCCGGTGATGGGTCTGCACCGGTTGACGGCCGGCGCGGGGTACGCCTACCTGCTCAAGCACACGGCGTCGGGGGACTGTGACCGGTCGGGTTCGCAGCCGTTGGTGCGTACTACGCCGCGTCGGGCAACCCACCTGGGCGGTGGCTCGGCTCCGGCCTGACTTCCCTGAACGACGCGACCGGCGCGGGCGGGATCGCGACCGGCGCCGTGGTGACCGAAGGGGCGATGGCGCATCTCTTCGGCGCCGGACGCCACCCGGTCACCGGCGCGTTGCTGGGGCGCGCGTATCCGAAGGTTGTGCCGGTGGCGGAGCGGATCGCCGCGAGCGTCGCCAAGCTGCCGCCGACCCTGACCGGTGAGGCCCGTCACGCCGCGCGCGACACCATCACGAAGGTCGAGATGGCTCGGGCGGTGCCGAAGGCGGTGGCGGGGTTCGATCTGACCTTCACCCCGCCGAAGTCGGTCTCGACGTTGTGGGCGTTGGGCGACCGGCGCACTCAGGCCGCTGTTCACGCGGCGCACCGCGCTGCCGTCGAGCAGACGTTGGCGTTTGTGGAGGAGCGGGCCTTGTTCACGCGGACGGGGCGTGCGGGGTGTCGTCAGGAGCGCACGGCGGGGGTGATCGCCGCGGCGTTCGACCACTGGCACTCCCGGGCGGGTGACCCGAACCTGCACACGCACGTGGTGGTCGCGAACAAGGTCCGCGGGACCGATGGGGCCTGGCGGTCGGTGGACTCCCGGGCACTGCATCACGCGGTGGTCGCCGCCTCGGAGACCTACGACGCGCTGTTCGCCGACGCGTTGTCGCGGGCGTTGCCGGTGCGTTGGGAGTGGATCTTCAAGGGGCCTCGCCGCTCGATCGGACTGGAGCTCGACGGCACAGACCCGGTGTTGCTGTCGGAGTTCTCCTCGCGCACGACGCAGATCGACGAGGCGATGACCGCCCGCCTGGCCGAGTTCTACGCCGCCCACGGCCGAGGCCCGAACCGGGTCGAGGTGGTGCGGCTGCGCGCTCAGGTGACCCGCGCGACCCGCCCCGGCAAGACGGTCCGCCCGCTGTCTGAGCTGCTCGTCGCCTGGCGTGAGCGGGCGACCGCCCGGACCGGCCTGACGCCAGCGGAGCTGACCGCGCGGGTGCTGCGTCAGGCACAGGTGCAACCCCAGGCGAGTGTGGAGGTGCCTGACGCGGTGATCGAGCACCTCGCCGGGCCGGTCCTTACGCAGGTGATGGCGCGCCGCTCGACGTGGACCCGGTGGAACGTGCACGCCGAGGTCGCCCGCACCACCCGGGCGCTGACGATGGCCACCCCCGCCGATCGTCTCGCCCTGCTCGACCGGGTCACTGATGCCGTCCTGGCCTCGTGCCTGTCGGTCGAGGCCCCTGCAATCCTGAGCGTGACGGGCCGATACGCCCGCCCGGATGGGACCTCGGTGTTCGACCGGGTCGGGGAGGAAGCCCACACCCACCCGGCGGTCCTGGCCGCCGAGGCCCGCCTACTCGCCGCGACCCAGGACATCACGGCTCCGCGCGCCGCCGCAGCGTCAGGCATCCCGATAGCGGCTGGCGCCGGAGTCCCGCGGCTCGCCGCGGACCAGGCGCACGCTGTGCGCGCCGTGGCCACGTCCGGCCGACGGGTGGACGTCCTCGTCGGCCCAGCCGGGTCGGGCAAGACCACCACTGTCTTGTCGCTGCGGCGGCTGTGGGAGCAGACCCACGGCCGCGGGTCGGTCCTGGGCCTAGCGCCGTCCTCGAGCGCCGCGGCGCAGCTCGCCACCGCGCTCGGCATCACGTGTGAGAACACCGCCAAATGGCTGCACGAGTCAAGCGGGCCCGCCGCAAGCACCCGCGCCGCCCTTCTCGCCGACCTGCACACCATTCGCGCCACCGCCCTGACGGAGGGTGACCAGGCAAGGGCGCGGACCGCGGACTCGGCGATCCGCACGTTGAGCGCGCAAGTCGACTCGTGGACGATGCGCGAGGGTCAGCTGGTCATCGTCGACGAGGCTTCCTTGGCCTCGACAGCCAGCCTGGACGCCGTCGTGGCCCAGGCCGTGTCGGCCGGTGCAAAGGTGCTTCTGGTCGGCGACGGCGCCCAGCTGTCCGCGGTGGACGCCGGTGGTGCGTTCGCCCTGCTCGCCGAGCGCTGTGGCCCGGCTCGGTTGACGTCGCTGTGGCGGTTCATCCACCCCTGGGAGGCCGAGGCGACCATGGCCCTGCGCCGGGGGAACCCGCGGGTGCTGGAGGAGTACGCCGACCACGGGCGGATCCACGACGGCCCGTCAGAGGCGATGCTCGAGGACGCCTACACCGCCTGGACCTCCGACACCGAACGTGGGATCACCTCGGTCCTGATCGCACCCGACGCCGCGTCGGTCGCCGCGCTGAACGCGCGCGCCCACCGCGACCGCGTCACCGACGGCCTTGTCGCCCCTGACGGGATCACCACTCGCGCCGGCGCGCAGATCGGCGTTGGGGATCGGGTGGTGACCCGCGCCAACGCCCGGCGTCTGCGCACCGAGGCCGGTGGGTGGGTCCGCAACGGCGATCTGTGGAACGTGACCGCTGTACACGCCGACGCCGCACTAACGCTGACCCGCACCAGCGCGCACGCGGAGCGCCCCGGCGCACCGACGAGGGTGCGGGTCCCACCCGACTACGCCGCCGACCACGTCGAGCACGGGTACGCGACCACCACCCACCGCGCCCAAGGGATCACGACCACCACCGCGCACGTCCTTGCGCACGCGGGGATGACTCGGGAGAACCTGTACGTCGCGATGACCCGCGGCCGGGCCGCGAACCACCTCTACGTGGCGATCGACGCGATCGACCCCGACTGCGACGCCCTGCCCGACGTGCACGCCCCGACCGACGCCCACCAGCTTCTGACCGACATCCTGACCACTCCCGGCGCGCAGCAGTCCGCCACCGCCACAATCGCGGCCCGCCAGGACCAGGTCGAGTCCTTGCGCCGCCTCGAGCCGATCCGCCGCACCCTGCTCGCCGACACCGCGCACACCCGCTGGGCCACCGCCCTGATCGACGCCGGCCTTGACCCTCAGGCCGCGCGGGCGGCGATGACCTCACCGAACGCCGGCGCGCTTGTCGTGGCCCTAGGCCGAATCGACACCGTTACCGGCGACGTCGCCCCCGTCCTGCGTCAGCTGGTCGCCGCGGCCTCCGACGAGCCCGGGCTCGACCACGCCGTCCGCCTGCGGTTCGCGGCAATGGACTGGCTCGACCGGCACATGCCCGACCCCCACGACATCCACCCCGACACGAGCACCCACGGCATGGACGACGACGGGAGGGCCCTGCTGACCCAGGTCGACGACGCGATCGCCGCCCGGATCGCTGCACTGACCGGGCAGGTCCTGACCGACCGCCCCACCTGGCTCGCCGCGCTCGGCCCCGAACCGTCCGGCCCCGAAGCGCGCACCGCGTGGCTGGACGCCGTCGCTGCAACCGCCGTCCGCCTGGACCGCAGCCCCGCGCCCGCCACAACCCCGACCCTGGCGACCACGCCACCGCCCGTTGCAGTCCGCTGAGCCAAGGAGCGTCCGATGACCCTGCACGACACCGACGACGGCTTCGAGCCCACTCCCGTCGTCCAACCCACCGGGGCGCCGCCGCCGACCGTCCTGACCGCCAAACGACCCGACGAGCAAGCCCACCTGCTGGAGCTCCTCGGCGACTGGGTCGACTGGCTCACCGACCGCTACCGGATGGACCACCGGACCATCCCGCCCTGCTGGATCGAGCACGGCGAGCTCATCGAGGAGCTCGCCGCCCTGCACCTGGCCTGGCAAGCCGCCTACGGCCACCTTGCCCACGGCGACGCGCCACTGTTGTGGCACGAACACTTCAACCTCGCCCGCCAGCGCCTCGGGGACGCCGTCGCCCGGAGCGGATGCCGCGCGACAGAGCATCGGTGACTTTCGAAAGCGGCCGCATCTCTCGATCGAGCGGTCAACCCGTCACTCGAAGGCTGAGGACGGCGTGGCGACCGCGTGGTCATCGGAATGAGCGCCCGGTCGGCATCCCCGGGCGTTCCGCCGATCAGGCTCAGCGTTGAGCGGTCGCGGTCTGCCAGGTGGTCGAGCGGCGGGCGGCAACGTAGATGCGCTCGACGGTGGCCTCGTCGAGCTGCTCGGGCTGTCGCTGGAGCCACTTCACGAGTGCCTTGCGGTAGACGACGTGAACGCCCTCGGGCTCGGTCTTGATGGTCACGTCCTGGGCGCCGACGGGTACCACGACCCCGACGGCGTGCAGCGGGATGCCGGCCGCTGCCGTAAGGAGCTTCGCTGCGCGCTGTGCCTCGTGCCGGCTGTTGCGCAGGTACGGCTGCTTCTGCCCGTTCACCATGAACGTGTTGCCGGCGACCCAGATCTTCGCGCCTGGGTGGTGCTTGGCGTTGAGGGTGAACACCCCAGGCGGGCCGATGACGACGTGGTCGATGTCGGAGCCGTTCTCTCCGACGGGGACGGCGTGGAGCACCCGCCAGCGGGGGTCCTTGGCGGTCAGCTTGGCCACCTGGGCGGCGACCTTCTCCTCCCCGTCGGCGCCGATGCGCCAGGCGCGCTCGTCGGTGTGCACCCGCAGAACCCGCGCCAGGAACGTCCGGACCGGCGCGGCCTCCTTCAGGGCGAGCGCCTGCTCGCGCGCCGCCTGGCCCGCGCGCCGCCCTGCAAGGTCCTCCCACTCCGGCTCGACCGGTCGGGTGCGCTCGAGTGTCGGCAGGCTCGGCTCGCCGAACACGGCAGCGGCGGGCGTGGGCACCGATGGCGTTTCGTGGCGCACGCCGGCTTCGGCGGCGCGCGGCGGCGGTGAGGTTGCCGTGGCCGCAACCGGCACCTCCGCGAGTGTGCGCCACGACTCAAGCGCTGCCTCAACCGTTTCGCGGTCGGCGTGGTCCTCGACCGTGACGGCGCCGGTGAGCAGATCGCACCAGCCCAGGCGCCGCTCGTCGGGCCCGTTCACGTACAGACGGTCCTTGCCGAACCTCCGCCACCGAACCACGGTCACCGCGCTCATGCACAGCATCGTGCCGGACGCCGTGGGCCGGGCTGGCAGACCGGTGAGGAGTTCACCCGACTGCCTTCACTGCGGGCACGTTGGTGGACGCCGACGAGAAGTCGCCGCTTTCAGGAAAGGCGCCCTGGGCTGGCTCCCAAGGGTTCCGACATGTCGCAGCAAGTGCGCGGCTCCGTGGCTGACCCTGCCCATGTGCTGGCAGACGCGCCGTGGTGGGGAAGGCCTGCGGAGACGCAGTGACCACCCGGTCAGCGGCATGACCGTGCGGTCGGAGCCCACCGGTCAGCCAGATCATCGGCCGTCATGTGCGCGGTATAGCGCCTGACACCCGCGGCGGTCCCTACGCTCCATGCCATGCGGCAGGTGCAGCCTCGACGACCGTGGCAGATCCCGGTCGCGGCTGATGAGCTGATCGCGTCTGCACTTGCTCTGGGCAGGTCGGCAGCTCTGGTGGGACGGGGGCCACGGCTCAACGGTGCATCCGACGCCATGGTGGAAGAGTCCTACGCGGCACTGAGTGGGTTGGTGCGGCGCAGGATCACGTCGGACGACGACCTCGTCGCCAGGTTGCAAGCCCTGGAAGGCGCGGACTCGACGACGTCGTGGAGCTCGTGGCAGACCATCGTGCTGCGATCAGGCGCCGACGACGATCCCGACGTCATCAGTGCGGCGCAGGACGTATGGGACGCCCTTGGCCCGAACGCTTTCGGGCTCGAGTTCAAGCATCGCCCCCGCACCTACGGGGGCTTCCTCGAGGGACGGCTGTGGTTGAACCTGTACGTCCTGGGATGTGTGGCACTCGTCGTCGCCGGCCTGGTGGTTCGAGACCGCTACGGGATCCCGTGGTGGCTCTCCCTCGGCGCAGTCGGCTGCTGGACGGGGCTGCTCTGGCGCCGGTTCACGGCTCGCTACTCGAAGCGCGCGCGAGTCGCTGACCAGGAGTTGCCACACTTCTGACCGGTCCGCGCGCTAGCAAGCGCAAGCCCCCGGTCAGCGGCATGACCGTGCGAGGAGCCTGCCGAGGTTCGGCTAGGAGGAGGGGCGAAGGCGCCGCACGCCTGCTAGTCAGCGGAGGTGCGCTGGGATGTCGAAACCAGGCGGCAGGGTTGGCATCCCGTTCAGGCTTGGGATCCACTCAGGTGGGACTAGGAATCCGATGTCTTTGAAGCGACACCGGACAAAGGTAACGTTTTCAAGGCCAACAAGGCCAATGAACGGGCCGAAATGGGGTGCGGGCATGAAGACTTCCGGGCCGTTGAAGATGCAATCGTCCCAGCCTACACCTGAGTTCACGTTCAGCAGCGCTATTCCTTGTACTACGCAGTCTTCGAACGTGACGTTTTCAATGGTTCCACGGACGTTCATTGGAACGTCCCTAATGCTAATCGTCTGTGACCTGTAGACGCTTCGGCCGTTCTCCTTCTCGCCCGACCCGAGGATCTTCTTGGCGATCGGCGCGACGACATTCCGAATGTTCCCCCGGACGCGAAGTGCCTTTATGTCGGAGAGCAACGGGTCCCAACCCGCGACTTCGGCGGGTGTGATCCTGTGCATCAACGGCAGGACTCGATCGTCGGACAGGATGTTGGCTAACGCGGCCAGCTCTTGCTTGGGCCATTTTTTCGCGAAAAAGTGCTGACTTAGGACGACAATCCCGTAGTCACTGGTGAGCAGACCTTCGTTGATCTTGCCGCGAATACTGTCGCCAACTTCGATCTCGTAGTCGTCATACCACGCGTCGACACCATACCGAATGAGTGTGTCGACCAGATTCTTGACGAACCACTTGTCTTCTGACGCGTGCGATACGAAGGTGCGGGTTCGAGGCCTTAGTGTAGGCGGATCCTCAGTGAATGCCGGAGCGCTCGTCTGTGCTGCCGGTGGCTCCGATTGAGGGGTGGTGGTTCGCGTTGTTCGCTGGTCGGTGCGGGCGGGGGGTTTGCCGCCGCGCTTCTTCCGCTTCTTCGGCATTAGCCTAGGCTACCGTTTGAACGATCGCGGCGCCCCTGTCATTCGGCGCCTCGGGGACCGTGGACGTTGGGGTAGTCGTCGAGTGTGAACTGTGCTGCCGCGTCGTCGGACGTGCACAGGTTCGCCCCATCGGCGTGGCCAGCACCAGGGCGGTGCCGGCCTTGAGGCGGCGCCTTTGGCGAGCCACGCAGCAACCTGCGCGACGGCGCGGCGAGACGCACCCAAGGACTGCGTTTGCGTGCACGCCCACAAACGTGCCAGGTAGATGGCGCGGCAGGACCCGACTACTTGGTGTAGGCGCTCAACCAGACGGCACCGCCAACGACTGAAAGGAACCCGACAGCCACCACCGCGACGAGAGCCCACCACTCTCCCTTTCCGGTATCGGGTGCCTGGAGCTCGGGGAGCAACGGGATGAGGAGCTGGGGCGTCGCGGCGATGTACGCCGCCAGAACTAGCCCCTTGCCGCCGTCGAGGGGCGGCTCGCCCGTCGCGATAGTGCCGACCGCGATTATCTCGCCCGCAACCAACGCCAAGACCGTCATCCTTGGCCACCACTGCACAATGAACGCCGCAAGGCGTGCCGATCCCTTAGTCGGGCCAAGCGAGGTCCGTCGCTGGGTGCCGGCCGGTACAGGTGGTCTGAACCGGGGCTCCAGCACGATGGCCAGAAACAGCACAGGAAGGATCTGAGCGGACGCCTCGTAGAACGCAACCTCTTCGGGCATGACGCGAATGTACCGGTGTCGAGGAGCACGTGAACCGCCTCGCACGACGCGGCCGTCACGCTGGGCGCTGCGTGTGACCCATCGAGTGCATGGTGCGAGCGATGGCACAAGGCTCAGCGAGTGGTCATCACGACGGCCTCGATGGGTCCGGCGGCGCGGAGTCGCGTGCGTTGTCGTGGCAAGCGACCACATGCGAGACGTACCTCAACGACCGGCACCGTGACGGGCTCCTGGAGGCGCTTCACTCATACATCAGGCGCCGAACCCAGCGGACGCCTGCCAGCCACTCGTGGTCCCAGCCTTGAGCGACACATCATCGAGGACAAGGTCATCGCCGTCTCGCCAGACCGCTGCAGCTTCGCCCCAACCATGGGCAACGGCTACGCGGCGCTCACTACCGCCCAGCCGCCACAGAGACATCAGCGGCACCTGTACTTCATGGACGCACGGTCATCGGCAAGACCGTGCAGTCATTCGGCTGCGCTCGCAGTGGCCGCGGCGCGGAGAAGCCCTGGGGCCTCGTGCGTGGTCCGCTTCACTGGGCGTGGCCCGGACGTCTCGGCGATCGGGGCCGACTGGGTCCTCGAAGACCAACGATCTGGGCGGCCGCGAGCGGTCGTCAGCGCTCGGACGCCGGGCGGTGCTCCGGCCCTGGTTTCAACGCCCCGCCGGAATCGGGTGGAGGGTGCCGGGTGGCAGCTGTGCGCCCTGGCAGACGGGCGTTGACCAGCCTAGATACCCGGTGCCACCGAGATAGAACGAGTTGAGGCGGGCCAGGGAGAGCAGGTATACCCCGCCGTGGTTGCCGGTCGCTGCGTCGAATGCGCCGTTTGAGGTCACCATGGTGTGGTCCCAGTCGCAGGTAGGTGAGGTTTTCACGATGACGGAGACGTGCCCGTAGACGCGCCCCGTGTTGAAGAACACGAATGACCCCAGCGGTGGGCACCGATCTGCGGGGTGTGCCTGGCCGGCGTCCACCATGGCGGCCCAGTGGTCCGCGGCCGAGAAGTACCCCGACGAGGCGTACCCGTAGGCGCGGCACGCGAGCCGGTCGCACAGTCCGTCCCAGCCGGAGGTGACCCCGACGTAGGAGAGGGCTGTGGTCACGGCGGTCGCGACGTCGGGGGGAGTCGCTAAGGGGACGGACACGCCGTCGGCGTCGGCGCCCAGGTCGGGCAGGCACCCGGTGCCCGCCGAATGAACCGCCCCGGCTTCCGTGGAGGCTCTCAA
>NZ_JACVQL010000017.1 GCF_019733465.1 Actinotalea ferrariae | reverse complement strand
GCCCCACACCTCGGGCGGCGGCGCGACGAGCGCCTCGTGGGCTCCCGTCGCGCGCCCGACGGCGACCACGGCGCTCAGCTCGGCCACCTCGGCGGCGCAGCGCTCGCACGAGGCCACGTGCGCCCGGTCGGCGTCGGCGGCGGGCTCGCCCAGCGCGATCAGCGCGAGGGTCTCCTCGTCAACGTGCTCCACCATCCACCTCCAACCGGTCGCGCAGGCGCAGGAGACTGCGCCTGATGTGGCTCTTCACCGTGCCGAGCGGCAGTCCGAGCCGCTCGGAGATCTGGTCGTGCGTGAGGTCCTCCCAGAACGCCAGGGTCATGATCGTGCGCTGCGGCTCGCCCAGCCTGGTCAGCTCGTCGGCGACCGTGAGGCGGTCCGCGAGCTGCGCGGTCTCCGGCTCGGGGTCCGGTCCCGTCGTCGCCGCGACGGCGACCTCGTTGCGCCGGTCGCGTCCGTACCGGGCGTGCACGTCGGCGACGGCGTTGCGCGTGATGCCGGTGAGCCAGGCCCGCAGCGGTGAGCGCGCGGGGTCGAAGCCGTGCCGCCCGCGCCACGCGCTGACGAAGACCTGCTGGGTCACGTCCTGGGCGTCCTGCTCGTCGCGGAGCGCCCGCAGTGCGAGCGTGTGCACGAAGGGCGCCCAGCGCCGGTACGCCTCCGCGAGCGCCGCCTCGTCCCCGCTCGCGAACGCGCGGCCCACCGCGTCGTCCGCCCACGTGGCGGGCGCGTGGAGCTGCGTGACCGGTGACGAGGACAGCGGAGCGCTCCTTCCCGCCGTGCGTCGGGGCCGGCGCGTCGGCGCGGCGGTGGGGATGTCGACGCGGGCGCCGACGGCGAGGGTCATCAGCCGAGCACGGGGTCGGCCGTGACGATGATGTTGTCGGAGTAGCGACGCTCCTCGCGCTGGAACGTACCACCGCACGTGATGAGGACCAGTCGGCGCGGTCCCTCGCGCGTGAAGACGGCGTCCCAGGCGGCGTCGGACTTGGCGACGGCCACCACGCTCGTGACGGCGAAGGGCACGACGGTCCCGTCCGCGAGCGTGACGTCCACGACGTCGCCCGGCGCGAGCTCCTGCAGCCGGGCGAAGGGCCCGAGGCCCGCCGAGGCCACGGAGTCGACGTGCGCGGCGACCACGGTCGTCCCCTCCGCGTCCGACGGCGCCGCGCCGAACCGGTACCAGCCGGCCCGCTCCGCGAGCGGGGGGATCTCCATCTGCCCGTCCGCCTGCACGCCGACGGGGTCGACGGGCAGCTGGACGTCCAGCGCGGGGATGCTGACCGCCGTCGGCGCCGGCCCGACCGGCTCGGCGGCCGAGGCGAGGTCAGCCGACCGGACCGGAACCTCGGGCAGCGCGGCGGCCGTGGTCGGGGGATCGGTCGGCCGGTCGGTGTCCTGGCTGCTCGTCGTCGCGGGCGGCGGCGTGGGCTCCGCGGCGGTTCCGCAGGCGGCGACGACGAGGACGAGCGCTGCGGCGCCGGCGAGGCGGGCCGTGCGCCCGAGGCGGGCGGTGCCCCGGAGGGTGCGTGCCGTCATGGTGACCTCCGGTCGGTCGGTCGGTCGGTCTGTCTGTCGGTCGGTCTGTCGGTCTGGGTGGAGCGAGCGTCACCCGGCCGACGTCGTCGTCGACCGGGTGACTGCCGGGTGCGGCGCCGCAGAGATGGCGCCGCACCCGGCCTGATCGGTGTGGGTCAGTCCTGCTGGGCCGGCGCGAGGACGCGGCGACGCAGGAGGACGGCGCCACCAGCGGCGGTCAGCAGGGCCGCGCCGATCAGCAGCGGGGCGGACGAGGAGGTGTCCGCCAGTCCGAGCTCACCCGACGGGACGCCGGCGGGTGAGGAGTGCAGGCCGTCGATGGTCTGCACGGCGAGCTGCAGGTTGCCCGCGTCGAGCGAGCCCCACGCGTAGACGATGGTGCTGGTGCCCTCGGTGACGGCGACGTCGGCCGGGCCGATGACGGGCGCGGTCGTGCCGGTCGCGGCGACCGCGGCGGAGACGGTGCCGGCGGGGAGGTTGAGCACCTGCTCCGCGGGGTTGGAGAGGTTGGTGATGACGGGCGAGCCACCGGCCAGCACGTCGACCGCGGGCGCCGCGGCGGTGTGGCGCACGGTGAGGCGGCCCTGGCCCGCGGCGGTCTGCGAGATGTCGTTGGTGAAGAGGGTCGCGGTCGGGGCGCCCGCGGCGTCGAGGTGGGCGACGGCCGTGTAGTTCATGCCGGCCATGAGCGGCAGGTCGACCGGGCCGATGGCCGGGGCGCTGGCGTCAGCCGCGTCCGCTGCGGTGATGGCGACGCTGTAGGTGCCGGCCGGGAGGTCGAGCGGGCCGGCGAGGTCGCCGGGCTCGAAGTCGTCGAGCGTCAGCTCGCCGTTGACGTAGACGTCGACGACGAGGTCCGGGACGCCGTGCAGCACGGAGAGCTGGGCGTTGCCGGCCGTCGCTGCACCGGCGGGGAGTGCGCCGAGGGCGGCGAGGCCGAGGGCGGCGGTGCCGGCGAGGCCGGCGGTCAGACGAGCACGCATGGTTTCCTCCTGAGTCCTGCCCCGTCCCCGGGGCGTCAGAACTGCTTGACAACTGAACTACCGACGCGGGGCGGCGTTCAGATGCAGCGAGTTCGAAGATCTTTCTCAGGAGGTCGATCGGGGCTGCGCCAGGACATGCGGCGCACGTGACGCGAGTGGCGGGCGTGCGCTCGAGGGAATCTCTCGGGGCGACACGAGTCCCGTCCGTCACATGCGCCGCACGTCCTGGGGAGCCTCAGGCGCGGGCGGCGGCCGCGATCACGTCGGCGAGCTCGACGGGCCGGGACAGCATCGGCCAGTGGCCCGTCGGCAGGTCGACGTACGTGACGTCGCGGACGTCGGGCAGCTCGGCCGGGATCTGCCCGCCGGCGACGAGCTGCTGGAGCACGTCGGACGGGATGCTCGTGCAGATCACCGTGGCCGGGACGTCGAGCCGGCGGGGGTCGGTCGGACGGGCCGGGTGGCTCGCGACCGCCGGGGGGTGCGCGACCGCCCGCTCCACGAGCTCGGCGCGGAGCGCGTCGTCGAGCCCCTCGGTGCTGCTGCCCTGCTCCGCCATCTGCTCCCAGGTGGGCAGGGGGACGTCCGCGACCGCGTCGGGGTTGATCGCGTTGCCCTCGCGCATCGGCCCCGAGTCGACGTACACCACGCGCCGGACCCGCTCGGGCGCACGGTCGACGACGTGCTGGACGACCATGCCGCCGCCGCTGTGCCCGACGAGCACCACGTCGCCCTCGAGCGTCGAGAGCAGGTCGACCACCGCGTCGACGTGGTCGTCGAACGTGACGTGGGAGCGGTCGTCGTCGGGCGACGCGAGGCCCGGCAGCGTGACCGCGTGCGGCGTCAGGCCGGCGGCGCGCAGGCCCGGGACCACGCGGTCCCACGCCCACGCCCCGAGCCAGAAGCCCGGGACGAGGACGACATGGGTCGTGGTGGTCGTCGTGGCGGAGGTGCTCGTGCTGGCGGTGCTCGTGCTGGCGGTGCTCGTGGTGAAGGTGGTCGTGGTGGCGGCGTCTGCGCCGGGCTGGGTCGTCATGACCCCACTCTCGCGCCGCCTCGGTGACACCTGTCTGTCACCATTGTCCGGACAGGTCGGAGGAGCGCATGAACCGCACCGAGCGGCTCTACGCCGTCGCGGAGGAGCTGCGTCGCGCGGGGCGTCAGGGCACGTCGGGGCCGCGCCTCGCCCGGCTGCTCGAGGTCAGCGAGCGCACGATCAAGCGGGACGTCTCCGCGCTCCAGCAGGCCGGCCTGCCGATCTGGGCCCAGCCGGGACCCGGTGGCGGGTACGTGCTCGACGCCGTCGCGACCCTGCCGCCGGTCAACTTCACGCCCGCCCAGGCGGTCGCCGTCGCGGTCGCTCTTGCGGCGATGCCACCGGGCAGCCCCTTCACGGCCGACGGCGTCGCGGCGCGCGGCAAGGTGTTCGACGCGCTGGGTCCCGGCGACCGCGAGCGGGCCCGTGAGCTCGCCGCGCGGGTGTGGCTCGACGCCGGCCATGCCCGGGACGGCGGCACGAGCGTGCCCGGATCCGCGCCGGCGGACGCCTCCGGGGCGGCCGCAGCGGTGGATGCCCCCGTGCTCCGCGCCGTCGAGGAGTCGCTCGGCCGTCACCTCGTCCTGACGATCCGCTACCGGTCCCGCGCCGACGTGGTCACGCGCCGGCAGGTCGAGCCGATCCTCCTCGCCCACGCGCGCGGGCGCTGGCACCTCATCGCGTGGGCCCGCGACCGCGACGCGGTGCGCTGGTTCCGGCTGGAGGCGATCGAGAAGGCCGACGTCACGCGCGAGCGGTACGAGCCGCGGCCGGTCGCCGTCGTCGGCGAGCCGCCGCCGGGTGCCGCACCGGCGGTCGCCCGATGAGACGGCTCGGGCGTCCGGCGTCTTGCAGCAGGCCAGCGTCAGAGCACGCGGAACCGGACGCCCGGGTCGAGCGCGGCGGTGACGTGCAGCGTCGCGTCCTGGAGGCGCAGGTCCGTCACGACGAGCCCCGAGACCTTGCTCGCGAGCAGCCGCCTCACGTCGACGGCGACGACGGGGTCGCCCGCGCCGGTCCGGACGTCGACCGCACCCTCGGGGATGCCCTGCTCGCGCAGCTTCGCCTTGATCTGACCCTCGATCAGCGGCAGGAAGCGGTGCAGGGGGATGCCGCGGCTCTCCGCGGTGACCGTCAGCGTCGCGACGCCGTCGGCCCAGCCGGTGAAGGTGGCGGCGATGGGCACGCGGCCGGCGAGGCCGCCCAGGAAGCGTGCGAGTCCGCCCGAGCGGCCCATGACCTGCCCGGCGTCGACCTGCAGGTGGACGGCCGAGCCCACGACGCGGATGTCGTGGACGAACGGCGGTATCGCGCCCTGCGCCTCACCCAGGGCCAGCGCCTCGCTGAGCGGGAGCTCGATCCGCACGGTGCCTCCTCGGGGTCGCCACCGCCCTGCGGTGGTGCGCTGCTGCTCGTGAGTGCACCGTACGGGTGTCGGTGGCACGCGGCACACTCCAGGGACACGACGACGCAGGGGGACGGATGAGCAGCACCGCACTGAGCCTGGACGAGGCCCGACGCACCAAGCAGGAGGTCGCGGCCTACGTCCGTGAGCTCACCGCGCACCAGGTCGGTGCGAGCGCCGCGGGCGGGCGCTCGGGCGTCGCCGTGGGCCTCGCGCCGCAGCCCGACGGCGGGTACGCCGTGGCCGTGCGCTACCGGCTCGGGCACCCGCGCACGCGCATGGTCGCTCGTCGTGTCGCCGAGCAGGTCGGTCCGGCGGTGGACGTCCGCCGCACGGGCCGCATCAACGCGGTGCCCGGCCGTGGCGGGTCGGACGCCGTCGCAGCGATCTCGTCGGCCGAGCCGGCCGACGGAGCGGGGACGGGCGGGCGGGACCAGACCGCGGGGACCGGACCCCGACCCCCGGTCGTCACCGCGCTCGCCGCAGGTGAGACGGGGCGCGCGCGCCCCCTGCGCCCGGGAGTCTCGATCGCACACGTCTCCGTGAGCGCGGGGACGCTCGGCGCGTTCGTGCGCGTCTCGGGTCGCCTCCACGCGCTCTCCAACTACCACGTGCTGGTCGGCTCGCCCTCGGCCTCGATCGGCGACCCCGTGCTCCAGCCGGGCCCGGCCGACGGCGGGCGGGACCCGCAGGACCGCATCGGTTCCCTCGCCGCGTTCGTCGAGCTCCGGCCCGGCGTCACGGCGGTCGTCGACGCGGCCGTCGCGCTGCTCGACGAGGGCATCGGGGTCGACCTCGCCTACCCGGTCGGGCCCGTGACGGAGGTCGCGGACGCGCTCGGCGCGGAGGAGGTCGAGAAGATCGGCCGCACCACGGGCGTGACCCGCGGCCGGATCACCGCGATCGAGCTGGACGACGTCGTCGTCGGGTACGGCGAGGAGCTGGGTGAGCTGTCGTTCGACGGTCAGATCGAGGTCGAGAGCCTCGGCACGGGGCCGTTCTCGCGCGGCGGGGACAGCGGATCCCTCGTCTACCTGGCCGGCGGTGACGACCGTCCGGGTACCGCTGTCGGTCTGCTCTTTGCCGGAAGCGAGAGTGGGGGCGAGAATGGCACCGGGCTCACGTACCTCAACCCGATCGGCGCGGTCCTCGAGCAGCTGGGCGCCGAGCTCGCGGTGGAGGTGAGCTCCGGCGGGTCCCCCTCCCGCTGACGCGCGGCCTCGGGCCGCTCGACGACGAGGTGACCATGGCCGATCTGCAGCAGGCACGGACCGCGAAGTCCCACCTGCGCACGGCCCTGGCCGGCCGCGACGGCGTGCGCGGCATCGGCCTCCAGGCGTCCGGCGACGGCTACGAGCTCCGCGTCAACGTCGAACGTCCGACCGACGGTGACGGCGTCCCCGACCGGGTCGACGGCGTGCCCGTGGGCGTCCGCGTCGTCGGAGCGATCCGCGCGAGCTGACCCCTGCTGCGGGGCCGGCCGTAAGGGACCGGAGCCGCCCGTCCCGGCGGCATACCGCGGTCGCCTGCGCCTTGGCTGGTGACTTCGCGTCGCCATGTGACGCCAGATCACCAGTGACGCCAGGTCACCAGTGACGCCAGGTCGCCAGTGACGCCAGATCCCTCGGGACGTCCCCGGCCGACGCCGGGACGCAGGTGGAGCCCGGCGTGCGGACGACCGGCATACACCTCGCACGGTTCGTGTTCACTACCGACGTGACCCAGACTGCGCAGCGCCTGCCCAAGGTCCGTGCCTCCGAGCTCGTCGGCCGCGGCTGGCTCAACACCGGCGGCCAGGACGTCACGCTCGCGGACCTGCGCGGCAAGATCGTCCTGCTCGACTTCTGGACCTTCTGCTGCATCAACTGCCTGCACGTGCTCGACGAGCTGCGTGAGCTCGAGGAGCAGTACCGCGACGTCCTCGTGGTGGTCGGGGTGCACTCGCCGAAGTTCGTCCACGAGGCCGACCCGGTCGCGCTCGCCGCCGCCGTCGACCGGTATGAGGTGCACCACCCCGTCCTCGACGACCCCGAGCTGACCACGTGGTCCGCGTACAGCGCGCGCGCCTGGCCCACGCTCGTCGTCGTCGACCCCGAGGGCTACATCGTCGCCCACATGGCCGGCGAGGGGCACAAGAACAACCTCGCGGTGCTGGTGCGTGAGCTCGTCGCCGAGCACGAGGCCAAGGGCACCCTGCACCGCGGCGACGGCCCGTACGTGCCGCCCCCCGCCGCCGAGACCACGCTGCGCTTCCCCGCCAAGGCGCTCCGGCTGCCCAACGGCAACCTGCTCGTGGCCGACGCCGGACACCACTCGCTCGCCGAGCTCGAGGCCGACGGCGAGACGCTCGTCCGCCGCATCGGCTCGGGCGAGCGCGGCCTGGTCGACGGCGGACCGGACGAGGCGCGCTTCAGCGAGCCCAACGGCCTCGGCCTCGTGCCCGAGGAGCTGCGCTCCCGCGTCGGCTACGACGTCGTCGTCGCGGACACGGTCAACCACGCGCTGCGCGGCGTCCGGCTCGACGACGGCTCCGTCCGGACGCTCGCCGGGACCGGGCAGCAGTACATGGTCGGCGCGGCGGACAACGTGCTCGCCGACGACGCGCTCGACGAGGTGACGCCGCCCGCCGCCGTCGTAGCCGGTGCGGCGGCCTTCACGTCGTCGCTGACGATCGCCCTCGGCGCCGACCAGACCGCGCAGATCCGCGGCGTCGACGCCGCGCGGCGGCAGAAGCTCTCCTCGCCGTGGGACGTCGTCTGGTTCCCACCGCTCGCCGCCTTCGTCGTCGCGATGGCGGGCAACCACACCCTCTGGGCGTTCGACCCAGAGGCGGGCACGATCGAGCACCTCGCGGGCACCATGAACGAGGGGCTGCTGGACGGGCCTGGCGGCGAGGCGTGGTTCGCGCAGACGTCCGGCCTCGCGCTCGACCCGGCCGGGCGGCTCTGGCTGGCCGACTCGGAGGTGTCCGCGCTGCGCTTCCTCGAGGCGCAGCTGCCCGCCGACGACGACGGCCAGGTCGTCCTGTCGAAGGACGGCCTGCTCGACGCGACGCGCGTCGGCACCGCCGTCGGCGCCGGGCTGTTCGACTTCGGCCACCGCGACGGCCCCGCATCCCAGGCGCTGCTGCAGCACCCGCTCGGCGTCGCCGTGCTGCCCGACGGCTCGATCGCGATCGCGGACACGTACAACGGCGCCATCCGGCGCTACGCCCCCGGTGTCGACGGCGAGGGCGAGGTCACCACGCTCGCGCGCGACCTCGCCGAGCCCAGCGGCCTCCTCGTCGATGTCGGCGACGACGGCGCGGTGGACCTCCTCGTCGTCGAGTCGGCGGCGCACCGGCTCACGCGGCTGCGCCTGCCCGCCAAGCTGGCCGGCGAGCTGCTCGACCACGGCGCGCACCGCACCCAGCGTCCGGTGTCCGAGGTCGGCGCGGGCGAGGTGCGGCTCGACGTCGTCTTCACGCCCGCGACGGGTCAGAAGTACGACGACCGCTACGGGCCGTCGACGCGCCTGCAGGTCTCCTCGACGCCGCCCGAGCTGCTGCTCGACGGCGCGGGCGACGACGTCCCGCTCGAGCGCGTGCTGCGGATCAACCCCGCCGTCAGCGAGGGCGTGCTGCACGTCACCGCGCAGGCGGCGTCGTGCGACGCCGACCCGGCGATCGAGTTCCCCGCGTGCCACCTCAACCAGCAGGACTGGGGCGTGCCCGTGCGCGTCGTCGACGGCGGACCGGGCGTCCTCACGCTCCCGCTCCACGGCTGAGGTCGCGGCTCAGACGCGATCCTCAGATGGGTCGGCGACGAGCTCGACCTCGAACCCGGAGGCGTCCTCGAGGTACCCGGCGTAGTGCTCCGGCCCGCCGGCGTACGGATGGGCGTCAGCGAACATCAGCGACCACCCGTGCTCGACGGCGCCCGCGATCAGGGCGTCGAGCTCCGCCCGGGTGCCCGCCCGGAAGGCGACGTGGTTCATGCCGCTCCGGAGCCGGTCGTGGCGGCCTCGTCGATGCGCGGCGCCGGACTCCAGGACGACGTAGGTGTCCCCCGTGGTCCAGCTGCGACCGGTGCCCCACGTGCTGGTGACGGCGTAGCCGAGCTGCTCCAGCAACCAGGGCCAGGGCCCGTCGGCCGACGTCGCGTCGTCCATCCACAGCTCCAGGTGGTGCAGCTGCCCGCGTCGGCTCATGCCGCCATCCTCCACGGCACGCGGCACCGGTCCCGCCCGTCGGGGGGGCGGGGGCCGATCGGGCGGTCGCTCAGATCCGCTCGACGTGGTCCGCCTGCGGTCCGCGGTCGCCCTGGCGCACCTTGTACCGGACGCGGTCGCCCTCCTCGAGCGGCTCGCCGCCCCGGACGACCGACACGTGCACGAACAGGTCGGCACCACCCGCGTCCGGGGCGATGAAGCCGAAGCCGCGGTCGGCGTCGTATCGCGCGACCGTGCCCTCGCCGCCGCGCACCGGGGCGCCGGACGACGTCGGGCCCGCCGACCGTCCGCGGGGGGCGGGCGCACCGCGCCGTGCCGAGCCACCCACGAGCCGCACGTCCCGGGCCTGCGGCCCGCGCTCGCTCTCGGCGACGTCGAAGGTCACGCGATCGCCCTCGGACAGCTCGGTGAGCCCGCCGGCCAGCGCCCGCGCGTGGACGAAGACGTCCTCGCCACCGGACTCCTGGGTGACGAAACCGAAGCCCTTGTCGGCGTCGTACCAGGTCACCGTGCCGTCCGCGCCGTCGGACGCCCCAGCGGCACCCGACCCCGCCTCGGCCCCGAGCGGCAGGAGGTGGTCCGCCTGCGGACCCTTCTCCCCGGGGACCACGAGGAACGCCACCCGCTGCCCCTCCGAGATCACCCCGCCGCCCACGATGGCCGAGCTGTGCACGAAGATCTCGGCCCCGCCGCCGTCGGGCGTGATGAAGCCGTAGCCCTTGCCCGGCTCGTACCAGGTGACGGTGCCGAGGACGCCCAGCGCCGCGTCGACGGCGTGGTCGCCGACGACCCGGACCCGGCGGGCCTGCGGGCCGCGGTCGCTCTCGCCGACCTCGAACTCGACCGCCTGACCCTCGCGGAGCTGCTTCGGGCCGTCGTCACCGACGATCTCCGACGCGTGCACGAACAGGTCCTCGGCCTCGTCCTCGCGGGCGATGAAGCCGAACCCCCGCTCGGCGTCGAACCAGCGGACGGTTCCCTCAGGCACGGTGGACTCCCTCGTCGAAGCTCAGGTTGTGGTCTCCCAGTCTCCCTGACCGAACCGCCGATGGCCGCCCCGTGCCCCCTTGCGACGGGCGCCGACGTCGCGGTGGGTGCCCCCTGAGGCTCGGGGATGCCGGCGACCACTCGTACCTCGAACGGCGTAACCGCAGGTCACGGCCCGGATACGAAGTGCCCTCCCGGGACACGGAACCCCATCGGTCTGATCACGAGCCTGCAACGTCGACCACGGCGGGCCCTCCCGCGCCCTAGCGTCACGACCACAAGATCACGACGACCGGGACGAGGCAGAGATGAGCACCATCCACGGCAGGACGACCGGTCTCGCCGCAGCGGCGCTCGCCGTCGCCCTCGGTCTGACCGCGTGCAGCGACGGCAGCGGAGGCGCGAGCGAGAGCGAGTGGGACGGGTCGGGCGACGTCCAGCCCGGTCCCGAGGTCGTCGAGGAGCCCGGCGTCGACCGGGAGCCCGGGGAGCTCACCTCCGACACCCGGCTGACCGACCCGGCGCAGGACGCGCTGTCGACGTTCGCGCTCGACATCGACACCGGCTCGTACAGCCGGTTCCGCGACACGGTGATGAACGAGGGCTACGTCGACCCGAGCGAGGTCCGCACCGAGGAGTTCATCAACTACTTCGCGCAGGACTACCCGACGCCCGAGCAGGGGCTCGGCGTGAGCATCGACGCCACCGTGCTGCCGTTCGAGCCCGAGCACCGGCTGGTCCGCGTCGGCGTCGCGAGCGCACCCACCTCGGACTCCGCGCGCGACGACGTCGACCTCGTCCTCGTCGTGGACTGCTCGGGGTCGATGGGTGAGGCCGGGAAGATGGAGACGACCAAGAGCGCTCTGCGGACGCTCGTCACCTCGCTCCGGTCCACCGACCGGGTCGCCATGGTCTGCTACTCGACCGAGGCCCGGGTGGTCCTCGAGCCGACGCCCCTGTCGGAGCGCGACGGCGTCCTGACGGCCGTCGACGGGTTGGAGCCCTTCGAGTCGACGAACGCCGCGGCGGGCCTGGCGCTCGGCTACGACCTGGCCATGTCGATGCGCACCGAGGGCCGGATGACCCGGGTGGTCCTCATCAGCGACGGCGTCGCGAACGTCGGCGAGACCGACCCGGACGGGATCCTGTCGCGGATCAGCACCGAGGCGAAGGCGGGGATCAACCTCATCTCGGTGGGCGTCGGCATCACGACCTACAACGACCACCTGCTCGAGCAGCTGGCCGACCAGGGCGACGGGTGGCACGTCTACGTCGACTCCGACGCCGAGGCGGAGCGCGTCTTCGCGACCGGGCTGACCGGCTCGCTCGTCGTGGCCGCCACGGACGCGCGGGCGCAGGTCGAGTTCGACCCCGAGCAGGTCTCGGGCTACCGGCTCATCGGCTACGAGAACCGTGCCATGGCCGACGACGACTTTCGCAACGACGCCGTCGACGCCGGCGAGGTGTTCGCCGGCCACACGACCACAGCGCTCTACGAGGTCGCCCTCCGCGACGGCAGCTCGGAGGAGCCCTTCGTCCGGGCGACCGTGCGCTACCTCGACGACGCCGGTGAGGCCGTCGAGCGCTCCGCGAGCCTGGTGGGCTCCGAGACCGCGGCCTCACCGCGCGAGGCGTCACCCCGCCTGCGCCAGGACCTCGTCATCGCGCTGCTGACCGACCGCCTCCTCGACGGGCCGTGGTCGGAGATCGTCAGCGACGCCGACCTCCGCGCCGAGGCCGAGGCGCTGCCGCGAGCCCTGGACTGGGACGACGACGTCACGCAGCTCGTCGACCTCGTCCACCGCGCGACCACGTACTGACGGCCCGCTGTGTGTCGACGTGCGTTCTTCGCGACATCGTCACAGGTGCGCCCCATGCGCCTGACCCGGCGCGACTAGCGTCACGTCATACGGCCTGACGGCCGATGTTCGAACCGGAGGTCTGTCGTGGACGCTCGCGCACGAGGACGTGTGACGGTGGCGCTGGGGATCCTTGCAGCGCTGTGCGCATCGGGGTGCACAGGTGGCGGGGAGATCAGCGTCGGCAACACCGGTGACGCGAGTGTGACCGTTCGGTTGGGCGACGAGGACCTCGGTGAGGTGACCGCAGAGGGCGGTGTGGTGCTGCACGACGTCACCGACTGCTACGAGGGCCCGATCGTCGTGACCTACGCAGAGGGAAGGACCGTCGAGCTCGACGGTCCGATCTGCCCCGGACAGCGCCTCGTCATCGGCAACACGACGGCCCAGCTGCTCGAGTCGACCGGGCGAGACTGATCGGTGCTGGGCCGCAGCACCGCCTGTCGACGGCGCCGGGGGGCCCGAGGCTCGTGCCCAGACTCAGGTACTCGTGGCTACGGTCCGAGTCGCTTCGTCACAGCGTCAAGGGTGGGCCAGGGAGGACCACCGTGCAGCAGGCGAAGGAACTCTTCCCGGAATCGCAACCCGTTCGGGAACTTGTCGCCCTCCTCCCAGCGCCAGGCTGCAACCATGGCGAGCACGAGCTCGCGACAGTGATCGAGGAGCTGGTGGTCGACACCCCGGTACCGCTCGGCGACGTCTCCGGGAACGTGCGCGAGGTCGAACTCGACGGGCCCGGTACAGCACGTCTCGAAGTCGATGAAGAGCGGACCGTCGTCGGTGGGCAGGATGTTGCCGGGATGGGGCTCACCGTGGAGCAGCTGCTCGCGTCCGCTCTTCCCGATCGCCTCCCGCAACCATCGGAGCCTGCTGCCGAGGAAGACCCGCTCGGCCTCGGGCAGGTCAGGGGAGGAGTCCGGCTCGGCAACGATCCGCTCCGCCGCCGCGATCCGCTCGGTGAAGCGCGGGAAGATGCCTTCAGCGCCTCGCATCTCGAGGTGCAACCGTTCCAGCGCACGGACGTAGTCGGCTGGAGCAGCAGCAGGTGTCGCCGGCCGGTAGTAGACCCACAGCGTCACCGCGAAACCGTCGCGGGTGTAGACCAGCGGGTCGACACGAGGCTCCAGCGCGCCTACGGGAGCTCCGAGGTCGGCGAGCTGTCGAGCGACGTCGACCTCCAGCTGTGCGACCTCGTTCCCGACATGAGCGACCCGAGCCAGCACGCCACACGGCTCCAGATGCAGCGCGAGCCTGTTGGAGTTGTGGAGGACGGTCGCGTCGCTGCCCGGTAGATCGAGAGACAGGGCAACTGCGGTCGCGGCGTCGATCGCGCGCGCCAGGTCGGGGGGATCCACACGAAGGATCGTGACAGCACGACCAGGTCGACGGCGCGTGCGCCGGGCAAGCGGCTCCCGGCATCGACCTCGACGCCCTCCGCGAGCTGGTCGGCCCTCGCAAGGGGCGAGCTCGATCAGCCGCGTCGCGTCAGAGCGCCCCGGTGACCGCGCGGCGCAGCAGCTCCACGGCGTGCTTCGTTGTCGCCACGAGCACCTCGGGAGGCGACCCGGCGAAGACCTGCTTCTCCGTGTGCTCACCGCCGGGAGAGGCGACCGCGAACCACACCGTGCCGGCCGGCTCGCCCTCGTCGGGGTCGGGCCCGCCCACCCCGGTGCAGGAGACGACGAGGTCGGCGTCGAGCAGCCGGGCGGTCTCGCGCGCGAGGATCGCGGCGCACTCCTCGGTGACGACCGGTCCGCGCGGGACGCCCAGGAGGCCGAACTTCACCTCGGGCGAGTAGCACGCGATCGTCCCGCGGAACCATGCCGTCGCCTGGGGCGCGGCGGCCAGGACGGTGCCGATGGTGCCCGCCGTCAGCGACTCGGCTGTGGCGACGGTCCAGCCGCGCTGCCCGAGCGCCTCGGCCAACCCGTCCGTCAGGTCCTCGGCGGCTGCGGCGGTGGTCTCGACGGCGGTGCTGAGGTTCGACATGCGCACCAGGGTGACCGACCGGGCACGCCGTCGCACGCGGTGCCGCGTGCGCGCCAGCCCGCGCGCCCGCCCGCCGAAACGGCGGCTCAGCGCAGGTGGATCGCGCCCAGCTCGGCGAACAGCGCGGTGTTGAGCCCGAAGGCGACCTCGGCCTCGGCTGCGACCGCAAGGCGCTCCTCGCGGTCGAAGGGCAGGGCGTCCATCCGGGCCCGGTAGTCGTCCTTGAAGAGCTTGGGCTTGGGGATCGACGTGAACGTGTAGAAGTTCACGGCCTCGTCAGGCACCGCGTAGGCACGCTGGAGGATCGCCTTGACCGCGAGGCCCCCGGAGAGGTCCCCGAGGTAGCGCGTGTAGGCGTGGGCGACGTAGCCGCCGACCCACGTGCCGGCGACCTCGCGCAGCCGGGCGGCGTAGCGCTCGGTGGCGGGCAGCACGCGGACTTCGTCGCGCCAGCCCGGGCCGACGAGCGTCTCGAGGTCACGCTCGATCGACGGGACCCGCCGCAGCCCTTCGACGACCATGGTGGCGCCGGCCGGGTCGGAGCGGACGAAGGGCTCGGCCGCCTCGAGCGCCGTGTAGATGACGTGGTGCTGGGCCGCCAGGTCGGCGTACGCGGCAACGGTGAGCTCGCCGCGCATGAGGGATTCCACGAATCCCGACGTCTCGGCGCGCTCGTGCGCGACCCGCGTCGCTGCGCGCAGGTGCAGCGAGAGCGGAAGCTCCGCCTCGAGCGTGGACGCGCTGCTCATGCGTGCTCCCGGGGGACGAGGACCTGACGACCTGTCAGCACCCAATCACGGGTAAGGCATGCCTCACAAGCAGGCGCCCATGGTCGCCGTCGGGCGCGGCGACGACGCTCAGACGGTCTCCGTCGCCCCGACCGCGCGCAGCACGAACGTCTCGGTCGCGGCGATCGCCGCCTCGCGGGCCGGGCCGTCGTCGGGCACCCCGCGGCTCGAGAGGCACGCGTTGATGAGCGGGACCGTCGTCTCGAGCGGCTGCTTGGGGAACGCGCCCGTCTCGATCCCGGCCAGGAGGATGCGACGCAGGATCGCCTCGACCAGCTCGGCGTGCTCGCGCAGCTGGGCACGCGTGCCGCGCGACAGCACGCTGCGCAGGTCCGGTCCGGGCGCGAGGTGGAACACGCGCTTGAGCTGCGTCTGCTGGCGCACGTAGGTGCGGAGCTGGTCCACCGGGTCGCGCACGTCCTCGAGAGCCCGCTCGAGCGTCGCGACGTACTGCTCTGTCTCGTGCGTGATGAACGCGATGAGCAGCGACTCCTTGTCGGGGAAGTGGTTGTACACGGCCGTCCGGCCGATCCCCGCCGCCGCCGCGATGTCCGCGAGCGTGATCGCGTCGAAGCCACGGTCGCTCATCAGCGTGGTGAGCGCGGCGAACAGCTTGTTGCGGGTCTGCTCGCGGTGCTCCGTGAGGGAGCCCCCGATGATCTTCGGCACCTGCCGATTCTCCCACCCCGCGGACGTCCGTGCGGAGGGAGCGCCCGGCGCTAGTGTCCGGACATGGCTGACGATCAGATCGAACCGGACACCAAGGACTGGACCTGGGTGCTGGACGCGCCGTGCCCCGAGTGCGGCTTCCAGGCCGAGGCCGTGAGCGGCGACGAGATCCCCGCGCTCGTCGAGGGCTACGCCGAGCGCTGGGAGCACGTGCTCACGCGGGCCGACGTCGTCGCGCGGCCGGCTCCGCAGATGTGGTCCCCGCTCGAGTACGCGTGTCACGTGCGGGACGTCTTCACGGTCTTCGCGCGACGCGCCCGGCTCATGCTCGCGGAGGACGGCCCCGACTTCGAGAACTGGGACCAGGACGAGGCCGCGATCGCAGGCCGCTACGGCGAGCAGGACCCCGCCGTCGTCGCGCGCGAGCTGCGGGCCGCGTCGCAGGACGCCGTGGCGGCGTTCACGGGCGTCGCCGACGCCGAGTGGGACCGCCCGGGCTACCGGAGCAACGGCTCGCAGTTCACCGTGCTGAGCCTCGGCCGCTACTTCGTGCACGACGTCGTCCACCACCTGCACGACGTCCGCGGCTGAGCGCTGGGTCGGCTGACACCCGGACGGAGCAGTGCGGCGACGCCGGTCGTGCACAACTTTCATGCACAGGCTTGTGGGTAACTGTGTGGATGACCGTGCGGCGATGTGGACGACGCTGTGCGCGAGCGGTGGACAAGAACTGGTCCTCGGAAGGCCTTGTGGCCCTTCGCGGCACAGGACTAGAACTACGTCATCGGCAAGGACGGATCGCCGCACCGACCGGGGAGACCCGGTAGCGCAGGGCCAGGGAGAACCTGGGAGGACGTCGTCGGGGCAACCTGACGGGGACCGACCACGGGCCCCGCGGCCGGCGCGACGGGGTGGCGGACCGCACGAGCCGACCGCACGGAGCAAGGACGGACCAGCTCGCCGGGGTGACCCGGTGGGATCTCGACGGGGCGACCCGGAGAGCTGCGGACGGCGTCGCAGTGGACCGCACCTGACCGGGTGGTAGTGGTCGCCGGATCGACACGACCGGGAGGGCCTCGGCCCCGACGGACGGTCGCAGGGCTCCGGCCCCGCGGCCGACAACGATCCGCCGCACCGCCGGAGCGGAGACGTGGCACCGGGCGACCGGCGCCGCAGAGTCGTGACCACGCAGCAGGGCCCCTCGGACGCTTACTCCGAGGGGCCCTTGCTGCGTCCAGGGTAGGCACGCCCCGTGGCCCGGCGCGCGACCGACACGCGTCCGCCGGGCGACCGGACGGCGAACGTCCGGTGCGCCGGCGCCCGTCGCGACCCGTCAGCCGACCCTCGAGCAGTCAGCCCGCCGCGAGCCGTCAGCCGACCTCGAGCAGCCCGGCCGCGCTGAGCGCGCTGTAGACGCCGAGCAGCAGGATCGCGACGCCGCTCACGGCGAGCGCGATCGCGGAGAACCGCCCGCCGCGCAGTTCCGGGTCGACCTCGGTGCGCCGCAGGTACCACGCGGCCACTGCCACGGCGGCGAGGAAGATCCCGCCGGCCACCCCGCCGATGAGGATCATGATGAACGGCGAGGAGATCCAGAGGAACGTCAGCAGCCACATCGTCGGCAGCGCGACGATGAAGAACCGCATCCAGCCGTTGCGCCGGCGCGAGTCCCGCCAGTCGTAGACGCCCAGGATGCTCAGCGCGTTGGCCCACGACCTCGCCCACGACGGGATCGCGGCCCAGATCGTCGACCCGAGCGCGGCGAGAGCGCCGATGAGGAAGAGGATCCGGCCCCAGTCGCCGAGCACGCTCGAGTACGTCTGCGAGAGCACGAGGATCATGTCGTTGCCCTCGGGCACCAGGTCCTGCGGGTGCAGCACGGCCGCGCCCATGATGTAGAAGGACATCGTCGAGATCGTGTAGATGAACCACGCGGTGATCGCGTCGCGCTGCATGACGGCGATCCAGCCGCGCGCCCGGCGCCGGTACGCCTCGCTCCCGTCGTTCGGCCCGGACCAGCGCGCGTACCCCTTCTCGAGGCACCAGTACGTGTAGGCCGTGATCTCCTCCGAGCCGATGCCGGTGAGGCCGAACATCGCGATCGCGATGCCGAGCGCACCCGCCGGGAGGCTGAACGAGAGGCCGGACGCGAGGTCGCCCCCGGAGTACGCGTACTCGGTCATCGGCAGGCCGAGCGCGATGACCAGCGTGACGACGACGAAGGTCATGGTGAGGAAGACGGCGACCTTCTCGATGAGCCCGTAGCGGTTCGAGTAGAGCGTCGCGATCGCGACGAGCGTCACGACGACGGCCCAGAAGGTCAGCGACGTCGTCTCGAGGGGTCCCGAACCGACCGGCACGAGGATGCTGAGCGCGGCCGCCATGCCGCCGATGAGGCCGCCGGTCTGGATGAGCTTCGAGAGCGCCATGAGCGCCCACATGGCGAAGACCCAGCTCACGCGGCCGAAGCGGGGCGGCACCTTGGCGTAGCCCTCCATGCCGCCCTCGCCCGTGACGATCGAGTAGCGCGCCATCTCGACCTGCACCGCGACCTTGACGAGCGTCGAGAAGACGACCAGCCACAGCAGCACGAAGCCCGCCTGCGCACCGAGCGCGGTGGCGGTGATGAGCTCGCCGGCGCCGACGACGGACGCCGAGACGATGAGCCCGGGCCCGAAGAACCGCAGCGAGCCGCGCCACGTCGTCGGCGGCTCGCGCACGGACGCGGGGTCGAGGTGGTACGGGTCGCCCTCGACGACGCTGTGCTCGGGCAGGGTTGCGGCGTGCTCGACGGCGGACATGGCTTCCTCCTCGGAGCGGCGGGACGGCCTCGGCCCACTCCGACCATGCTCCGCAGGCTTGCGTCCCGCCACTCAGGGGTGCGCGGCGAGCGCCTAGGGTCGAGCACGAGGGAGGGCTGATGGGTCACTCGCACGCGCACGGGACCGCCGCCGGGCGGCACCGGCGCCGCCTCGTCGCCGTGCTCGTCCTGACGCTCGCCGTCGCGGCCGCGCAGGTGGTGGGCGGCCTCGCCTCCGGGTCGCTCGCGCTGCTCGCCGACGCCGGCCACATGCTCACCGACTCGGCCGGCATCGCGATCGCGCTGGTCGGGGTGCACCTCGCGGGCCGACCGCCGACGAGCGCCCGCACGTTCGGGCTCCAGCGTGCTGAGGTGCTCGCGGCGCTCGCGAACGCCCTCCTGCTCGGCGGCATCGCGGTCTGGGTGCTCGTCGAGGCCGTCCGGCGCTGGTCCACCCCGCCCGACGTCGCCACCGGCCCGATGCTCGCCGTCGCGGTCGCGGGGCTCCTCGCCAACGTCGTCGCGCTCGCCCTGCTGCGCGAGGGGCAGCGCGAGAGCCTCAACGTGCGCGGCGCCTACCTCGAGGTGCTCGGTGACCTGCTCGGGTCGGTCGCCGTGATCGTCGCGGGGCTCGTCATCGTGGTGACCGGCTGGAGCCGCGCGGACGTCGTGGCGTCCGCCGCGATCGGCGTCCTCATCCTGCCGCGCGCGTGGGCGCTGCTGCGCGACGTGCTCGACGTGCTGCTCGAGTCCACGCCACGCGGCATCGACCTCGACGCGGTCCGCCGCCACATGAAGGGCGTGCCCGGTGTGGTCGACGTCCACGACCTGCACGCCTGGACCATCACGAGCGGTGTGCCCGCGCTGTCCGCGCACGTCGTGGTCGACGAGGACTGCATCGCGCTGGGCCGCTCGGGTGAGGTGCTCGACGCGCTCGGCGCGTGCCTGGGCGAGCACTTCGACACCGAGCACTGCACGTTCCAGCTCGAGCCCATCGGCCACGACGCGCACGAGCACCCGGGCCACGCGTAGGCGCCGGGAACCCGACGGTCCGGCCTCAGCCGCGGGGCTCGCGCCCCGGCGGCTGCAGCGGCGCCGGACCTGGCGCGTGACGCGGGCTGATCGGCAGGCGGACGGACGGCTCGTCGGGCGTCAGCCGCACCGGGGCGTCCTCGTGGGTCAGCTCGACCTCCGGCCCGGTGGCCAGCCGGTACGTCGCGGCGTCGCGCACGACGTCGACCCGGACCACCGAGCCGCCGCGGCGCAGCCCGAACGCCAGCCGCGTCAGCCCGGGCGGGAGTACCGGGCGCAGGCGCAGCCCGTCGTCGCCCTCGCGCAGGCCGCCGAAGCCCGCGACGAGCGCGGTCCACGCGCCCGCGTGGGCGGCGACGTGCACGCCGTCCTCGGTCGGACGTCCGTCGTCCCGCAGGTCGACGAGCGCGGTCTCGCGCGCGTACGCCCAGGCGAGGTCGAGGTACCCGACCTCGGCGGCCACGACGGCCTGCGGCGGCGCCGAGAGCGAGGAGTCCCGCACCGTGAGCGGCTCGTAGTACTCGAGGTCGCGCCGCTTCTGCTCGAGCGTGAAGGCGTCGTCGACCAGGTACGCGGCCATGACGACGTCGGCCTGCTTGAGCACCTGGTGCCGGTAGAGCGCGCTGTAGTGCGCGGTCGTGTGCAGCGGGTAGTCGTCGGGCTTCATCGCCGCGAGGTCCCACACCGCCAGGTCGGTGTAGCCCGCGTGCTGCTCGGTGACCCCGAGCACGTCGTCGTAGGGGACGACCATCGACGTCGCCGCGTGCAGCCACGCGGCCGGCTCGTCGGGCGTGACGCCGGCGCCGTCCGCGGCGTCCGGGAAGCGCTCGGCGAGCCGCGCGGCCCAGCGCAGCACGCGGGCGGCCATGAGGTTGGTGAACGCGTTGTCGTCCCCGAGGGCGCTGTACTCGTCGGGCCCGGTCACGCCGTCGAGGTGGAACCCCCCGTCGCGGCCGTAGCGCCCGAGGCTGACCCACATCCGGGCCGCCTGCACGGCGAGGTCGAGCGCGACGTCGCGCGTGAAGGCGTCGTCCTGCGTCGCGATCGCGTGCCGGACGGCGGCGTCGGCGACGTCGGACGTGACGTGCGGTGCGGCCGTCCCGGCCGGCCAGTAGCCCGACGACTCGCGGCCCGTGATGGTCCGCCACGGGAAGGCGGCGCCGGCCAGCCCGAGCTCGCGCGCGCGGTCGACGGCGTCCGGCATGGTCCGGTGCCGCCACCGCAGGTGGGCCGCGGCGCCCGCCGGCAGCAGGTGGTTGAGCACGGGGGTGAGGTAGGTGTCCGCGTCCCAGAACGTGTGCCCGTCGTAGCCCGTGCCGGTCAGCCCCTTCGCGCGGATGCCGACGTCGGCCGAGCCGGCCGCCGCCTGGACGACCTGCAGCACCGCGTAGCGCAGGGCCTGCTGCATCTCGTCGTCGCCCTCGACCTCGACGTCCGCGTGCTCCCAGACGCCGGCGAGCACCGCCGCGTGCTCGTCGAGCAGCGCCTCCCAGCCGTGCGGCGCGACGTCGTGCAGCACCGACTCGGCCTCGGCGCGCAGGGCGTCCGGGCCGCGCTCGGCCGCGGCCGTGTACGCGACGACGAGCTCGAGCCGCAGCCACTGCCCGGGCGCGAGGTCGGCGACGAGGCGGGTCGCGTGCGCCGCGCCCTCGCGGGTGACCTCCACGCCGTCGGGCGCGTGCACCCGGTG
>NZ_JACVQL010000169.1 GCF_019733465.1 Actinotalea ferrariae | reverse complement strand
CGCGGGCGCCGCGGTCCGGATCGCCCGGCGCGAGCCGACCGGGGCCGCCGTCGGTGGCGTCGTCGTCGCGGCCGTCTGCGCCACGGTCGCGGCCGTCGCGGGGGAGGCGCGCGCCTTCTTCCTGCCGACGATGGCGCTCCCGGCGGTCTTCGTCATCGCCTACCTCGTGGCGTTCGCCGCCGGGCGCCCGCTCGCGGGCCTCATGGTGAACCGCGTCGCCGGTGGCCCGCGGGACTGGGTCCGCCACCCCGCCCTGCGCCGCGTCTACCTGGTCAGCTCGCTCATCGGGCTCGCGATGGCGTCGGCCAACCTCGTCGGACGCGTGGCGTTCTACGTCGCCGACGACCCCGGCGCCCTGGCCGCGATCCAGGTCGGCGCCATGACCGCCTTCGCGCTGCACTTCGCGGTCACGCTCGTCGTGGCGCGCCGCGCGCACGCCGGCTCGACGGCGCTCTCGCTGGCGCCCGCAGCCGGCGTGACGGCGGCGTCGTCCGTGCGTTGACCCGGCCGCGCCCGAACGCGCACACCTCGCCACCACCCGCACCACTCCGAAGGAGCTCGACCATGCCTCGCACCTCCCACCTCGCCCTGCCCGACCTCACCGGACGGCGCGCTCTCGTCACCGGCGGGAGCGACGGGATCGGCCTCGGCATCGCGCGGCGGCTGGCCACCGCGGGCGCCGACGTCGTCCTGCCCGTGCGCAACCGCGCGAAGGGCGACGCCGCCGTCGCCCGCATCCGACGCGAGCGCCCCGGCGCGCGGGTCTCGCTCCGCGAACTCGACCTCGCGTCGCTCGCCTCGGTCGCCGCGCTCGGTGCGACGCTCGAGGCGGAGGGAGAGCCCATCCACCTCCTGGTGAACAACGCGGGGCTCATGACCCCGCCCGAACGCGGGACGACGGAGGACGGGTTCGAGCTCCAGCTCGGGACCAACCACCTCGGCCACGCCGCCCTCGTCGCGCACCTGCTCCCGCTGCTGAGCGCCGGCCGGGCCCGCGTGACGAACCAGATCAGCATCGCGGCCGGCAGCGGCCGGATGCACTGGGCCGACCTCAACTGGGAGCGGGACTACGACGGCCGCCAGGCGTACGCGCAGTCCAAGCTCGCGCAGGGGCTCTTCGCGCTCGAGCTCGACCGGCGCAGCCGCGAGCACGGCTGGGGGATCACGAGCAACCTCTCGCACCCCGGCGTCGCACCCACGAGCCTGCTCGTCGCGCGCCCGGAGATCGGGCGCGACCGGGACACCCCGCAGATCGCGACGATCCGCCGCCTGTCGCGCGCGGGCATCCTGCTCGGCACGATCGACAGCGCCCCGCTGCCGGCGCTCATGGCGGCGACGGCGCAGGAGCCGGCCGGCGGGCGGCTCTACGGGCCGGCCGGTCTCGGACACCTCGGCGGCGGGCCGGCCGAGCACCGGCTGTTCCGCCCGTTGCGCGATCCCGCGGACGCGGAGCGCACCTGGCGCGTGACGGAGGCGCTGCTGGGGTTGACCGTCGGGGCGGCCGTCGCGCGGTGACGCAACCGGCCCGTCGCGTCGGCGGGCCCATGAACCCGTACCGGCGAGCGAGGGGCACGGCCGACGTGTCCCCCGTGCGGGGGACACGCAAGTGCCCTCCCCGCGGTGACTCCCCGCCGCGCCCCGCTCCCTAGCGTTTCGAGCAGTCGCAGCGACCGCGCTGCGGCACCTCGAAGGGACTCGTCATGCGTGTGGTGAAGCAGCTCGGAGCAGTGGTGGTCGTGGCCGTCCCCGGGAGCGCCGCGGTCCATGCGGCGCAGGGAAGCTGGCCGCTCGCGCTGGTCGCCGGTGTCGTGGTTGCGGTGGCCATGGTGCTCGCCTACGCGTGGGTGGTCCGCCGGACCGAGCGGCGCCCGGCGTCCGAGGTGGCCCTGGCAGGCGGGGGCTCGGACCTCCGGCGGGGCGTGGGGATCGGCGTGCTCGTGTTCGTGACCGTGATCGCCGTCATCGCCCTCGCCGGCGGGTACCGGGTCGAGGGCTGGGGGTCGCCGGCCACCGCGCTCGCGTTCCTCGGGCTCACCGTGGCCGCCGTCGCCACGGAGGAGCTGATCTTCCGCGGCATCGTGCAGCGTGTGCTCGAGCAGCGCGTCGGCACGTGGGTCGCGCTTGGCGCGACCGCCGCGCTGTTCGGCGGCATGCACCTGGCCAACGCCAACGCGACGCTCTGGGGCGCCGTCGCGATCGCGATCGAGGCGGGCGGCATGCTCGGCGCCGCCTACGTCCTCACGCGCACGCTGTGGCTGCCCATGGGCCTGCACCTCGGCTGGAACCTCGCGGTGGGCGGCATCTTCGGCACCGAGGTCTCCGGGAACGCGACGCCGCAGGGTCTGCTCGACGGCGTGACGTCCGGCCCCGTGTGGCTGACCGGCGGGGCGTTCGGGCCCGAGGGCAGCGTCGTCGCCGTCGTCGTCTGCTCGGTGGTCACCGTGGTGCTGCTGCGGCTCGCGCACCGCCGCGGCCGCATCGTGCTCCGCCGCCGCGTGGTCGAGCCCGCCGTCGCGTCGGCCCCCGCGGCTACGGTCTCCGCATGATCGACCTCCGGACGACCGTCGCCGTGTGGCGGCGGTCGCCGGTCGTCGTGCGCGACCTGCCGCTCGCCGCGCTGCTCGCGGTCGCGCCGTGGGTCGACGCCCTCCAGGGGCAGGGCACCCGCCTCGGCGACGTGCCGCAGAGGCCGCTCGACGCGCTCGCGCTCGTGCCGGTCGCGATGCAGGCGCTGCCGCTCGCCGTACGACGCCGGTGGCCCGCCGTCAGCCTCGCGCTCGTCGGGGTCGGCTTCGCGGTCGACCAGCTTGCGGGCTACAGCAGCGTCGCGAGCGTCGCGCTGCCGATCGCGCTCGTGAGCGCCGGCGCCCACCTGGCCCACCACCGCCGCGCCGTCGTCGTCGTCGCGTCGGCCGGCTATGTGGCGCTCGCCGTGGCGCTCGACCGGACGGGCACGGGTGAGCAGACGTCGGGCTTCGTCGTCTTCTACGTGCTGCTCGCGGCCGCGTGGGGCGTGGGCGTGTGGCTGCGGCAGACGCGGGCCGCCGAGGCCGAGCGCCGCCGCCACGTCGCAGAGACGACGCGCCTCACCGAGCGCACGCGCATCGCGCGGGACCTGCACGACGTCGTCACGCACCACGTCACCGCGATGGTGGTCCAGGCCGAGGCCGCGCGGTACCTCACCGTGCACCCTGACCGTCTGGACGCCGCGCTCACGGCCGTGACCGACACGGGCCGCCGCGCGATCTCCGACCTGCGGCAGGTGCTCGACCTGCTCGACCCCGCGGAGGCGACGCCCGAGCGTACGCCCGCGGGCGGTGGGCTCGGCGAGCTCGTCGAGCGCACGCGCGCGGCCGGCCAGCCGGTCGACTACGTCGCGGAGGGCGAGCCCCGAGCGACGCCCGGCAACGCCGAGGCGGCCGCCTACCGCGTGGTGCAGGAAGGTCTCACGAACGCGCTCAAGCACGCGCGCGGCCAGCGGACCGCCGTCCACGTGCGGCACGGGCGCGAGGTGATCGCCGTCGAGGTCGCGACCTACGCCGACGCACCCGGCCGGTCGCGCCCGCCGTCGTCGGCAACGGCCGCCGGGAGCGGGCGTGGCCTCGCCGGACTGAGGGAGCGGGTGGTGGCGCTGGGCGGGGAGCTCACGGCTGGGCCGGACGACGGCGCCGCCTTCGTCGTGCGCGCGCGCATCCCCCTGGGCGGTGCCTCGTGACCGCACCGATCCGCGTGCTCGTGGCCGACGACCAGGCGCTCATCAGGGCGGGCTTCGCCACGATCATCGACGCCCAGCCGGACCTCGAGGTCGTGGGGGAGTGCGGCGACGGACGCGCCGCCGTCGACCTCGCCCGCCGGCTGGAGCCCGACGTCGTCGTCATGGACGTGCGCATGCCCGTGCTCGACGGCATCGAGGCGACCCGGCAGCTCGCCGGCGCCGGCGTCGCGCACCCGGCCAAGGTGCTCGTGGTGACGACGTTCAACCTCGACGCGTACGTCTACGAGGCGTTGCGCGCGGGTGCGAGCGGGTTCCTGCTCAAGGACGCGCCGCCCGCGCAGCTGCTCGACGGCATCCGGACCGTGGCGGGCGGCGCGGCGCTGCTCGCGCCCGAGGTGACGCGCCGGCTCGTCGGCCGGTACGCGGACCGCATCCGTCCGCCCGACGCGACCGCCGACGACGTGCCGCTCGCACCGCGCGAGCTCGAGGTGCTGCGGCTCATCGCGGGGGGCATGTCGAACGCCGAGATCGCCGAGGCGCTCGTGCTGAGCCCCGAGACGGTCAAGACGTACGTCTCACGCATCCTCACCAAGCTCGACCTGCGCGACCGCGTGCAGGCGGTGGTCTACGCGTATCGGCGAGGGCTCGTGACCTGAGCGGCGGCGGCGAACCATCCGCGCATCGCGGCCACACGCGCCGGCCGTCGTCCGGGCTGGTATCGGATTCCGAGGGATGCTATTTTGATGTTTCACGAAATACGGAGGAACGGTGGCGGACGGGGTCTTCGCGGCGCTGTCGCACCCGACGCGACGAGCGGTGCTCCGCGAGCTCGCCGGGCGCGACTGGATGCTCGCGGGGGACCTCGCGGAGGCGCTCGACGTGGCGGGACCCACGCTGTCCGGCCACCTGCGCATCCTGCGCGAGGCCGACCTCGTGGTCTCGGAGCGTCGCGGCACGACCATCCGGTACATGGCGAACGCGTCGGTGGTCGAGTCGGCATTCGCGGCGTTCCTCCAATCGCTCGGTGTCGGCCGCGCGGACCCGGAGAACGAGTGAAGGGGCACCATGGAGCACGACCTGAACGGACACCCCGACGAGGGAACGGCGGTACGGCCGGCCCGCCGGCCGGTCCGCGGCGTCGTCGTCGCCGTCGCCGGCCTCGGGCTGATGCTCGCGCTGTCCGCGGCGACGTGGGGCCGCCTCCCCGCAGTCGTGACGCTCGTCGGTGGGGGTAAGGACGGAGCGGACGCACACATCGCGAGGCTCGTGCTCGTGACCCTCATGCCGGTGCTGCTCGTGCTGTTGAGCGTCCTCCTCCTGCTGGCGCAGCGCCTGCGCCGTCGTACGGCGGCCGCGCTCGCGGTGCCGATGTGGCGCACCGACGCCAACCACGCCCGGTCGGTGACCACCGCGCTCTCACTGCTCACCCCGGTGGTCGCCGCGCTGCACGTGCTCCTCCTGCGGTTCGCGGTGGGTGACGAGCGCACCGGGATGGTGGTGCTCGCCGTCGCGGTGGCGCTCGTCGTCGGGCTGATCGCGAACGCGCTGCCGGGCACTCCGGTCGACTTGGCGCAGTCGCGTGCTCTGCGCCTCGAGGAGCGGCCCTCGCTCGACCACGCGGTGCTCGCGGTTCGTCGCGGGCAGCGGCAGGCCGGGCCGGTCGTCGTCGTGCTCGCACTCGTCGCCATGGCGCTGGCGTTCGTCGCGCCGCCGGTCTCGCTGACCGTCTCCGTGGTCGCCGTCGTCGCGATGGCCGCGGTGACCGGCGTCGTCGCCGTGCGGTCCGCCCGAGGCGGGACTCCGGTCGACGCGGCACCGTGACGACGCGGCCACTCGCGCCGGCGGTGCGCGTCGGACGCCCTCGTCCGTCGTCGTGCGTGCCAGCACCCGGTCAGCGCCGTCAGGCGCGAGGGTCGCGTCCGGCCAGCGCCTCGGCCCCTGCCCGCAGGACCTCGAGGACCCGGTCGACGTCGTAGACGCAGCCGGCCCACGTGCCGCCGCTGACGCCCTGCAGGGCGGCCCACAGCCGGGTGTCGTCGGGCAGCGCCGCGTGCGGCGTCAGGTCGGGGTGCGGCGGTCGCTCCGCGAGCACGCGCGCCGCCTCCGCCGCCGTGAGACGCCCGGCGGCGTCGCCGACGAGGTCCACCGACCCCTCGAGCCGGACCACGTCGACCCGGATCTCCACGAGGTCGCCGTCCCGCAGCCTGCCGATCGGCCCGCCCGCCAGCGCCTCGGGGCCCACGTGGCCGATGCACGCACCCGTGGACACGCCGGAGAACCGCGCGTCGGTGATCAGCGAGATCTCCTTGCCGTAGCTCAGGTACTTCAGCGCCGAGGTGACCTGATACGTCTCCTCCATGCCGGTGCCGAGCGGCCCGCCGCCCATGAGCACCATGACGTCGCCCGGCGCGACGGCGCGCGCCTTGATCGCGGTGATCGCGGCCGCCTCCGAGGTGAACACGCGGGCCGGCCCGACGTGGTGGAAGACGCCGTCGACGATCCGGGACGGGTCGATCGCCGTGGACTTGATGACCGACCCCTCGGGCGCGAGGTTGCCGACCGGGAAGGTCGCCGTCGGCGTCAGCCCGCGGCGGCACGCCACCGGAGGGCTCATGATCACGTCGTCCGCGTCGACGCCCTGCTGCTCGAGCAGCACCTCCTTCATCCGCGCTCGTCGCTCGGACGACTCCCACCAGTCGAGCACCTCGCCGAGCGGCTCGCCGGTCGCCGTGAGGGCGTCCAGGTGGAGCACGCCGAGGTCGCGCAGGTGCAGCATCACCTCGGGCGTCCCGCCGGCCAGGAACATGCGCACCGTCGGGTGCTGGACCGGCCCGTTGGGCAGCACGCTGACGATGCGGGGGACGGCCTGGTTGACCCGCACCCAGTCGTCGACCGTGGGGATCCGCAGGCCGGCCGCGTGCGCGATCGCCGGGAGGTGCAGCAGCAGGTTCGTCGAGCCCCCGATGGCGGCGTGCACGGCCATCGCGTTCTCGATCGCCTGGTCCGTCAGCACGTCCGGCGTCGTGAGCCCGAGCGACCGCTGGCGCAGCACCGCGCGGGCCGACTGCCGCGCGATCTCCTCCCACACGGGCTCGCCCGACGGCGCGAGCGCCGAGTGGGGCAGCGCGAGTCCGAGCGCCTCCGCGATCACCTGGCTCGTGCCCGCGGTGCCGAGGAAGTGGCAGCCGCCGCCGGGGGACGCGCACGCGCGGCAGCCGAGCTCGGACGCGTCCGCGAGCGACAGCTCGTCGTTGGCGAAGCGTGCACCGAGGGTCTGCACCTGCGCGAGGTCCTCGCCGCGTGCGGGCGGCAGCGTCACGCCGCCCGGGACGAGCACCGTGGGGTGCTCGCGCTGGGACGCGAGCGCCATCATCGTCGCGGGCAGGCCCTTGTCGCAGGTCGCGACGCCGATCACGGCCGAGCGCGTCGGCAGCGACCGCATGAGCCGCCGCATCACGATGGCGGCGTCGTTCCGGTAGGGCAGGGAGTCGAACATCGCGGGCGTGCCCTGCGAGCGGCCGTCGCACGGATCGCTCACGTACGTCGCGAACGGCATCCCGCCCGCCTCGGCGATCGTCCCCGCGGCCGCGGCCACCTGCCCGCTGAGCTCGAAGTGGCCCGAGTGCAGACCCAGGGCGACGGGCCGGCCGTCGTCGGAGCGCAGCCCGCCGGCGGTCGACACGATCATGACCTGCGGCCCCAGCATGTTGGCGCGCGGCCAGCCCATGCCGGCGTTCTGCGTCATGCCGAAGACGGTCCCGCTGGGCTCGTCGCGGAGCAGCTCAGGCGTGAGCGGCAGCCGCCCCCCGGGCCCCGGAGCCTGGGTCCGGACCGCGTAGATGCCGTCGTGCGGCTCGAGCAGCTGCTCCCAGCTCACGGCGTCGTCGGTGCTCACGGCATGGCCTCCACCCGGTCCATGAGCGCGACGAGCGCGTCGACCTGCTCGGGCGTCGCGGCGTGGTGCGGGGGAGTGCAGTGCCGCTCGAGGGCGATGCCCCGCCGGACCATGCCCTCCTTGAGCAGCGGGAAGAACGGCGTGCCGAGCCCGTAGAGCCCCATGAGCACGTCGACCCGGCGCTGCTGCGCGGCGATGGCGGCCCGGTCGCCGGACCGGACCGCGCGCGCGTACGCGGCGCAGATTTCCGGGTAGAGGTTCGCGAGGCCGCCGATCGCCCCGGCACCGCCCGACGTGACGACGTGGTGCAGGTTCTCGTCGAACCCCGCGAGCACGCGGAACTCGGGGAACTCGGGCAGCAGCGCGGTGAGGAGCCCGCGCGTGTGGCCGACGTCGAGCACGGTGTCCTTGTAGCCGACGACGTTCGGGTGCCGCCGCAGCAGGCGGGCGGTCACCTCGGCGCTCAGGTCGTGCCCGGTGCGTGCCGGGAAGTTGTAGAGGTACACGTCGCCGTCGACCTGGCCCGCGACGGCCGAGAAGTACGCCTCGATGCTCGCGTCGTCGAGCGCGAAGTAGAACGGGCTGATGACGATCACGGCGTCCGCGCCCGCGTCGAGCGCGTACCGGCTCAGCTCGACCGTGTCGTCGACGCGCAGGCACGACGTGCCGACGACGAGGTCCGCGCGCGGGCCGACGTGCTCGACCGCGAGGTCGATGAGCTCGCGCTTGTGCTCGGGCCGCATCGCGAAGAACTCCCCGGTGCTGCCCATGAGGACCACGCCGTCGACCCCGCCGTCGAGCACGTGCTCCCAGACGGCGACGTTCCCGTCGCGGTCGATGCCGCCGTCGGCGTCGAAGGCCGTGACGGCTGGCACCCAGAACGCCGCCTTCGTGTCCACGTCACCCATGGCGCTCACCAGACCCGGATCCGCGACGTGCCGCCGCCGAGCGCGGCGAGCGGGCCGGGCGGGTGGGGAACCCCGGGTTCCTTGCGCACCCCGACGAGGTCGACGTCCGCGACGAGCGGCGAGCCGTCGCGGTTCTCGAAGTCGGCGGAGGCGATGCGCACGTGGCCGAGGTCCGCGCCCGTGACGACCGGCGTCAGCGGCGCCATGAGCTCGGCGGGGAGCTCGAGCTCGAGGTGGACCTCGGCGCCGTCGTCGACGACGCGCACCACGGCCGGCCCGTCGACCGTGACCGCGTCCGCCTCGTGCGTGGCCGGACGCGCGCCGTCGGCGTAGGCGTTGGACCGCACGTACGCGGGCTGCCGCTCGTGGTGGAACCGGGAGTGGTCGCCGTTGCCGTCGGCGCCCGTGACGCGCTGCAGGTACTCGTCCCAGGAGGCCGGGAAGCCGTCGTAGGCGTGCGTCCCGAAGGTCTCGGGCGGGAACTCCTCGAGGACGAGGGGCGCGTCCGGCCCGTAGACGCCGCGGGGTGCGCCGACGAAGAGGTTGCCGACGTACCGGTCGTCGCCGGCGTAGATGAAGGCGTACCCCGCGACCTGCGTCGAGTGCGGCACGTGGTACGGCGTCGCGCGGTCGAGCACGGCCTGCATCCGCACGGCGCCCAGCACGAGGTTGTTGACGAACGCGTTGCCCTGGCTGAACAGCTCGATCGCGATGGGCGAGGCGAGCACGTTGTGGTCGACCGTCGCGGGGCCGTGGCTGACCTCGATGAACAGGTCGCGCAGGTTGCGGTACATGACGTTGCGGCTGATCCGCGTGCCCTGGACCTGCCAGTCGAGCCAGATGCCGAGCGTCGTGTCGTGGATCCGGTTGTGCGTGATCTCGACGTCGAGCGGCGCGTGCAGCTTGATGGCGCCGATCTCGTAGCCGTAGAACTCGTGCTTGGTCCCGATGTGGTGGATGTGGTTGTCCTCGATGGTCGAGAACACCGCGCCCAGGTGGCCGACGACGCCGTTCTGACCGCAGTCGCGGATCTCGTTGCGTCGCACGACGTGCGAGCCGACGCGCTCGTGCTCCCAGCCCTGGTGGGCCGCCGTGAAGACCGCCTCGATCTGGTACTGGTACCCCGGCTTGTCGCCCCGCTCGTGCGCGAAGTTGTCGCCGCTCGCGGCGCCCTTGCCGAGCGAGACGCCCGAGCACTTCGCGTCGTGGATGAGGTTGTCCTCGATGACCCAGCCCTTGGCCCAGTGCGGCCCGATCAGGCCCGGCTGGTCGGCGGTCGGCGGCGTCCACGGCGTGGCGGCCTGCGCGAGCTCGAAGCCGCGCACGGTGATGTAGTCGAGGTGCGTGCGCTCGGGGTAGAAGACGGCCGGGCGCACGTTGACCTCGACGAGCGCGGCGTTCGGGTCGGCGTCGCCGAAGTTCGCCCAGATCGTCGTGACGTCGTCGGAGACCTCGGCGAACCAGACGAGGACGGTGCGGTCCGGGTCGATGAGCTCCGTGTCGAGCGCCGTCCACGGGTAGCGCGTGTGCGTGCGGCGCTGCGGCGCATGCACGTCGGCGCGGTCGTGGACCTGGTGGAGCGAGCGTCCGTCGAGGTAGACCTCGCCCCGGCTGGCGAGGACACCCCCGGGACCGGGATGCAGCCAGTCGCCGGCCACGGGCTCGGCGAACGGGTTGAGCTCACCGAACAGGGTGTTCGGGACGTCGACCCGCCACACCGTGCCCTCCTCGCGGACCCAGCCCGTGACGACCTCGGAGCCCTTGATCGCGACGTGCTCGCCGGGCGCGGCCTCGAACGTGATCCGGCGGCTGTCGCTCGTCCCCCCGCGCACGGGCCGGACCCACTCGCGGTAGGTGCCCTCGTGCACCTGCACGGCGTCCCCGGGCATCGCGGCGCGCGCGGCCCGGTTGATCGTGCGGAACGGGGCCTCGGCGGTGCCGTCGGCCCGATCGGAGCCGGTCACGGCGACGTGGAAGGTGGTCATCGCGGTCCTTCGGTCGGCGCCCGGGCGGCCCGGGCGGCACGGTGGCGACGGCGTCGTCGCGGAAAGAGTTTCGGGGGCGGTGCGTCCTGGCGTGACCCTAGACGCCCGCACCGACAGAAGGAAGTGCGCACAGCAACTGGCAGACGCTCCTCGCGGTGCGAGTGGCGGCCGACGCTGCAGCGGAAAGATTTTCCGCTAGGCTCCGCGCATGCCGTCCCCAGCCGCGTCGCGCGTGACGCTCGAGCAGGTCGCCGCGGCCGCGGGCGTCGCGGTGTCGACGGCGTCCAAGGTGCTCAACGGGCGCCCCCACGTCTCGGCCGCGACGCGGAGCCGCGTGGAGGCGGCGTTCGAGCAGCTCGCGTACGCGCCGACGACCGGACCGCGGGGCGGCGCCGCGCCGCGGAGCGTCACCGTCGTCTTCCGCACCCTGGCCGACACGTACGCGACGCGCGTGCTCGAGGGCGTCCTCGCCGCGGCGCGCGACCACGACGTCGAGGTGCTGGTCGACGTGCTCCACGCGACCGACGGCCGCGCCGGCCGCGAGGGCGTGGCTCCGCCGCCGCTCTCGCCGGCGTGGGTCCGCCGGCAGGCGGCGCAGCGCACCGGCCTGGTCCTCGTCACGTCCGACCCGACCACCGAGCAGCTGGCGCTCCTGCGGGCGCACGGCGTGGTGACGGTGCACGTCGACCCCGCGAACCCGCTCGACGACTCGACGGTCTCCGTCGGCTCGGCGAACTTCTCCGGCGGCGTGCAGGCGACCCGGCACCTGCTCGAGCTCGGGCACCGACGGATCGCGTTCGCCGGCGGCGCGCCGACGTTCGCGCCCTCCGCCGAGCGCCTCCAGGGCTTCCTGAGCACCATGCGCTCGACGGGTGTCGACGCGGACGACACCCTGGTGCGCGAGCGGTCGCACACCTTCGAGGCCGGCGTGGCCATGGCCGACGAGCTCCTCGGGCTGCCGCAGCCGCCGACGGCGGTGTTCGCCGCGTCGGACTCCATCGCTCTCGGCGTGCTCGCGTCGGCGCAGCGGCACGGCCTGCGCGTGCCGCAGGACGTGTCCGTCGTCGGGTTCGACGACAGCGCCGCGGCGGTCTCCTCGGTGCCGGCGCTGACGACCGTGCGGCAACCCGTCGCCGAGATGGGACGCGTGGCGCTGCGCACGCTCCTGCAGGTCGCGCGCGGCGAGGGCGTCGATTCCCACCACGTCGAGCTCGCGACCACGCTGGTCGTCCGGGACTCGACCGCACCGCCGGCGGGCGTGTGACCGCTGCCCCGAGCGGGCTCAGGCCGGAGCGGGGCCCGTGCTCTCGCGCACGGTGAGCGAGGTGGCGAGCTCGACGTGCCGCGACGCGGGCCGGCGCCCGTCCGCCATCGCCAGAACCGTCTCGACCGCCATCCGCCCCATGCCCTCGAGGTGCTGGTGGACCGTCGTGAGCGGCGGCGTCGTCCACGCCGCCTGAGGCGTGTCGTCGAAGCCGATGACGCTGAGCTCGTCCGGTACCCGGATCCCGAGCGCGTGCGCGGTGGCGAGGACGCCGACGGCGATCTCGTCGTCGGCCGCGACGATGGCGGTGGGCGGCCGGTCCCCGGTGAGGAGGTCCCGGGCGTGCCGCGCGCCGGACGCGACGTCGAACTGGTCGGAGCGGATGAGGGCCGGGTCGACCTCGATCCCGGCGGCGTCGAGCGCCGCCTGGTAGCCGTAGAGCCGGTCGCGGGCGGCGTCGGACGCCTCGGGTCCGCCGATGCAGGCGATGCGCCGGTGCCCGAGGCCGACGAGGTGCTCCGTCGCGGTGCGCGCGCCCGCCCAGTTGCTCGACCCGACGCTCACCATGCGCCGGTGGCGCGTGTCCACAGGGTCGACGATGACGAAGGGGAGCGCCGCGTCGTCGGCGGCGTGGATGAGCCCGTCCGGCTCGGACAGGGTCAGCCCGATGATGCCGACGGAGCCGACGGCGCGCTGGTCGGCGACCCACTCGCGGGCGACGGCCCGCTGCGTGCGTGAGGCGCGGTCGGGGGCGAGCCGCGTCAGGAGGTCCACGCGCTGGTCGGTCGCGGCCGCGAGCACGCCCTGGAGGACGCCGAGGATGTACGGCGAGGCGGGGATGTCGAAGACGACCGTGAGCGCCTGGCGTCCCGACGCGGGGGCGCCCGACGTCGTCGGCCGGTAGCCGAGCTCCGCGACGGCGGCGAGGACCCGCTCGCGCGTCGCGTCCGACACGTCCGACCGCCCGTTCAGCGCCTTGGAGACGGTCGCCTTCGAGACGTCGGCGGCCGCCGCGACGTCCGCCAACGTCGCCCGACGTCGGGTCGGCTCTGCGGCCATCGGTGCCTCCTTGTCGCGAAACTGTTTCGAACCGAACCGCCCCGTGCGTGAGCGCAGAACGAGAATGTGAACCGGGACTGGTCAAGTGGCGTGCGCATGCTCTACCGTCGGCTCACGATACACGTTGCGAAACTATTTCGGAATGTGAGGCCCGCACCGGAGCGGTCCTCGCTGACCAACGGAGGTCTGGATGTCTGTCGACGCGTCACCCGCAACGCTACTGATCGACGGCTGTGCGCCGTCGGACCAGGCGTTGCGGCACGTCTGGAGCGAGTGCCTCGGCGCGGGGCGCGCCAACGAGGCGCTCCGCGTCGACTGGCAGCAGCACTTCCGGGAGGCCGTCGAGGTGCTCGGTGCCCGCTACGTGCGCTTCCACGGCGTCTTCCACGACGACATGTTCGTCTACCGCGCCTCGAACGGAGGGGGCTTCGGGCCCCCCACGCCGCTCGCGACGCCGGTCCACACGTACGCGTACGTCGACAAGGTGTTCGACGCGATCCTCGACGCCGGCGCCCGGCCCTTCGTCGAGCTCGGCTTCATGCCGCGCGAGCTGGCGACGCAGACCGAGACGCTGTTCTGGTGGAAGGCCCACTGCAGCCCGCCCACGGACATGGACGCGTGGGTGCGGCTCGTGACCACCACCGTCGAGCACTGGATCGAGCGCTACGGCATCGACGAGGTGCGCCGCTGGCCGTTCGAGGTCTGGAACGAGCCGAACCTCGTGCCCCACTTCTGGACCGGGACCAGGACGCAGTACTTCGAGCTCTACGAGGCGACCGCTCGCTCGATCAAGGCGATCGACCCCGCGCTCAAGGTGGGCGGCCCGTCGTCGTCGGTGTTCGTGCCCGACGCGCGGTACGACGGCGAGTCGCACGACCGCTCGGTCGAGGCCGCGACCGCCGAGGCGCCCGACCCGGACGCGCTGCCCTGGAAGCCGGTGTGGATCCGCGAGCTCATCGACTACTGCGCCGAGCGTGACCTGCCGATCGACTTCCTCTCCACGCACCTGTACCCGACGGACTACGCGTTCGACACGCAGGGCGTGGGGCGACCGATCAGCCGCAACCGCGACGCGACGCTGCAGGACCTCGAGGTGATGCGCAAGCTCATCGCCGAGAGCCCCTACCCGGACGCGGAGCTGCGCGTCACGGAGTGGTCCACGTCGCCGTCGAGCCGTGACCACATGCACGACACGGTGTTCGCCGCGACGTACATCGCCCGCGCGTTCCTCCAGTGCCACGACCTCGCCGACTCGATCTCCTACTGGACGTTCACCGACGTGTTCGAGGAGGGCGGCGGCGGGATCGGCCCGTTCCACGGGGGCTTCGGCTTCGTCAACGAGCAGGGCATCCACAAGCCGACGTTCCACGCGATGGCGATGCTGCACCGCCTCGGGGACCGGCTGGCCCTGCAGACCGAGCACGGCGTCATCACGCGCACCGACGACGACGCCGTCGCGGCCCTGTTCTTCAACTACCCCGACTCGATGGGCGCGCGGTCGGTCGGCGGCGCCACGAGCTACGTCGACGCGCGTCGTCACGCCGACGAGGGGCCCGCGCGCCGCATCACGCACACGGTCGCCGGGCTGCCCGCCGGGGCCGTGTACGACGTCGCCGTCCTCGACCAGGAGCACGGAAACGTCGCCGAGGCGTGGCACCGGATGGGCGAGCCGCTCAACCTCTCGCGCGCGCAGGTCGCCGAGCTCGAGGCGGTCGCCGACGACCTCGACCGCCGCACGATCGCCGTCGACGCCTCGGGCGTCCTCGAGATCGACCTCGAGCTGGCGCCCTGGGCCGTCGCCTCGATCACCCCGGCGGCCCGCTGACGCGGCCGCCCGCGACCTCCCCGAACCGCACCACCGCCCCACCCGCACCACCGCACCACTGCCCCACCGCCCCACCCGCACACCTCACCCGACCCGACCCGACACACCCGCACCTGAGAGGACCTCGACGATGAGGATCGACAAGCGCACCGCCGGAGCCGCCGCCTTCTGGACGACGGCGGCCCTGACCCTCGCGGCCTGCGGGGGAGGTGGGGGCGGCGGCGGCACGGCCGGCGAGGCGAGCGAGGACGACAAGCCCGCCGAGCTCACCGTCGCCGCGTGGATGGACTTCCCGCAGGAGCTGCTCGACGCGTTCGAGGAGGAGCACGGCATCGAGGTCGTCGTGAACTCCTTCCCCGACGGCGCCTCCGCGCAGACCGTGCTCCGCAACGGCCTCGCGGCCGACGGCGCGGGCCTGTCCGACGTCCACCTCGTCGAGCTCGACTGGTGGACCGAGATGATGGCCGTGCCCGAGGACTGGGTCGAGCTGCCCGAGGTCGAGGACCGCTGGGTCGACTGGAAGGTCACCCAGGGCTCGGTGGACGGCCGCATCACCGGCTACGGCACCGACATCGGCCCGCTGGGCATCGCGTTCAACCAGGACATGACGTCGGCCGCCGGCGTCGCCACCGACCCCGAGTCGTTCGGCGCATTCATCGGCGGCGAGGACGCCACGTGGGAGTCGTTCCTCGACGCGGGCCGCGAGTACGTCGCGACCAACGACAACTACTTCATCGACTCGCTCACCAACGCCTTCCAGGCCGCGATCAACCTGCTGCCGGCCGCGTTCGAGGACCCCGAGTCGGGTGCGCCGTACGACCTCGCGGAGAACACGGAGATCAAGGACCTCTTCATGACCTTCGCCGACGCCGCCGACGACGGCGTCTCGGCCGGCATCGCGATCGGCCACGCCGACTGGGGCGCCGGCTTCCAGAACGAGCAGTGGGCCACCGTCGTCACGCCGGCGTGGATGACCGGGATCATCGCGGACAACGCCGACGGCATCGAGGGGTGGCGCATCGCCAGCACGTTCCCCGAGGGCGGCGGCAACTGGGGCGGCTCGTTCTTCACGGTGCCCGCCACCGGCGAGAACACCGGGTGGGCCGTGAAGCTCGCCGACCACCTCACGACGTCCGACGCCGCCGTCGCGTGGTTCGAGACCACCGGGCAGTTCCCGTCGCAGCTCGAGGCCATGGCCAGGCCCGAGATCTCCGACACCGAGAACGAGTTCTACGGCGGCCAGCGCGTCGGCCAGATCTACGGCGAGCTCGCCGAGGCCGCGGGTGACGCCGCGGCGGGCGGGTTCCGCGGCGAGAACTTCGCCGGCATCCAGACCCTCGTGACCGACGGCATCCGGCTCGTCGAGTCGGGCGGCGCGACCCCCGAGGACGCCTGGGCGTCCGTCGTCGAGAACTTCGAGGCGCTGGGCTTCGAGACCGCCGAGTGACCACTGCGGCCGGTCCCCAGCAGGGGGCCGGGGACCGGCCGCCGCTCGTCACGACAGACGGGCGTCACCGACCGACGAGCGTCACGACCGACTCACGGAAGGCGCCAACCATGGCATCCAGCTCGGCGGCGCCGCGCGCGACGCGGCGCGTGGGGTGGGGGCAACGCATGTCCCGCTGGGACATCAAGCTCTCGCCCTACCTCTACATCTCCCCGTTCTTCGTCCTCTTCGCCGTCTTCGGTGCGTTCCCGCTGCTCTTCAACGTCGTCGTCGCGGCGCACGACTGGCACCGTCGAGCGGGCATGGGCGACTTCGTGGGGCTCGACAACTTCACCTGGGTCCTGCGGCAGCCGCTCTTCTGGCGCTCGCTCGAGAACACGTTCTCGATTTTCTTGTGGGGCGGCATCCCGCAGCTCGTCCTCGCGCTCTTCATCGCGGCGGTCCTCGACCAGAACCTGCGGGCCCGGACGTTCTGGCGCATGAGCGTGCTGTTGCCGTTCGTCGTCATGCCGGTAGCGACCGCGATGATCTTCGGGCAGGTCTTCGGCCAGTTCGGCCTCCTGGTGCCGAACCTGCAGGAGATGGGCCTGCTCACCCACGTCGACTCGCCGTTCTTCCAGGACCGGCTGCTGTCGCACGTCGCGATCGGGTCGATGGTCGTGTTCCGGTGGACGGGCTACAACGCGCTGATCCTGCTCGCCGCGATGCAGGCGGTGCCGCGCGAGCTCTACGAGGCGTCCACGGTCGACGGCGCGAGCCGTGTCCGCCAGTTCTTCTCCGTGACGCTCCCGAGCATCCGCCCCACCATGATCTTCGTCGTCCTCACGATGACGATCGGCGGGCTGCAGGTCTTCGACGAGGCCCGGATGTACGACGGCGGCGGCACCGGCGGCGGGCACGGCGGCGCCGACCACCAGTGGACCACCGTGGTGCTGTACCTCTACGACCTCGGCTTCGGCGACTGGCAGGACCGGCTGGGCCAGGCGGCCGCCGTCGGCTGGATCTTCGCCGTCGTCATCGGGTTCTTCTCGCTCGTGAACTTCCTGCTCACGCGCTCGATCTCGTCCTCGCGCGGACCGCGCGTCCGCATCTCGAAGAAGACGACCGACGCCGTCATCGCCCGGGCGCGCGCCGCGGCGGAGGAGTCGCGCCGCCAGGCGGCGGCGACCGCGGAGCCGCCCACCGCCACGAGCGGTGCCGACGACGACGCCGGTGCGGCCGGCGTCCCGAGGGCCGACGTCACGAAGGAAGGAGCCAGGCGATGAGCACCGGGTTCATCGAGAACACGGCCGGGGCCGGCGCCGCGCGGTACGCGCGCAAGCGCGCCGCCCAGGGCCGCCCCGTCCGGTCCCACAACCCGTCGACGCGCCGGCCCGGCTGGGTCACGTACGTGGTGCTCGCCGTCGTCGTCGCGGTGTCGATCTTCCCGCTCTACGCGTCGGCCATGTACGGCTCGTCGACGACGCAGGAGATCTCACGGTCGGTCGGCACGCTGCCGCGGTTCTTCCCGACGCTGACCCTCCTGGAGAACTTCGGCGAGGTGTTCTCGGCGTCGCAGTTCAGCTTCTGGATGGCGTTCCTCAACTCGCTGCTGGTCGCGGTCGTCGTCAGCGCGTCGACCGTGTTCTTCTCGACGCTGGCCGGGTTCGCCTTCTCGAAGCTCACGTTCCGCGGGCGGCAGGCGCTCTACCTCACGGTCATCGCGACGCTCGCGATCCCCGCGCAGATCGGCACCATCCCGATGTTCGTGATGATGAACGACTTCGGGTGGATCGACTCCCTGCTCGCGCTGACGGTCCCGACCCTGGTCGGCGCGTTCGGCGTCTTCTGGATGACGCAGTACCTGCAGGAGGCGCTGCCGTTCGAGCTCGTCGAGGCCGCTCGCGTCGACGGCGCGTCGTTGTTCCGGACGTTCTGGTCGATCGCGATGCCCGCCGCCCGCCCCGCCGCGGCGACGCTCGCCCTGTTCACCTTCGTCGGGTCGTGGAACAGCTTCTTCTGGCCGGCGGTCGTCATGCGGTCGCAGCTGACGATGCCGCTCGTGATCCCGCAGCTGCAGGGCGCGTTCACGTCGGACACGGGGCTCGTCATGTCCGGCGTCTTCCTCGTCGCCGCGCCGCTGCTGGTGGTCTTCGTCCTCGCCGGGAAGCAGCTCGTCACCGGGGTCATGGCGGGCGCGGTCAAGGGCTGACCGGCAGCACCCGGCGCCCCCCGGACGGGGGTGCGCCGGGTGCGGTCACGCCTGCGTCAGGCGCGCGCGATGAGCTCGGTCGTGTCGACGAGGCGGTTGGTGAAGCCCCACTCGTTGTCGTACCAGCCGAGCACCTTGACGGTGCGGCCGATCACGGTGGTCAGCGGGGCGTCGTAGATGCACGACGCCGGGTCGCCGACGATGTCGCTCGAGACGATCGGGTCGCTCGAGTACCGCAGCACGCCCGCCAGTCGGCCCGACTCCGCGGCCGCTCGGTAGGCGGCGTCGATCTCCTCGACGCTCGTGTCGCGCGACGCGGTGACGGTGAGATCGGTGATCGACCCGGTGAGCACGGGCACGCGCAGCGCGAAGCCCGACAGGCGCCCGTCGAGCTCGGGCAGCGCCCGGCCGATCGCCTTCGCCGCGCCGCTGCTCGTGGGCACGACGTTCTGGGCGGCCGCGCGCGCCCGGCGCAGGTCCTTGTGCGGGCCGTCCTGCAGGTTCTGGTCGGCCGTGTAGGCGTGGATCGTCGTCATGACGCCGGTCTCGATGCCGACGGCGTCGTGCAGCACCTTCGCCAGGGGCGCGAGGCAGTTCGTGGTGCACGAGGCGTTGGAGACGACCGTGTGCGCCTCGGGGTCGTAGAGGTGGTCGTTGACGCCCATGACCACCGTGAGGTCGTCGCGCGACGCCGGCGCGCTCACCAACACCTTCCGTGCGCCTGCCTCGAGGTGCTTGGCGGCGCCCTCCCGGCTGGTGAACCGGCCCGTCGACTCGACGACGAGGTCGACGCCGCGGTCGCCCCACGCGAGCGCGGCGGGGTCGCGCTCGGACAGCACCTGGATCTTCCGGCCGCCCGCGACGATGACGTCACCGTCCACTGCGACGTCGTCGAGCCGCCCGTAGGCGGTGTCGTAGCGGAGCAGGTGGGCCAGGGTGGCGGCGTCCGTGAGGTCGTTGACGGCCACGACCTCGAGGTCGCTGCCGCGCTGGAGCGCGGCGCGCACGAAGCTGCGTCCGATGCGGCCGAAGCCGTTGATGCCGATGCGCACAGGAGACGTCCTCTCCTCGTGGGCGGCGTCATCGCGCGGGGGCTCGGCCGCCCGGCTGGAACGGAACCGATCGGTTCCATCTGCGACGGTACCGATCGGTTCCGTCGGGCTCAAGGCCTGGCCTACCCTGGCCGCGTGCCGACCAACGCCCGCGACCGCCTGCTCGACGCCGCCGAGGACCTCTTCTACGCGCAGGGCACGCGGGCGACCGGCGTCGAGCAGATCCTCGAGACCAGCGGGGTCGGCCGGGCGTCGTTCTACCGGCACTTCGCGAGCAAGGACGAGCTCGTGCTGGCCTACCTCGAGCGGCGTCGGGGCCACTGGGACGCCGTCTTCACGCCGCTGGTCCGCGCGCGCGGCGGCCACCCGCTCGACGTCTTCGACGTGCTCGCCGAGCGCCTCGAGGCCGTCGGCTACCGCGGGTGCACGTTCGTCAACACGCTGCTCGAGCTGCCCGACCCGTCCGACCCGGCACACCGGCTCGCGGTCGAGCAGAAGGAGACCATGCGCGCGTTCTTCGCCGACCTGCTCGCCGAGCACGGCTACCGCGACGACGACGGCTCCCTCGCACGGAAGCTCCTCATGCTCTACGACGGCGCGAGCGTCACCGGCGCGCGCGAGCGCTCGCCGCGTGCGGCGCACGAGGCGCGGGAGGTGGCCGAGGTGCTGCTGACCGCGGCGCCGCGGACGGGCGCCTGACGCGGCGCCAGGTGGGAGCTCGACCGTGAGCCGTCGTGAGCACCGCGCGCACGCTCCCGCGTGCCGGGGCAGGATGGGCCTCCAATGACCTTGAGGGGCGTGCGAGTGGACGGCAACGCGACATCGACCTACCGCAACGCGGCTCTGCTGTCCCTGGCGGCCGTCACACCTGACCGCGTGACCACGTCGGCGGACCTCGACCGGCGGCTGGGACCCGTGCTCGAGCGGCTGCGCCTGCCCACGGGCCTGCTCGAGCGCATCGCCGGGGTCCACGAGCGCCGCAACTGGGCCGAGGGGCAGGGCTTCGACTCGGCGGCCATCGAGGCGGGGGAGAAGGCGCTCGCCGAGGCGGGCGTCGACCGCGGCCGGGTCGGGCTGCTCATCAACACCTCCGTCACGCGGCCACACCTCGAGCCGTCCGTCGCGGTGCGCATGCACCACGGGCTGCGCCTGCCGACGTCGGCCGTGAACTTCGACATCGCCAACGCGTGCCTCGGGTTCGTCAACGGCATGAGCCTCGCGGCGCAGCTCATCGACGCGGGCCAGATCGAGTACGCGCTCGTCGTCGACGGCGAGGACGCCGACGAGGTGCAGCACGCGACGGTCGAGCGGCTGTGCCGCGAGGGGACGACGCGCGCCGACTTCATGCGCGAGTTCCCGACGCTCACGCTGGGCTCGGGCGCCGCGGCCGCCGTCCTCGGCCGCGCCGACGAGCACCCGTCGGGCCATCGCATCCTCGGCGGGGTCACGCGCGCCGCGACGCAGTTCAACGACCTGTGCGTCGGCGGCGTCAACGGCATGTACACGGACGCGAAGGCGCTGCTCAAGGGCGGCATGCAGCTGGTCATGGCCGCGTGGAACGAGGCGCGCCAGCACTTCGACTGGTCGGCCATGGACCGGTACGTGACGCACCAGGTCTCCGACGTCCACACGAACGCGATCATCAAGGCCGCGAAGCTGGACCGCTCGCGCGTGCCGCTCACCTACCCGCGCTTCGGGAACGTCGGGCCGGCGTCGATCCCGATCACGCTCGCGCACGAGGCGCCGAGCCTGTCGCCGGGCGACCGCGTGCTGCTCATGGGCGTGGGCTCGGGCATCAACACGGCGATGATGGAGCTCGCCTGGTGACAGGTGCCGTCACGGACACGGCGACAGAGGCGGTGAGCGGTCCGGCCGGGCGCCTGCCCGCGCCGACGACGTCGCCCGCAGGGCTGCCACCGGCCGGCCTCCCTGGTCTCGACGCGGCCTGGTCGCGGTCCGTCGTCGTGCCCGAGACGCCGCTCGGCGCGAGCGAGGCGCTCGGCCGGCACGAGCGGACCTGGCACGTGCTCGACACCGGGCCGGTGCTCGCCGAGCGCGGCGTCACGCCCGTCGGGACGCTGCTGTGCGCGCACGGCAACCCGACCTGGTCGTACCTCTGGCGCGACCTCGCGGCCGCCACGCTCGCCGCGGCCGACACCGGCGCGGACGCGTGGCGCGTCGTCGCCGTCGACCAGCTCGAGATGGGCTTCTCCGAGCGCACCGGAACCCACCGCACGCTGCCGCGCCGCGTGCGGGACCTCGCCGACCTCACCGACGCGCTCGGCCTCGACGGCCCCGTCGTCACGGTCGGGCACGACTGGGGCGGCGTCATCTCCCTCGGCTGGGCCGTCGACCACCCGGACCTGCTCGCGGGCGTCGTCCTCCTCAACACCGCCGTGCACCAGCCCGAGGACCGGCCGATCCCCGCGCCGCTGCGGCTCGCGCTCGGCCTCCTCGGCCCGTCGACGGTCGCGACGCCCGCCTTCCTCGAGACGACGCTCGCCATCGCGCACCCGCCGTTGCCTGACGACGTCAAGGAGGGCTACCGCGCGCCCTACCGCAGCGCGGAGCGCCGTTCCGGGATTGGGGCGTTCGTCGCCGACATCCCCACCGACCCCGCCCACCCGAGCGCCGCCGAGCTCGACCGCATCGCCGAGGGCGTGCGCGGCCTCGACGTGCCGGCGCTCCTGCTCTGGGGACCGCGGGACCCGGTGTTCAGCGACCCGTACCTCCACGACCTCGTCGGACGCCTCCCACAGGCCCGGGTGCACCGGTTCGAGGGCGCGGGCCACCTCGTCGCCGAGGACGTCGACGTCGCGGGCGCCGTGACGACCTGGCTCGCCGACCGCCACGTCGCCGCCGACGCCGCCTCCTCCCGGGCAGCGCAGGTCGCCGACGCGGACGCGCCCGCCGCGGCGCCGGGGCCCGGACGCGCACCGATGTGGCAACGCCTCGACGAGCTCGCCGACGACGACGCGACGGCGCTCGTCGAGATGGCGCCGACCACGGGCGACGGCATTCGCACCGTCTCGTGGCGCCTGCTCTCGCGGCGCGTGCGCGAGCTCGCGCGCGGGCTGCACGCGGCGGGCGTGCGCCCCGGCGACCGCGTCGCGCTGCTCGTGCCGCCCGGCGCCGACCTCACCGCGACCCTCTACGCGTGCCTGCGCCTGGGCGCCGTCGTCGTCGTCGCGGACGCCGGGCTCGGTCCGCGCGGGCTCACGCGCGCGATGCGGGGCGCGCAGCCCGCCGTCGTCGTCGGGGAGCGCAAGGGCCTCGCCGCGGCGCGTGCGCTCGGCTGGCCGGGGCGGCGCATCTCGACCACGACGCTGCCGGACGCGACCGCCACGGCGCTCGGCGTCGGGACAAGCCTGCCGGAGCTCGTCGACCTCGCCGTCGTGACTGACCTGCCGCCCGAACCGGCGCCCGGTGACCTCGCGGCCGTCCTGTTCACGTCCGGCTCGACCGGACCCGCCAAGGGCGTCGCGTACACGCACGAGCAGCTCGCCGCGATGCGCGACGCGCTCGCCGACCAGTACGGCCTGGGCGTCGGGACGGGCCTCGTGGCGGGGTTCGCGCCGTTCGCCCTGCTCGGGCCGGCGCTCGGGTGCCGCTCGGTCACGCCGGACATGGACGTCACCGCACCGCGCACCCTCACGGCGCGTGCGATCGCCGCCGCGGTCGACGCCGCCGACGCCACCACCGTGTTCCTCTCGCCCGCGGCCATCGCCAACGTCGTCGCGACGTCGGGCGAGCTCACGGCCGACGACGAGCGCGCGCTCCGGCGCGTCCGGCTGTTCCTCTCCGCGGGCGCGCCGGTGCCAGAGCGGCTCCTCGCCGCGGTCGCGCGCCTCATGCCGGCCGCCTCGGCGCACACGCCCTACGGCATGACCGAGGGGCTGCTGCTCACCGACGTGACGCTCGAGGAGATCCGGACGGCCACGGCGACGCAGCCCCCGGGCGCGCGGGGTGGCGTGTGCGTCGGGCGGCCCGCGGCGAGAGTGACGATCCGGATCAGCGCGCTCGACGACGACGGCCGTGCGACCGGTCCGCTCACGGCGACCCCCGGCGTGACCGGCGAGATCGTCGCCGCCGCACCGCACGTCAAGGACCACTACGACCGGCTGTGGCTCGCCGACCGCGAGAGCCGCCGGGGCACGCCCGACGGCGACGGCGCGACGCGCTCGTCGGCCGACGTCGACCTCGCCGGCGTGGTCGACGGCGCGCGGTGGCACCGGACCGGCGACGTCGGGCACCTCGACGCCGAGGGCCGGCTGTGGGTCGAGGGCCGCCTCGCGCACGTGATCGTCGCGGCCGACGGGCCGGTGACGCCGGTCGGTCCCGAGCAGCGCGCCGAGTCCGTGCCCGGGGTGCGGCGCGCGGGCGTCGTCGGCATCGGACCGCGCGGCACGCAGCAGCTCGTCGTCGTGGTGGAGCCGAGCCGGGCGGCACGCAGGCCGGCGCTCGCGACGCCCGAGCTGACCGAGGCCGTGCGAGCCGCCGTCGGGCCGGACGTCGCCGCGGTGCTCGTCGTGCCGGATCTGCCGACGGACGTGCGCCACAACTCCAAGATCGACCGTGCGCGGCTCGCGGCGTGGGCCGAGGGTGTGCTCGCCGGCGGACGGATGGGTCGGCCGTGACGCGCCACCGACGAGCCGGCGAGGCGTCGTGAAGGTCCTCGTCACGGGCGCGTCCGGCCTCCTCGGCCGCATCACGGCGGCCCACGTCCGCGACGCCGGCCACGACGTCCGCACGTTCCAGCGCCGGCCGAGCGGCGTCGACGGCGTCGAGGACCACCGCGGCTCGCTCACCGACCGCGACGACGTCGAGCGTGCGGTCCGTGGCGTCGACGCCGTGGTGCACCTCGCGGCCAAGGTCTCGCTCGCCGGCGACCCGGCCGACTTCCGCCGCGTCAACGTCGACGGCACGCGCACGCTCCTCGACGCGGCCAGGCGGCACGGCGTGGCCGACGTCGTCCACGTGTCCTCGCCGTCGGTGGCGCACACGGGCGCCTCGATCGTGGGGGAGGACGCCCCGCCCGCCGACCCGGTCCACGCGAGCGGCGAGTACGCCCGCACCAAGGCGGAGGCCGAGCTCCGCGTGCTCGCCGCCGACGGCGACCTGCGGGTCGTCGCCATCCGGCCGCACGTCGTATGGGGGCCGGGGGACGAGCAGCTCGTCGCGCGCGTCGCCGAGCGCGCCCGTGCCGGCCGGCTCCCGCTGCTCGGGCACGGCGCCGCCCTCATCGACACGACGTACGTCGACAACGCGGCGTCGTCGCTGGTCGCGGCCTTGCACCGCCTGGGTGACGCGGACGGCGTCGTGCGCGGGCGTGCCTACGTCGTCACCAACGGCGAGCCGCGCACGGTCGCCGAGCTCGTCCGGGGCATCTGCACCGCCGTCGGCGCACCCCAGCCGACGCTGCGCGTGCCCGCCGCGCTCGCCCGCGGTGCGGGGGCCGCGGTCGAGGCC
>NZ_JACVQL010000168.1 GCF_019733465.1 Actinotalea ferrariae | reverse complement strand
GGCGGCGGGGGCGGCTTCGGCCGCTCGGGCGGCGGGGGCGGCTTCGGCCGCTCGGGCGGCGGCCGCGGCCGACGCGGAGGAGGTGGGCGCTTCTGACCCACCGCCGCGCCCACCCGCACCAGCACCAGCACCCAGACCCCGGCGGCCGAGCGCCGCAGCACCGGACCGATCACCCGACCCCACACCGGAAGGCAGTCCTCCATGGCTGAGAAGCAGACCGTCCTGGGCCGCATCGCCCAGCTCGCGAAGGCCAACATCAACGCGCTCATCGACCGGGCCGAGGACCCGGAGAAGATGCTCGACCAGCTCGTGCGCGACTACACGAACTCGATCGCCGAGGCCGAGGACGCCGTCGCGCTGACCATCGGCAACCTGCGTCTCGCCGAGGCCGACCACGCCGAGGACGTCGCCGCCGCGCAGGACTGGGGTCGCAAGGCTGCGGCCGCGTCCGCCAAGGCGGACGAGCTGCGCGGCCAGGGGAACGCGTCGGAGGCCGACCGGTTCGACAACCTGGCCAAGGTCGCCATCGGCAAGCAGATCGCGTTCGAGAACGAGGCGCGCTCGGCCGAGCCGATGATCCAGTCGCAGACGGAGGTCGTGGCCAAGCTCAAGGACGGGCTCGTCCAGATGAAGGACAAGCTCGAGCAGCTGCGGTCCAAGCGTGACCAGCTCATCGCGCGGCAGAAGACCGCCGAGGCGCAGTCGCAGGTGCACGAGGCGCTCTCCTCCATCAACGTGCTCGACCCGACGAGCGAGGTCGCGCGGTTCGAGGAGAAGGTGCGCCGCGAGGAGGCGCGCGTCGCCGGGCACCAGGAGATCGCGGCGTCGTCACTCGACGCGCAGTTCGAGGAGCTCGACGACGACCTCGCCTCGTCCGAGATCGAGGCGCGGCTCGCGCAGCTGAAGTCGGGCACACCGCAGGACACGGTGTGACGGCCGGCCGGCGGCACGCCCAGGTCGTTCCCAGGTAGCTCCCAGGGTCGGGCGGCAGACTGACGTCGTGGCCGAGCGACCGCGTGAACCGGAGGCTCGGCTCGTCGTCGTCGACGACGAGCCGACCATCCGGGAGCTGCTGACGACGTCGTTGCGGTTCGCGGGCTTCGAGGTGCACGCGGCGGGCGACGGCGCCGCGGCGCTTGCGCTCGTGCGCGACCTCGAGCCCGACCTCGTCGTGCTCGACGTCATGCTCCCCGACATGGACGGCTTCACCGTGACGCGGCGCATGCGCGAACGCGGGCAGCAGGTGCCCGTGCTCTTCCTCACCGCGCGCGACGACACGACCGACAAGGTCACGGGCCTCACGGTCGGCGGCGACGACTACGTCACCAAGCCGTTCAGCCTCGAGGAGGTCGTCGCGCGCATCCGCGCCGTGCTGCGCCGCACGAGGGCGACGGCGGACGCCACGGAGTCGGTGCTCCGCTACGCCGACCTCGAGCTCGACGAGGACGCGCGCGAGGTGCGCCGCGGCGGCCGGCCGGTCGACCTCTCGCCGACCGAGTTCGCGCTGCTGCGCTACCTCGTGCTCAACGCCGGCCGCGTGCTGTCGAAGGCCCAGATCCTCGACCACGTGTGGCAGTACGACTGGGGCGGCGACGGCAGCATCGTCGAGTCCTACATCTCCTACCTGCGGCGCAAGGTGGACCGGCTCCCCGAGGGCGCCGACGGCGAGCAGCCCGTGCCCCTGATCCACACGCGGCGCGGGGTCGGCTACGTGCTGCGCCTGCCGCCCGGCGCCGGATGAGCAGCCCCGCACAGCCGGTGGGCCGGTGGGGCTGGTGGGGTCGCCTGCCGCTGCGCACGCAGCTCTCGCTGCTCTTCGCGCTCGTGCTCGTCGTCGGCCTCGTGCTGACCGGCACCACGGCGCTCGCGATGCTGCGCCAGAGCCTCGTCGCCCAGCTCGACGAGCAGCTCGACCGCGCCTCGCGCGACCTCGTCGCGATCACCGGGTCGCTCCCCCGGGGCGCGGCCGAGGCGGACCTGCCGAGCGACTACCAGGCCGTCTTCGTCACGCCCGACGGCGAGGTGTGGCAGCGATGGTCGTCCCGCAGCGGGTCCCCCTCCGTCGCGGACATCCCCGCCCTGAGCGTCGACGAGGTCGTCGCGCGCGACGGGCAGGCGTTCACGGTCGGCTCCGTCGGCGGCGGGCCGCGCTGGCGCGTCCTGGCCCGACCGCTGGTGGCCGCGGGGACCCAGCAGGTCGTCGGCTCGGTCGCGGTCGCCCTGCCGACGACGGCGGCCGACGCGACCCTCGCCCGGATGCGCTGGGTGCTCGTCGCGATCGGCACGGGCGTCGTCGGGCTGGGCGCGCTCGCGGGCTCGGTCGGCGTGCGACGCGCGCTGCGGCCGCTGCGGCAGATCGAGGACACGGCGGCGGCGATCGCCGCCGGGGACCTGGCCCGCCGCGTCCCCGACGCGCCGACCACGACGGAGGTCGGCCGGCTCGCGGCGGCGCTCAACGGGATGCTGGCGCAGATCGAGGCCGCGTTCGGGGCCCGCACGGCGTCCGAGCAGCGGATGCGCCGCTTCGTCAGCGACGCCAGCCACGAGCTCCGCACGCCGCTCGCGACCATCCGCGGCTACGGCGAGCTGTACCGCATGGGGGCGGTGCCGCCCGAGGACCTGCCGGACACGGTGCGCCGCATGGAGGAGGCTGCGACGCGGATGGGCCGGCTCGTGCAGGACCTGCTGGACCTCGCGCGCCTCGACGAGGGGCGGGGGGTGCGGCGGGAACCGGTCGACCTCGCCGTCGTGGTCCACGACGCCGCGGCCGACCTCCGCGCGCTCGACCCGGCACGCGCGGTGCGCGTCGAGCCGCTGACGCCCGGGGCGCCGACCGGCACCGTCGTCGTCCCGGGCGACGAGGACCGCCTGCGGCAGGTGCTGGCCAACCTCGTCGGGAACGCCGTCCGCCACACACCACCCGGCACACCGGTCGAGCTCGCTCTCGGCAGGCGGGACGCGGAGGTGGTGGTCGAGGTGCGCGACCACGGGCCGGGGATCGATCCCGAGCACGCCGCCCGCGTGTTCGAGCGCTTCTACCGGGTCGACGCCGCGCGCGGGCGCGAGTCGGGCGGCGCCGGGCTCGGCATGGCGATCGTCGCAGCCATCGTCACCGCGCACGGCGGCACGGTCGGCATCGACCGCACGCCCGGCGGCGGCGCGACCGTGCGCGTGATGCTGCCCGCCACCTGACCGCGCCGGCCGACGCGCCGCGACCGCGGGCGCTGCATGGGCGCCGTCGACCCACGCACCGCGGGGATACGATGGCTGGTCGTTGCTCCCCCGACACGATGAGGCACCGACGATGGGCGTCCACGACGCACCCCAGTGGTTGGTCCCGGCCTTCACGCGATCCTGTGTCGCCGCCGGTGCGACCGCCCCCCGCGAGGAGATCGAGAAGGTCGGCGAGGCACTCCTGGACCGGTGGTACGAGCCCGGTCGGCACTTCCACAACGTGCGCCACCTCACCGACGTCCTGGCCCGGGTCGACGAGCTCGCCGAGGAGACGCACGAGCCCGACCTCGTCCGCCTCGCCGCCTGGTACCACGGCGCCGTGTTCGACTCGGCGGAGCGCGCGTCGTACGCGCACCGCGGGGGCGAGGACGAGCTCGCCAGCGCTGCGCTCGCCCGCGCCGACCTCAGCGGCCTGGGCCTCGAGTCGGCCTCGGTCGACCGGGTCGCGCACCTCGTGACGGCGCTGCGCCGGCACCTGCCCGACCCCGAGGACTTCGACTGCGCCGTGCTGTGCGACGCGGACCTCGCGATGCTCGCGTCGGAGCCCCAGAAGTACAAGGCGTACCTCGCCGACGTCCGGGCCGAGTACGCGCACCTCCCGCTCGAGGAGTTCGTGCGCGCGCGGATCAAGATCCTGCGCCGCCTCGCCGAGCGCCGGTCGCTGTTCGTGAGCCCGCTCGGAGCGGCCTGGGAGGAGTCGGCGCGCCAGAACGTCGGCGCCGAGCTGCACCGCCTCGAGAAGGAGCTCGCGAAGATCGAGCAGGCGAAGGCCGAGCACCCGGAAGCCGACGCCCAGGTCCCGGCCGCGGACGCGCCGGCGGCGGACGGCGCGACGCCGGGCGCCGCCGGCTCCTGACCCGCGCCGGCGGTCAGCGCACGAACAGGCGCGAGGCCTGGTCCTCGGCGTCGGCGTAGTGCTGGGCGGCCGCCCCGAGCGCTGCCGTGATGCCGTCGAGGCTCGCCTCGACCGTCCGCTGCGTCGCCGTCCAGTCGGCGAGGAGCCCGGCGAACGCGGTCGCCGCGGTGCCGTGCCATCCCGTCTGCAGGTCCGTGAGGTGCCGCACCAGCGCCGCCACCTCCGTCCTGATGGCCGTGACGGACGCCCCCGCCGCCGCGCTCGCCCCAGCCACCTGTGCGCTGTCGACCTCGTACCTCATCGCTGCTCCTCCGTGTGGTCGGCCGTCGGACCGGCGGCCGGTGATCGGCCGTCGGACCGGCCCGTGGACCGGCGGGCGCGGACCTCGCACCAGCCGTGCCGCCGACCGTAGGCATGCCGCGCGCAGGGCGGGCCGAGGGACCGCCGGGCCTGGGGACGGGCGGCCGACGTCGTCGCCTGGGGACACGCGGGAACGGGTGGTTGGATCAGGAGGCATGACCGTGCTCCTGGACCCGCCCCTGTGGCCCCGGCACGGGACGGTGTGGGGCCACCTGGTCAGCGACGTGTCGCTCGACGAGCTCCACGACTTCGCGGCGGCCGCGGGCATCCCGCGGCGGGCGTTCGACCTCGACCACTACGACGTGCCGACCGAGCGCTACGGCGACCTCGTCGCCCTGGGGGCGTCCCTCGTCGGGACGCGCGAGCTGGTGCGCCGCCTGCGCGCGTCGGGCCTGCGAGTGCCGGCTCGCGACCGCCGCTGAGCACGCAGGGCGCCGCCTCGTGCGGCGCTGCGCCGACCCGGCGCGCGCGTCCCCCCGTGGGCAGACGGACGGACGGCGGGTGCCCCCGAGGGGACACCCGCCGTCCGTGAGTGCGAGCCGTGCGGCCCGGACGCCCGACCTGTCAGGTCAGAAGTCCATGCCGCCCATGCCGCCGCCCTCGCCGCCACCAGCCGGCGCGTGCTTCTCCGGCTTGTCGGCCACGACGGCCTCGGTGGTGAGGAACAGCGCAGCGATCGAGGCCGCGTTCTGCAGCGCCGAGCGCGTCACCTTGACCGGGTCGTTGACGCCCGCGGCGAGCAGGTCCTCGTACACGCCGGTCGCGGCGTTGAGGCCCTGACCAGCCGGGAGGTTGCGGACCTTCTCCGCCACGACGCCCCCCTCGAGGCCGGCGTTGACGGCGATCTGCTTCAGCGGGGCGTCGACGGCGAGCTGCACGATCCGCGCGCCGGTCGCCTCGTCACCGCCGAGCGAGGTGATGTTGTCCTGCTCGAACGCGAGCTTGCCCGCCTGGATGAGCGCGACGCCACCACCGGCGACGATGCCCTCCTCGACGGCCGCCTTCGCGTTGCGCACGGCGTCCTCGATGCGGTGCTTGCGCTCCTTGAGCTCGACCTCGGTCGCCGCGCCGGCCTTGATGACGGCGACGCCGCCGGCCAGCTTCGCGAGGCGCTCCTGGAGCTTCTCGCGGTCGTAGTCCGAGTCCGAGTTCTCGATCTCGGCGCGGATCTGCGAGACGCGGCCGGCGATCGCCTCGGCGTCGCCGAGACCCTCGACGATCGTGGTCTCGTCCTTGGTCACGACGATCTTGCGCGCCTGGCCGAGGAGCTCCACGCCCGCGTTCTCGAGCTTGAGGCCGACGGTCTCGGAGATGACCTGGCCGCCCGTGAGGATCGCCATGTCCTGCAGCATCGCCTTGCGGCGGTCGCCGAAGCCCGGCGCCTTGACGGCGGCGGAGCGGAACGTGCCGCGGATCTTGTTGACGACGAGCGTGGCCAGGGCCTCGCCCTCGATGTCCTCGGCGACGATGAAGAGCGGCTTGCCGGCCTGGATGACCTTCTCCAGGAGCGGCAGCAGGTCCTTGACGTTCGAGATCTTCGACTCGACGAGCAGCACGTAGGCGTCCTCGAGGACGACCTCCTGGCGCTCCGGGTCGGTGACGAAGTACGCCGACAGGTAGCCCTTGTCGAAGCGCATGCCCTCGGTGAGCTCCAGCTCGAGGCCCAGCGCGCTGGACTCCTCGACCGTGATGACGCCCTCCTTGCCGACCTTGTCCATCGCCTCGGCGATGAGCTCGCCGATGGCCGGGTCGCCGGCGGAGATGCCCGCGGTCGCGGCGATCTCCTCCTTGGTCTCGACCTCCTTGGCGGCCTTGAGGAGCTGCTCGGTGACGGCCTCGACGGCCTTCTCGATGCCGCGCTTGAGCGCGATCGGGTTCGCACCGGCGGCGACGTTGCGCAGGCCCTCACGGACCAGCGCCTGCGCAAGCACGGTGGCGGTGGTGGTGCCGTCGCCAGCGACGTCGTCCGTCTTCTTGGCGACCTCCTTGACGAGCTCGGCGCCGATCTTCTCGAGGGGCTCCTCGAGCTCGATCTCCTTGGCGATGGAGACGCCGTCGTTGGTGATCGTGGGGGCGCCCCACTTCTTCTCGAGCACGACGTTGCGGCCCTTGGGGCCGAGGGTGACCTTGACGGCGTCGGCCAGGGCGTTCATGCCCCGCTCCATGCCGCGGCGGGCCTCCTCGTCGAAGGCGATGATCTTGGCCATTCGGATGGTCCTCCGGTTGTGGCGTGGTTCCTGGACGGGGCGCCCGCGACGGACGGCCGTGCCCTCCGCGGTCACGTCCCGCGCGAGGGCCCCGGCCTCACCTGGCCCAGGGTCTTCTGTCACTCTCAGGTCGAGAGTGCTAACTCATTATTGGCACTCGGCACGTGCGAGTGCAAGCGGCCCACGCGCGCGGCGTCGAGGCCCGGGGGCCTCTCCCGGCGGCCGCTCGGCCACGACGGCTCGAGCGGTCGGCTCAGGGCGCGAGGTCGGGTGGCCGGTGGATGCCGACCTGGGCCAGCACCCGCCGCGCCGCGTGCCAGCCGCCCATCCCGTGGACGCCCGGGCCGGGCGGCACCGCCGCGGAGCACAGGTAGACGCCGTCGCCCGCGACGAAGGGGTCCCACGTGAGCGCGGGCCCACCGAGCATGCGCGGCAGCGTCACCGCGCCCGCGGCGATGTCGCCGCCGACGTAGTTGGCGTTGTGCAGCTCGAGCCGCGCCGCCGGCACGCACTGCGACGCGACGACGACGTCGCGGAACCCGGGCGCGAACCGCTCGATCTCCGCGGTGATCGCCTCGGTCATGTCGACCCGCGAGCCCGCGGGCACGTGCGCGTAGGTCCACAGCGGGCGGTTGCCGTCGGCCGCGACCCGCCCCGGGTCGGTCACGGCGGGGTCGCTCACGAGCACCATCGGGTGCTCGGAGTGGCGCCCCTGCGTCAGCGCGTGCTCGGCGGCGACCATCTCGGCGCGCGTGCCGCCGACGTGGACGGTCCCCGCGGCCCGCACGCGCTCGTCCGCCCACGGCACGGGCGCGGAGAGCACGTAGTCGACCTTCGTCGCACCGTTCCCGTGCCGGTAGGCCTGGTACCCGCGTGCGATCCGACGGTCGAGCCGCGAGCCCATGACCTCGGCCACGGTGGCGGGCACCGTGTCGAAGACCACGGCGCGCGCCGGCGGCAGGTCGGCGCGCGTGCGCACCGGGTGGTCCGTGCGCACCTCGCCGCCGTGCGCGAGGAGGTCGGCGACCATCGCGTCCGTGATCGCCTGGGTGCCGCCCAGCGGGACCGTCCAGCCGACGGCGTGCGCGAGCGTCCCGAGGAGCAGCGCGGTGCCCGATCCCGCGATCGAGGGCAGCGGGGTGATCGAGTGCGCCGCGACGCCCGTGAGCAGGGCGGGCGCAGCGTCGCTCCGGAAGCGCCGGTTCCACAGCGGCCCGACCCCCTGCTCGAGCGCACGCAGGCCGAAGCGCACCGCGGTCGTCAGGCTTCGCGGCACCCGGCGGTGGTCGCCCAGGATGAGCTCGACGACGTCGTCCGCGTGCTCGACGAGCGGGCCGAAGACCTCGAGCCACGCGTCGCCGTCGGGCCCCAGCTCGGCCGCGGTCCGCGCGAGGTCCTGGTAGGCGACCCCGGCGCCGTCGGGCAGCGGCTGCGCGAAGGACGCGTCGGGCGCGACGAGCCGCACGCCGCGCGAGCGCAGGTCGAAGCGCCGGAAGAAGGGCGAGGCGATCGCCATCGGGTGCACGGCGCTGCACGTGTCGTGCACCACGCCCGGTGCGAGGCCGAGGTCGGCCGTGCGCGCGCCCCCGCCGAGGTGCGGCTGGGCCTCGAGGACCTGCACGGACAGTCCCGCCCGCGCGAGCGTCAGTGCCGCTGCGAGACCGTTGGGCCCGGAACCCACGACGACGACGTCGAGCCGTCCCGCCATGCCGTCCTCCCGTCGCCGGTCCGTCCCATCCTCGGGGCTGGACCCGATCGGGGCGACCGGACGTCGCGGACGCGGCCTGCCGCCCCCGCCCTCCGGGCGCGGTCCGCCGCTCCCGGTGCGGACCGCGTCAGGGCGTGTAGTCGCCCGCCAGGACCACGACGACGCCCTTGGGCGCCTGCTCCGCGGACTCGACGACCTGGGTGATCCCGAGCGTCTGCGCGACGAGCTGCGCGGTCGCGACGTCGGCCGCGGTGGCGTGGTAGACGACGGACGCGTCGGGGTCCTCGCCGTCCCAGTCGTCGGCCGAGACGGACGTGAAGCCGGCCTCCTCGACCCGCTCTGCGGCACCGCTCGCGAGGCCCGAGCGGGACGTGGAGTTGTAGACCGTGACCGTCGCCGCGAGGTCCGGCACGGGCGGCGGCGGCGCGACCGGCTCGGGCGGCGTCGTCTCCTCCTCGGTGGCCGGCTCCGTCGCGGCGTCCGTCGCCGGCTCCGTCGCCTCGCCGTCGTCGGCCGGCGCCTCCTGGCCCTGGTCCGAGCCGCCCGGCGTCTGCAGCCCCTCCCAGTCGGAGAGCCACGTCACCACGCCGTAGGCGAGCAGCGGGAACAGGAGGACGACGACCACGAAGGGCAGCACGCGGCTGCGCCGCGAGCGCGGCGCGCGGTGCACCCCGCGGGGGCCACCCCTGGCGTCCGCGGCGTCGAACTCGTCCGCTGGGTAGGGGTAGTCGCCGGCCTTCACGGCGGACAGGCTAGCGGCCGGGCGACGCCCTCAGGCGTCGATGCCCAGGCGACGCGCGGTGCGCGCGCGCTGACGGGACGAGCGCATGCGGCGCAGCCGCTTGATGAGCATCGGGTCGAACGCCAGGGCGGCCGGCGAGTCGATGAGCGCGTTGAGCACCTGGTAGTACCGCGTCGCGGACATCTCGAAGAGCTCCTTGACGGCCTGCTCCTTGGCGCCCGCGTACTTCCACCACTGCCGCTCGAAGGCGAGGATCTGCTGGTCCCGCTCCGACAGCTGACCCGCACCCGTGCGGGCGGGGGCCCGGTCGGCGGTGGCGGTGGCGGCCGTCGCGTCCATGCGTCCTCCTGGTGTGAAGCGAGGCCTTCATCGTAGACGCGGAATGACAGGCGTGTCATTCGCCCGGCGCGTCGTCCCCGGGCGCGTCGGGCTAGGGTCGGCGGCGTGGTCCGCCAGCCCCTCGACGCGCTCGTCGCGCCCGACTGGGCGGAGGCGCTGGCCCCCGCCGAGCCACGTCTGCGGCAGATCGGCGACGCCCTGCGGGCCGAGTCCGCCGCGGGTCGCGCGTGGCTCCCGGCCCCCGACGCGGTGCTCCGCGCCTTCTCCCACCCCATGGCGGAGGTGCGCGTGCTCGTCGTCGGCCAGGACCCGTACCCGACGCCCGGGCACGCCGTCGGCCTGTCCTTCTCGGTCGCACCCGGCGTGCGCCCGCTCCCCCGCTCGCTGCAGAACATCCACACGGAGCTCGCCGCCGACGTCGGCGCCGTGCGCGGTCCCGACGGCGACCTGAGCGACTGGGCCGAGCAGGGCGTGCTGCTGCTCAACCGCGTGCTCACGGTCCGGGCGGGCGAGCCCGGGTCCCATCGCCACCTGGGGTGGCAGGAGCTCACGACGCTCGCGGTGCAGGCGCTCGCGGCGCGCGGTGGGCCACTGGTCGCCGTCCTGTGGGGACGGGACGCGCAGGAGGTCAGGCCGCTGCTGGGCGACGTCCCCGTCGTCGCGAGCGCGCACCCCAGCCCGCTCTCGGCGTCCCGCGGCTTCTTCGGCTCGCGGCCGTTCTCGCGGGTCGACGCCCTGCTCGGCGAGCAGGGCGCCCCGCCCGTGCGCTGGTCCCCCGACCAGCCTCCGGGCGGGGCACTGGACGGGCCCTCCCCAGGGCCGTCCACCACCCGCTGACCGACGGCGCCGCTCCCTCCCCAGAGAGCGGCGCCCCGTCAGCCCGCCGAGGTCCTCAGACCCCGGCCTCGCTGCTGAGCGTGATGCTCACCCCCGTGAGCTGCTCAGCCGGCACCGGCGTCGTCGCCGGTACCGCAACCGTCATCTCCGACCCACCGACCACTGCGGACAGCTCGGCCAGCGCGACCCCCCCGGGTCCGCTGAGGGTCACGACGACGTCCTGACCCTGGCAAGCGCCCAGGCCCGAGAGCTCGGCCGCGCTCACCCCGTATCCCTGCAGTGCGGCGTCGTAGGCGACGTCGTAGTCGATCCCCACCGTGGACGAGCTGCACCCCTGCGACTCGTCCTCACCCACGAGGATCTGCTGACCCCCCAGGTCGATCCCCGCTGCGGACGCGGTCCGCACTCCCACCAGTGCCAGAGCCACGAGGGCCACCGAAGCTGCCTTCCTCGTCCTGCTGTTCATCTCCACCCTCCTGGTGGTCCATCTCACCGGTTCCGTCCGGTGATCCCTGGTGCCGGCGTCCTGCCGGCGGGTGCATGCCCCGAGGGGATGCGGAAGAGCGCCCTGAGCCGAGGCTCAGGACGCTGGTGGGCCGGACAGCCCGAGGGATGCGCGCACGGCGCAGAGGGAGAGGAGGGTGGAGCTGGACCGCTGGAGAAGCGTGCTGCTCATGGTGTGCACCTCACGTTCGGTAACCCGGCTGACCTCGAGGGTCCCGTGGCTTTGCGTCCCCACCTCGCGGTGAGTTTGCCTTTGTCGCTGACCTGATCAGGATGACCCAGGTGCACCGGGGAGTCCAGCGGTCTCACCCGCACCCGGTGCCCGGATTGAGCAGTGCTGGGGCATCGGCGCACACTTGCACCCGTGAAGTTCACCCGTTCGCCCGAGGGCTCCGACGAGCAACCGTTTCCCCAGCACGAGCGCGTGGTGCCGTGGCGCCGCTACGTGGCGCTCGGCGACTCCTTCACCGAGGGGCTCTGGGACGTCCCGGGCGGTGCGCCGCCGAGCACGACGACGGTCGTGGACCCCGCGCTCGAGTGCCGCGGGTGGGCGGACCTGCTCGCGGGCCACCTCGCAGAGCGCGCCGCCGTGGCACCCGGCGACGAGCCCGTCCGGTACGCCAACCTCGCCGTGCGGGGCCGGCTGCTGGGCCCGATCCTGCGCGAGCAGGTCCCGGCCGCCCTGGAGCTGCGCCCGGACCTGGTGAGCCTCGTCGGCGGCGGCAACGACATGCTGCGGCCGGCCGTCGACCCGGACGTCCTCGCGGAGCGCCTCGAGGCCGCCGTCGTGCGGCTGCGCGCCTCCGGGGCGGACGTGCTGCTGGCCACGGGCATGGACGCCAAGGACAGCCCCGTGGTGCGCCGCACCCGGGCGCGCGTCGGGGTCTTCAACTCCCACGTGTGGTCGATCGCGCGCCGCCACGGCGCGCACGTCGTCGACGTGTGGGGCATGCGCTCGCTGCGCGACTGGCGGATGTGGGCACCGGACCGGATCCACCTCACCACCGACGGTCACCGCCGCGTCGCGCAGGCCGCGCTCGTGGCCCTGGGGCTGGAGCCCGACGACGCCGCGTGGGACGACCCGCTCACGCCCCTGCCGTCGCCGCCGCTCGCAGCCCGCGTCCAGCAGGACGCCGAGTGGTTCCGCGAGCACGCCTACCCGTGGGCGACGCGCCGCCTGCGCGGCCGGTCGAGCGGCGACACGCGCCGACCCAAGCGCCCGCGGCTCGAGCCGGTGGATGGCGCCTGGAGCGCGAGCGCGCCCGAGCGCTGAGCGATCAGCAGCTGCGCAGGTCGGTGCCCGGGAACAGCCAGTTGCTCGAGTTCACGATGAGGGAGAACGCCCCGGGCGAGCCCGCCGAGGGCCGGACCGTGAGCCGCGGCGGGGTCGTGCATGACGCCGCGCCGACGCGCGTGACCTGCACGTCGTTGTCGAGGATGGAGTTGCCGAGCCTGGTGGGCACCGAGCCGTAGCCGGGGTGGTCCAGGTTGAACGTGACCTCCCACTGACCCTGGTTGGTGGGCGAGACCGTCACGTCGTAGTAGCTGAAGGTGCCGAAGAACCCCGAGGACCGGCGGTCGAGCGTGACGGTCGCGGTGCACGGAGCGTTCGTGGCGACGATGCGGCAGCTCGCCATCGGCAGCGGGGGCGTGTAGCTCCACGTCGTCGCGAGGTTCCAGCCGTCGACGGTCGCGCGCACGACCAGGTTCGACGTGCCCGTGTAGCCGCCGGCCACGGGGATGTCTCGTGTCACGGTCGTCATGAGCGTGGGCGCGCTGCTGTGCGGGACACCTGCCGCGTCGACGATCGTGACCTGGACGGTCTTGCCGACGCAGTCGGCCGGGACGGTGAGGCGCACCGCGGTCTGGGTCGCCGTCGTCGTGCTCGGTCCGGTCGCCGTCGCGCCGTCGGCACACGGGCGCGCGTTGGTGAACGTGTCGATGACGCCGCCGCGGACCGTGAGCGATGCGGCGGAGCCCATGCTCGCGGAGCCGATGAGCGCGATCAGGAGGACGACGGCGAGCGCGATGCGCTTCATGAGCCGGTCCTCCTCGTGTCTGCTGGTGGTGCGGGTCGTGCAGGGATGCGTGTCCGCCGGGTCGCTACGTCGCCGTGGTCGCGAGCGCTGCGGTGTGCTCCTCGGCCGTGGCGCCGTCACCGTCCGACGCAGCGCCGTCGGCCTCCTCGGGCGAGAGCTCGTCGCCCTCCGCCGACTCGACGCCGTCGCCGTCCTCGGAGGGCGCCTCGCCGTCCTTGGCAGGCCAGACGAGGAACGCGAGCGCCCCGACGAGGACCGAGATCCAGGTCAGCGGGCTCAGGAAGATCGAGGCGACCTTGCCGACGTGCGGCAGGTGCAGCACCGCCGTCCCGAGGACCTCGTCGCCGGTGGGCTCGAACGGGTCGACCCAGTCGTTGTTGTCGCCCTGGAGCTCCCAGCCGTCGGCGTCGCCGCCGATGACGCGGTGGATGATGCGCGCTCCGCCGAAGTCCTTCGGCTGATAGACCATCACGTCGCCGACCTCGACCGGCCCGCAGCGCGAGACCACGAGGTCGCCCGTGTAGTACGTGGGCTCCATCGACTCGCCGGACACGATGGTCAGCGTCGTGCAGCCGCCGAGCGACGACGGCCACAGGAGCCAGCCGAGCGTGATCGCGAGCACGGCGAGCACGACGTCGCCGGCGCGGCCGAGCAGCCGGCGCGGGGATCCCGCGCCGGCTGCCTGCACACCTGCAGTGTCGGACACCGACGTTCTCGTCGACTCAGCTGTCGAGCTCAGAGGTCAGACGACGGTCACTTGGTGATGACGACGGCGACCCGGTCGACGTCCGCGGCGCTGATCGTGCCGGCGAACGAGGCGGGGGCGTAGGTGACGGTCGTCGCGCCACCGGCGGCGGCGGGGACCGCACCGGAGACCTCGGCGAGCTGCGTGCCGGCCGCGTTGAGGACCGAGACGCGGATGGTGCCGCCCGAGCAGGCGGCCTCGATGCCGGAGATGACGACCTTGTCGGCCTTGTACTGGGTCGCGGCCCACGCGCTCTCGAACGCGGCGGCGACGCCGTTGGTGTCGCACGCGGCGTTGAGCGACGTGCCGGCCTGGATGGTGCCGCCCGTCACCTGGAGCGTCGACGCGCTGGCGAGCGAGAGGCCCGCGATGCCGACGACGGCGAGGGCGATGGCGGCGGACTTGCGGCGGGTGGAAGCCATGGGGGTGTCCTTCGATCGGTGACGGCGGGGAAGCCGTCCACTGGGGTGCGGGACCGGTGGGTGGCCGGTCCAGACCTTCATCGGGCGGTGGGGGCCGCCGCTTGAAGGGGGTTGTCCAAGGATGCCCGGGATGGCGGTGCCGTCAGCCTCCTGACCTGCGGCTTCACCCGGCCGGGGTGACCCATTTCACCCGACGAGCCGGGACGGAACCGGACAGACTCCCCGGGTCGAGCGCCTTTCGCGTCACCCGGACGGACCAGTCGTGTGACGGGACGGTGTCAGGACCAAGGTCCTGTCCTGCGGCGCGAGGCGGGTGCTCGCGCCCGCTCGACGCCAGGGCGGCGTGACGCCGGGGTGACGGGCGCCGGGGTGACGGGCGCCGGGGTGACGGGCGCCGGGGTGACGGGCGCGGAGGGAGCGAGGAGGGAAGGGAGCCGCCTGTCGGATTCGAACCGACGACCGTCCGCTTACAAGGCGGGTGCTCTACCACTGAGCTAAGGCGGCGGGGCCGCGCCGGACGGCCCACGGGGGCCGGGCCGGGCGGCCCAAGTCTGCCAGAGGCGCCCGTTCCTACGAGGCGAGCAGGGACGGCCCGTACTTCACCGCGACGAGCGCCGCGAGGAGCAGCAGCCACGCCCACACGACGACGACGTCGACCTCGTGGTCGATCGCCCACCTCGCCCTCGCCTGCGCCCGGGGCGGCAGGAAGAGGTTGCCGTCGCGGATGTTCACGTGCGTGAGCGTCGTGAACACCAGGGTCGTCGAGACCGTCACCAGGAGGCACCACGGGCACAGCGCGCCGATGACGAACATCGACTGCGTGAACAGCCAGTACGCGAAGATCACGCCCAGCGTGTAGACCACCTGCGCGCTGAGCATGAACCAGCGCGGGAACCGCACGCCGCCGAGGGACGCGACGGCGATCGTGATGACCACCGGCTCGGCCACCAGCCCGAGGAACGCGTTGGGGAACCCGAACAGCGAGGCCTGCCACGACTGGGCGACCGCGCCGCACGAGAGCACCGAGCTGATGTCGCAGCTCAGGGTGACGTCCGGGTCGGCCGCGAGCACGACGGCGTCGACCGCGAGCACGAACGACGCGAGCAGGCTGATGCACGCCGAGATCAGCATCGTCGTGAAGATGAACCGGTTGTCGTGCCGGATCCGGAAGATCCGCGCGACGAGGCCGTCCGAGGGCCGGTCGAGGTCGGTGACCACGCCCGTCAGCCTCGCGCGTCGTCGATGGCGGCCTCGAGCGCACCCTCGACCTGCCAGTTCACGCCGAGGTCGGCGACGTTCTCGCCGTCGACCAGGACGGTGGGCGTGCCGAACTGCGGCGCGAACTCGCGCGACGCGACCTGCGTCGTGGCGGCGACCCAGGGGACGAACGAGCCGTCACCCTCGAGGTAGCTGCCGTCCGCGATGGTGTCGGCGATGGCCTGCGGCACCCCGGCCGCGGACGCGAGCTCGGCGATCTCCTCGTCGGAGAGGCCGGGGGTGTTCTCGGCCGGCTGGCTCGCGAACAGGGCGGTGCTGAACCCGACGAACGCCTCGGGCGCGCGGTCCGCCACGAGCGCGGCGGCGGCCGCCGCGCGGGTCGAGTACCGGGTGCCCTGCGCAAAGCGGTCCAGGATGCTCACCGGCTGGTACTCCACGACCACCTCGCCCGCCTCGCGCAGCTCGTCGAGCATCGGGCCGTTGATCTGCTCGAAGTCACCGCAGATGGGGCACATGTAGTCGGCGTACACGGTGACGACGACGGCGTCGTCGGGCACGTCCTCGACGCCCGCGACACCGTCCTCGCCCACGCGGATGCCGCCCGTCTCCGTGGCGGTCGACGGCGCCGAGACCTCGGCGAGCGGCTCCTCGACCTCGGCGAAGTCCTCGGAGGTCGCCAGGTCCGCATAGCTCGAGGTGTCGGGTGCCTGCGACCAGATGAACGCGACGACGCCGCCGACGACGGCGAGGCCCGCGACGAGGAGCGCGATGACGATCGTGCGCTGCCGCTTCGCCTGGCGCTGCTGCTCCTCGCGCAGGCGCAGGGCCTGGGCGCGCGCGTCGTCGCGGCGCTGGGACTTGCTGGGACGGGACGGGGTGGTGGACATGGAGCTTTCCTCCGGGATGTGGCCGGCGGTGCGGCCGTCTGCTGACGTCGGGTGGCCACCTCCGAGGGGCGGCGACGGGAGGCTGCGGGCGGTGGTCGCCCGGGCGCAGCGGGTGCGCACGCCTCCGGCAGGTCAGACGGGCAGGAGCTCCGGGGGGCCGCGCCGGCGGACCGCGCCGACCGTGCGGGCGGACCAGGGCCGGTCCGCGGGCACGCCGGGGACCGCACGCACGG
>NZ_JACVQL010000167.1 GCF_019733465.1 Actinotalea ferrariae | reverse complement strand
GCCGCCGCCCGGGCCGCCGCCGTCCTGCTCGCCGCCGCCCTGGTCACCGCCGCCTCGACCGAAGCTGCTCGTCTGCTGCACCCCGGCCGGGTCGGGCCCGGCGGAGAGCTGGATGGTGACGACCGAGCCGCGTGCGGCCGACGACCCCGCGGCGGGGGACGTCCCCGCGACCGAGCCGGCCGGCGCCGGCGAGAACACCGGGGTCGGGTCGGTCCGCACCTCGAAGCCGACGTTCGCGAGGGCGGCCTGGGCCTCGGCCTCGGTCCGGAAGGCGACGTCGGGCACGCGCACCTGGGCGCCCTGCACCTGGCGGCTGTTCGGCGCCGGGAACGGGACGGCGGGCACGCCGTCGAGCGCGCGGGTCATGAAGCGCGACCAGGTGGGCGCCGCGATCGTCGACCCGAAAGCGTTGCGGACCCAGCGGCCGTTGATGGTCATGTCCTGCACCGGCCGCATCGCATCGGGGAAGCCCACCCACACCGCGGACGCGAGCTGCGGCGTGTAGCCGACGAACCACGTGTACTCGTTGTGCGACGTCGTGCCGGTCTTGCCGGCCGAGGGGCGGCCGGGCGGCGGGTTGACGTCGGACGCGGTGCCGTTCCAGACGCCGCTCAGCGCGAAGTTCATCGCGGCGGCGATCTCGGGCGAGATGGCCTGGCGGCAGTTCGGCTGCGGCACGGGCAGCTGCGCGCCGTGCGTGTCGACGACGCTCGTGATCGCGACCGGCTCGCAGAAGATGCCGTTGGCCGCGAACGCCGCGAACGCCGCGGCCATGGTGAGCGGTGCGATCTCCGTCGAGCCGAGGACGTTCGACGGGACGACGTCGACCGGGTTGCCGTCCGCCTTGTGCACGCCGAGCGACGCGGCCGTGTCGAAGATGCCGCAGAGGTCCAGCTCGCTGGCCATCCGGATGTAGCCGGAGTTCACGGACTTGCGAGTGGCGTCGAGCGCGCTCATGACACCCGCGGGGCCCTCGGCGTTGCCGAACTTGTAGTTGGCCTGCCCGGTGAAGATCGCGCCGCACGCGGGGGAGTTGAAGTCCCGCATCGCGTACTCCATCTTCCGCGCGTCGATGACCTCGTTGAGGCTGTGCCCCTCCTTGAGCCACTGCACGAGCGTGAACGGCTTGAAGGTCGAGCCGGGGTGGAACCCGTTCGAGGAGCCGTACACCTTGTCGGTGTTGTAGTTGACGGCCGTCTCGCCCGGGCCGACCACCTCGGCGCTGTTGAAGATGCGGTTCTGCGCCATCGCGACGACCTTGCCGGTGCCGGGCTCGACGACCGAGATCGCGGAGGCGACGCCCGACGGGTCGAGCACGGGGATGCCGTTCTTGACCTCCTCGTCCGCGGCCTGCTGGAGACCCGGGACGAGCGTCGTGGTGATGGTGAGGCCGCCCGTCAGGAGCAGCCGGGTGCGCTCCTCCATGGTCTCGCCGAAGGCCGGGTCGTTGGCGATGATCTTCGTGACGAAGTCGCAGAAGTAGCCGGCGTTGAAGACGGCGTTCGCCTCGACGCAGCCGAGCTTCGCGTTGCTCACCGCGAGGGTCGCCGCGATCGGCGTCGCGACGCCGGCGTCGTGCTCCTCCTGGGTGATGAACTCCTCGCGCAGCATGAGGCCGAGGACGGTGTCGCGCCGCCCCTGCGCCGCCTCGGGGTTGCGCACCGGGTCGAAGTCGCCGGGCGCCTGCGTGATCCCCGCGATGGTCGCGGCCTGGAGGTAGTTGAGGTTCGCGGCCGACGTCGAGAAGAAGTACTGCGCGGCCGCCTCGACGCCGTACACCGAGAGCCCGAACTGCGAGATGTTGAGGTAGGCCTCGAGGATCTCGTCCTTGGTCATGCGCTCCTCGAGCGCGAGGGCCGTCTTCGCCTCGCGGAGCTTGCGGGCGATGCCCTCCATGCCCTCGCTCTCGCGCGCCGCGTCGATCGCGGCGGCGCGGGCCTCAGGGGTGTCCGCGGTGAGCGCGGCCTGGATGAGGGCGTTCTTCACGTACTGCTGGGTGAGGGTCGAGCCGCCCTCCTTGTCCTCCGTCGTCAGCGTCTTCATCGCGGCACGGGCGATGCCCTGGAGGTCGACGCCGCCGTGGTCGTAGAACCGGCGGTCCTCGGTCGCGATGACCGCGTGCTGCATGTGGATCGAGATCTGGTCGAGCGGCACGACGATGCGGTTCTGGCTGTAGAACGTCGCGAGCAGCGTGCCGTCGGCGGCGAGGATCACCGACTTCTCCGAGAGCGGCACCTGCTCGAGCTCGCTCGGCAGCTCGTCGAAGAGCCGGACGCCGGTGTCCGTGAGCGTGCTCGTCGTCGCGACGGCGGGCATCACGAGGCCGGCGGTGAGCAGGCCGCCCACGCCGGCCATGAGGAAGAACGCCAGCAGGAGGGCCAGGGCCTGGAGCGCGTTGACCTGTCGGCCGCGGGGCCGGGCGGGCACAGGGGACACCATGGTCCTCAGACTACGGGAGTGCCCTCGTGCCACCGGGCCGACGTCGTGCTGCCGGTGTGAAGGCTTGGTGTGCGGGGGCACGCGGGGCGGCCCCTGCCGGGGCGGTAGCGTGCAGCCATGGCCACCACGTGGGAGTACGCGACCGTCCCGCTCATCGTCCACGCCACCAAGGCGATCCTCGACCAGTGGGGAGCCGACGGCTGGGAGCTCGTCCAGGTCGTCACCGGCCCCGACGGCAACGGCCTCGTGGCGTACCTCAAGCGTCCGACGGGTCAGGGGTCGTGAGCGAGCAGGGCACCATCGCCCGGCGGCTCGCCGAGCTCGGCATCACGCTCCCCCCGGTCGCAGCCCCGGTCGCGGCCTACGTGCCGGCGGTCCGCAGCGGCTCGCTCGTGTGGACGTCCGGGCAGCTGCCGTTCGTCGACGGCGCCATGGCGCAGACCGGCAAGGTCGGCGTCGGCGAGGGGCTCGTGGACCCGGACCGGGCGCGCGAGCTGGCCCGCGTGGCGGCGCTCAACGCGCTCGCCGCGGTGGCCGAGCAGGCCGGCAGCCTCGACCGCGTGCGGCGGGTCGTCAAGCTCGTCGGCTTCGTCGCGAGCGACCCCTCCTTCACGGGGCAGCCGGGCGTCATCAACGGCGCGAGCGAGCTGCTCGGCCAGGTCTTCGGCGACGCCGGGGTGCACGCCCGCAGCGCCGTGGGCGTCGCGGTGCTCCCGCTCGACGCCCCGGTCGAGCTCGAGCTGGTCGTCGAGCTCGGCTGAGCCCTGCTCGAGGAGCAGCTGAGCGCCGCTGAGGAGCTCGGCTGCTGAGCCGGCTGAGCGTGCCAGGTCGGCCCGAAGCGCGCGTCAGCGCGCGCGGCGCTCCAGGCGGTCCATGTCGAGGAGCACGACGGCGCGGCCCTCGCGCCGCACCCACCCGCGCGCCGCGAAGTCCGCGAGCGCCTTGTTGACCGTCTCGCGCGACGCCCCGACGAGCTGCGCCAGCTCCTCCTGGGTCAGGTCGTGCGCCACGCGCAGGCCGTCGTCGGCCGGCTCGCCGAACCGCGTCGAGAGGTCGAGCAGCGCCTTGGCGACCCGCCCGGGCACGTCGGCGAAGACGAGGTCCGCGAGGGCCTCGTTGGTCCGCCGGAGCCGCCGGGCGAGCGCCTCGAGCAGGTGCTTGGCGACGGCGGGGTAGCGCTCGAGCCAGTCGATGAGCTCGGCGTGGCTCAGCTCGTAGAGCCGCGCGTCGGCCACGGCGGTCGCGGTGGCGGTGCGCGGGCCCGGGTCGAACAGCGACAGCTCGCCGAACATCTCGCCCGGCCCCAGCACCGAGAGCAGGTTCTCGCGGCCGTCGGTCGAGCGGCGCCCGAGCTTCACCTTGCCCGCGCCGATGACGTAGAGCCGGTCACCCGGTTCGCCCTCGTGGAACACCGCGCGCCCGCGAGGCAGGCGCAGGGGCTTCATCGAGGTGAACAGCGCCTGCGAGGCCTCGGGGTCGATCGCGGCGAACAGGGGTGCCGAGAGCACAACGTCGTCGTCCACAGGGCCTCGCTCCTCGTCGCCGGTCGGACCGGCCGCACGGGGCGGCCGCCCACCTCATCCTGCCGCACGGCGCGGGCGTCAGCGAGCGCCCGCCACGCCCTCGGGCCGGGCCGTCTGCACGGCCGGTGCGCCGGGGGCGCCGTCGAGGGACAGCTCGTCGAGCGCCGCGTCCAGCTCGGCGCCGTACGCCGCGAGCATCCGGTCGAGGCGACGCAGGCGCTCCATGAGCGCGACGGGGTCCGACGGCGGGTCCACCGTCACGGCGGCGAGCAGCTCCTGCGGCATGGGCAGCGCGAGCTGCGCCTCGGGCAGGATGTCCCAGCTCATCGCGCCGACGTGGTCGGGCGGGGCGAACGACGCGACCGCGAGGTCGAGCCGCGCGCGGACGAGCCGGCGCCAGCGCGCGAGCTGCGTCTTCTCCGCACGCAGCGTGCGCCGGGTGGACGACGCGCTCGGGCGCGTCAGGGGCGGGCCGTCGGGCGGGAGGATCCACGGGTCCGACGCGGATGCGGGCACGACCGCACCTCCTCCCCCCGAGCCGACCGTCGACTCGCACATCCTGAGGATCGTCGCGCGCGCGGGTGATCTTGAGCCGCGTGGCGCGGGTTCACCCCAACGGGGGCGTGCGTAGTCTGACCTCATGGCCGCGACGAGCGCGTTGACCCTCACCCGCCGTGCGCGCAAGGTCAACCGGCTGCTCGCCGAGCGGTACCCCACCGCCCGCTGCGAGCTCGACTTCCGCACCCCGCTCGACCTGCTCGTCGCGACGGTGCTCTCGGCCCAGACCACGGACGTGCGCGTCAACCAGGTCACGCCCGAGCTGTTCGCCCGGTTCCCCGACGCCGCGAGCCTCGCCGCCGCCGACCGGGCGGACCTCGAGGACGTGATCCGCCCGACAGGGTTCTTCCGGGCGAAGGCCGCGTCCCTGATCGGGCTCGCGCAGGCGCTCGTCGAGCGTCACGCGGGCGAGGTCCCTCCGCGCATGGCCGATCTGGTGACGCTCCCCGGCGTGGGGCGCAAGACGGCGAACGTGGTGCTCGGCAACGCCTTCGGCGTGCCGGGTCTGCCCGTCGACACGCACGTCGGCCGCGTCGCGCGCCGGCTCGGGCTGACCGAGTCGGAGGACGCCGTCACGGTCGAGGCCGAGCTGTGCGCGATGGTCGAGAAGCGCGAGTGGACGATGTTCTCGCACCGGATGATCTTCCACGGCCGTCGCACCTGCCACGCCCGACGCCCCGCGTGCGGCGCGTGCCCGCTCGCGTCGCTGTGCCCGTCGTACGGGATCGGCGAGACGGACCCCGAGCGCGCCGCGGCGCTCGTGAAGGACCCGGACGCCCCGGACGCCCCGCCGGCGCGCGCCGGGGGCGTGGGCACGACGGGCCCTACGGCGTGGGCGTCGGCAGAGCGCTGAGCAAGTCCAGCAGGAGCTCCGTCGTGCGCTCGGGCGCCTCCTCCGCGAGGAAGTGCCCCGCACCCGCGACCGCCTCGAACCGGTAGGGCGTGCCGTTCTCGCCCGCCGCGCGCGAGAGCGGGATGCACCGGTCGGCCGTCCCGTGCAGCTGGAGGACGGGCACCCGGACCGGCTCGCGCACCGCCGCGAGGAAGCGCTGCCCGTCCACGCGCGGCGTCGACCGCACGAGCCAGCGCAGCGTCTCCATCGCGCTGTGCGCGGCGAAGGGGATCTGCGCGGCGAGCCGGTAGGTCTGCGCGACGTCGGGGGTGAGCCAGCCGGGCGCCCCCCACTCGGTGAGCAGCCGCACCACGAGGTCGCCGCGCGTCATGCTCTGCTCGGGGAAGAACGGCAGCTGGAAGTAGGCGAGCCGGCGCGACGACGAGCGGCGCAGCATCGTGCGCGCGACGGCGGCCGTGTGCATCCGTGCCGGGTGCGGTGCGCTGAGCACCGCGACGCCGCGCGTCAGCCCCGGGTGCAGCGCGGGCATGGACCAGGCCACCGTGCCGCCCACGCCCTGCCCGACGACGACCGCCTCGTGGGCGCCCAGGGAGCGGATGACGCCCGCGACGTCCCGGGCGAGCGTCGGCACGTCGTAACCCAGGGGCGGCTTGTCGGACGCGCCCGTGCCGCGCAGGTCCATCGCGGCGACCCGGTAGCCCGCGGCGGCGAGCGCCGGGATCTGGTGCCGCCACGTCCACCACATCTGGGGGAAGCCGTGCAGCAGCACGACGAGCGGTGCGCGGTCCGGCTCGGACGCCGTCGGCAGGGTGGGCAGCGACTCCGCGACGTGGAACCTGGCCCCGTTGGCGGCGACGAACCCGTGACGCCACGGGCCGTCCAGCAGGACGACGGACTGATCGGTCACGCCCGGCAACCTATCCGGCGACGGTGCTCAGGCGGCAGGGCCGCCGTCACACCGCACGACGTCGGTCGCCCGCGCCGTCCGCGGTCGGGAGGTCGACCACGTCGTCGCGCGCGCTCTCCAGCGGCTGGCCGGGCGCGGCGTCCGACGTCGTGCCGGCGGTCGCACCCGCCGCCTCGGCGTCGCGCTCCACGCCGCCGCGGCGGTGCGGCGGGTCGAACCGGTAGCCGACGTTGCGGACGGTGCCGATGAGCTGCTCGTGCTCGGGGCCGAGCTTGGCCCGCAGGCGGCGGACGTGGACGTCGACGGTGCGCGTGCCGCCGAAGTAGTCGTAGCCCCAGACCTCCTGGAGCAGCTGGGCGCGCGTGAACACGCGGCCGGGGTGCTGCGCGAGGTACTTGAGCAGCTCGAACTCCTTGTAGGTGAGGTCGAGTGGCCGGCCGCGCACGCGGGCCGTGTAGCCGCCCGCGTCGATCGTGAGGTCGCCCGAGGAGATCTCCTCGACGTCGTCGACCGGGTTCGCCTCGGCGAAGCGCTCGACGACGAGCCGCAGCCGGGCCTCGACCTCGGCGGGGGAGGCGTCCTCGAGCAGGATGTCGGCGGCACCCCACTCACCCGTGACGACCGTGAGGCCGCCCTCGGTCAGCACGAGCACGAGCGGCACGTTCAGCCCTGTCGCGCGCAGCAGGCGGCACGTCGAGCGGGCGGTGGCCAGGTCCTTGCGCGCGTCGAGCAGCAGCACGTCCGCGTCCGGCGCGTCGAGCAGCGCCGACGGCTCGACCGGCAGCACCCGCACGCGGTGCGAGAGCAGGCCGAGGGCCGGGAGCACCTGGGCGGAGCCCCCAGCGCTGGGTGTCAGCAGCAGAAGGTCTGCCACGGGGGTACCTCCCTCGGACGAGGTGGGATCACGGTACAGCGGCTCGGGAGGTCGTCGGTGCAGGGCCGCGGAGGCGAGACGGCGAGACGGCGCGATCTGCGAGACTCTGCGTCGTGCGTGCGGCCTCCTCCCCCGATCCCCTCCGCGTGACCTGATGGACGTGTCGACCCGCGCCGTGCTCACGGCGGCCGTGGCGGCGATCGTCGGCGGCGCCGGCGTGCTCGCCGGGATCCCGCTCGTCGTGGCCTCCGCGCTGCTCGCGCTCGTCATCGCCATCGGGTGGCCGGTGCTGCTCGACCTGCCGGCACGGCTGGGCAGCACGGTCGTCATCGCGCTCGGCGGCGTCGGGGGAGTCGTGGCCGTCACCGCGACGCGGGGGCAGCCCGTCCTGCGCGAGCTCCCCGTGGTGGTCGCGTTCGCGATCCTCCTGGCCTTCGTCAACGAGCTCGCGCGGCAGGACGGCCGTCACCGCCTCGTCGAGTCGGTCACCGGGACCGTCACGGGCGTCCTCGTCGCGACGGCGGCCGCCGGCTGGGTCGCGTCGGGCCGCACGCCGGGGGGCACGTCGCTCGTCGTGAGCGGCGCCGTCGCGCTCGCGGTCGGCGCGGCCGTCTCCGCCGTGCCCCTCGGCGGCTGGACCGCCGCGGCCGTGACCACGACGGCCGCCGTGATCGCGGGGGGCGCCGTGGGGGCGGTCATGCCCGGGACGGACGTCCTCGCGGGCGCGTTCCTCGGGCTCGCGACGGGCATCCTCGTCGCCGCGCTGCACGAGCTCTTCGACCGCCAGCCTGCGCTCGCACGGCGCTGGGCGGCGCTCGCGGCGATCGTCCTGCCGGTCTCGGTCAGCGGCATCCTCGTCTACGTCGTCGGACGCGTGCTCGTCGGCTGACGAGCGAGGCGGGCGAGCGACTCAGTAGACGAGCGCCTGCGCCCCGGGCCGCAGCGTCTCCTCGACGAACGTCGCCGAGCCGGCGACGCGGACGCCCGCGACGACGTCGTCCGGACCGATCCCGCGCCGGGCCGCGCACTGCGTGCAGACGGTCACGGTGCCGGCCGCGAGCACGACGTCGAGCAGGTCGCCCAGCGGGGTCGCGTGCTCGAGCGCGACGTCGGCCGTGCGGCCCGGCAGCGCGAGCCACGCGGCCTCGCCCGTGAGCCACAGGCTCACCCGGGCACCCGCCGCGACCGCGGCCGCGGCGACCGTGAAGGCCTGGTTGCACGCCTCGGGCCGGTCCGCGCCCGACGTCGTCTTGACCACCAGCGAGCGCGCCGCCCCTCCCTCGCCCGGGTCGCCCGGGAGGGCCTCGGAGGGCGGGGGGACGGCGGGTCCGGCGGGCGGTGGCGTCATGCCCGCAGCGTAGGACCGCGGGCGCCGTAGGATCGGGGCATGGTGGCCCTCGAGATCTTCTTCATCGGCCTGCTCGTCGCGTCGGCGCTGACGATCGGCTGGTTCGCCTTCTACGTGGTCTACAAGCTCTTCAAGGGTCAGCGCTGAGCATGTCCTTCGTGCTGCCCGAGGGCCTGGCCCCGGAGGTCTACCCGCTCGCCTGGCTCGTCGGCCGGTGGCGCGGCGAGGGCGTCGTCGCCCATCCGCGCGTGCCCGAGACGCCGGTGGTGCAGGAGGTGGTCGTCGAGCACGACGGCGGCCCGTACCTCGCCTGGACGAGCACGATGTGGCTCGCGCCGGCCGACGACGCCCCTGCCGCCGAGGGTGAGCAGGGCGCCGAGCCCGCCGAGGCGCGGGTCTGGGCGCGCGAGTCCGGGTACTGGCGCGTGCCGCCCGACCGGCCGGACGGCCTCGCGGCCGACCGCTTCCCGGTCGAGCTGCTCCTCGTCGACCCCGCCGGCCACCTCACGCTCTACGCGGGTGTGACGGGCAACGGCCGGATCGACCTCGCGAGCGACGTCGTCGTGCGCTCGCCCGACGCGGTCGAGGTGAGTGCCGCGACCCGCCTGTACGGCCTCGTGCAGGGCGAGCTCATGTGGACCTGGGACCTGGCGGCGTTCGGCGAGCCGCTGCAGTCCTACGCCTCGGCCCGGATGAGCCGGCAGTGAAGCCCGACGAGCCGACGACGGACCCGGCGCAGCCCGTGAGCCCCGCTCCCGCACCGGACGCGGCTACCCCCGCCGTGCGGCGCAGCCCGCTGCTGGGCCGCCGCGGCGCGGTGGAGGGCGCGGGTCCCGACGCGGGCGTCGCCTGGCACTACGGCGACCCGACGGCCGAGCAGCGTGCTCTCGCCGCGGGCGGCGCGGTGGTCGACCTGTCCCACCTCGGCGTGGTGACGGTGACCGGGCCCGACCGCCTCACGTGGCTCCACTCGATCACGTCCCAGGCGCTCGCGGCGCTGCCGCCGCGCACGTCGACCGAGACGCTCGTGCTCAGCCCCCACGGGCACGTCGAGCACGCCGCGGGCGTCGTCGACGACGGCACGACGACGTGGCTGCTCACCGAGGGCTCGTCGGCCCCGGCGCTCGCCGCGTGGCTGGACCGGATGAGGTTCATGCTCCGCGTCGAGATCGCGGACGTCACCGACCGCTGGGCGGCGCTCGGCGAGCCGGTCGACGCGGAGGGCGGTGAGGGCGAGCCCGTCACGTGGCGCGACCCGTGGCCCCGCACGCTCGCCGGCGGCACGCGGTACGGCCCGCCCGACGACGAGCACCCCGGCGCCGAGCGGCCGTGGCGCGTGGTGCTCGTGCTGCGCGACGGCCTGGAGACCGCCGTCGCGGCGCGCGAGGCGTCGGGCTGGCGGCTCGCCGGCACGTGGGCGAGCGAGGCGGCCCGGGTCGCGGCGTGGCGCCCGCGTCTGGCGACCGACGTCGACCACCGCACCATCCCGCACGAGCTCGACTGGCTGCGCACGGCCGTGCACCTGGAGAAGGGCTGCTACCGCGGCCAGGAGACCGTCGCGCGCGTGCACAACCTCGGCCGCCCGCCGCGCCGCCTCGTCATGCTCCACCTCGACGGCTCTGGCCACCTCCTGCCGCAGCCCGGTGCCGAGGTCGCGGCCGAGGGTCGCGCCGTGGGAGCGGTGACGAGCGTCGCGCGCCACCACGAGCTCGGCCCGGTCGCGCTCGCCCTGGTGAAGCGGAGCCTCGACGTGACGGCCGGGCTCACGGTCGCGTGCGACGGCGGCGACGTCTCCGCGGCGCAGGAGGTCGTGGTGCCCGGCGACGGCGTGTCGGTCGACCGGCCCGCGCCCCGCCCGCCCGTCGCC
>NZ_JACVQL010000166.1 GCF_019733465.1 Actinotalea ferrariae | reverse complement strand
GGCGCGGGCCGCCGTGCCGACGCCGCAGGCCAAGCGCGCCGCGTGGGCGGCCGTCGTGGACGACGCCGACCTGGCGAACGCGCTGCAGACGTCGACGATCGCCGGCTTCGGCCGCGCGCACGACCGCGCGCTGCTCGTGCCGTTCGTCGAGCCCTACTTCGAGGCGATCGAGCGGGTCTGGACGACGCGCACCAACGAGATCGCCCAGAACGTCGTGGTGGGCCTGTACCCGACGCTGCTCGCGGGCATGCCGGGTACCGACGTGCTGGCCCGCACCGACGCCTGGCTCGAGCAGCTCGGCGACCGCCACCCGGCGCTGCGCCGGCTCGTGGTCGAGTCGCGCGACGGCGTGCGCCGCGCGATCGCCGCGCAGGAGCGCGACCGCGCCTGACGCCAGCGCACCACGCGAACCTCCGCGAGCGCGGAGCGTCGTGCCCTCCCGCGGAGCGTCGTGCCCCGAGCGCGGAGCGTCGTGCCCTGACACGCCGGCGAGTCGTGGCACGACGCTCCGCGCTCGGTGGGTGTTCACCGTGGTGCTCGTGTGTCCCACGGGCGACGGTCGGGGCCCGTCACACGAGGGTGGGGCGGCGCGCGTCCACGCGACGCCAGCGGGCCGGGTCCTGCGCCGCGAGTGCCGACCAGCGGTGACGGTCGGACGCGTGGTGCGCGAGCGCCCAGCGCAGCGCGCGGGCCTCCGCGGCACGCGACCAGCCGCGCCGAGGACGCACGACCCGCCGGACCAGGCGCGGCAGCGTCGTGCTCAGGCCCGCGTCGAGCCACACGACGGCGTCGGCGCTCGCGTACGCGATGCCGACCTGCTCGACGTCGTCGCCGTCGACCACCCAGCCGTCCGCGGCGTCGCCGAGGGCACGCACGCACGCGGCGCGGTAGGACCCGACGTCGGCCATGGTCCCGTCGGGCAGCCGGACGAGGACGTCGACCTCGACCAAGGGCACGCCCAGCTCCGCCGCGAGCCCGCGCGCGAACCGCGTCTTGCCCGCGGCCTGCGGCCCGACGACCTGCACGCGGCGGGGCGGCACGCGCGGGGTCCTGGGCACGGAGGGGGTCAGCCGCGCAGCGCCGCCACGAGCGAGCGCAGGCGCGGGTTGTCGAACAGCTCGTCGACCGTCACGAGGCGCTGCGCCGAGTCGGCCAGCGGGACGCGCCAGTTCGGGTACTCCTGGTCCGTGCCGGGCTGGTTCTGGGCGCGCCGCTCCCCGACCGCGTCGGCGAGAGAGACGCCCACGAGGACGGCGGGCGACGCCATGACGAGCCGGTGCAGGGCCTCGACGACCTGACGCTCCGACGCCTCGGCCCCCACCAGCCCCCGCTGCGCCAGCACGCCGAGCATCTGGTCCCGCTCGGACCGCGCCGCGTCGCGCACCTGCTCGACGGACTCGCTCAGCAGGCCGAGCCGGTCGCGCAGGTCGACGTGCTCGAGCGCGAGGTACCCGGCCGTGGGCGGCAGGTCGTGCGTCGTCACGGTCGCGAGCGCGAGCCGGCGGTACCGCTCGGGCGGCATCGGCGCGTCGTCCTCGCGCTCGAACCACAGCACCGAGGTGCCGAGCACGCCGCGCTCGGTGAGGTAGTCGCGGACCCACGGCTCGAAGACGCCCAGGTCCTCGCCGATGACGACGGCGCCGGCCCGGTGCGCCTCGAGCGCGAGGATGCCGATGAGCGCCTCGTGGTCGTACCGCACGTAGGCGCCGTCCTGCGCGCCGTGGCCCTGCGGGATCCACCACAGCCGGAACAGGCCGATGACGTGGTCGATCCGGATCGCGCCCGCGTGCCGCAGCACCGTGCGGAGCATGTCGCGGTAGGGCGCGTAGGCGGCGCGTGCGAGCGCGTCGGGCCGCCACGGCGGCTGGGACCAGTCCTGGCCCTGCTGGTTGTACATGTCCGGCGGCGCACCGACGGACACGCCCTGCGCGAGCACGTCCCGCATCGACCAGGCGTCGGCACCCTCCGGGTGCACCCCGACCGCGAGGTCGTGCATGATCCCGAGCCGCATGCCGCCCTCGACGGCGGCGCGCTGGGCGGCCGCGAGCTGCTCGTCGGCGACCCACTGGAGCCAGCAGTAGAACGTGATCCGGTCTGCCAGGTCGGCGCGCAGCCGGCGCACCACGTCGGACCCGCGGTCGTCCGCCCCGTCGGGCCACGCCCGGCCCGCGAAGTGCTCGTGCATCGCGCACCAGAGGGCGAAGTCCTCGAGCCCCTTTCCCTGCTCGCGACGGAACGTCTCGAAGGCCAGCTCGCGCGCGCGGGAGCGCGGGGCGGCGAAGACGACGTCGAGCGCGACCCGCTTCGCCTCCCACACCGTGTCCCGGTCGATCGGGCCCGGGTCCGCGCTGAGCGGGCGGGCGACCTCGGCCTGCCACTCGATCAGGGACCGCTCGGCGACCGGCAGGTACGCGGTCTCCGGGATGTCCTCGACCCGCAGGTAGAGCGGGTTGACGAAGCGGCGGCTCGTGGGGAGGTACGGCGACGGCGAGAGCGGCGGGAGCGGCTCCGCCGCGTGCAGCGGGTTGATGAGCAGGAAGTCGGCGCCCGCGCGCCGCGCCGACATCCAGGCGATCTCCCGCAGGTCCGCGAGGTCGCCCACGCCCCAGGAGCGCTCGGAGCGGACCGAGTACAGCTGCGCCATGAAGCCCCAGCCGCGCCGGTCGCCGATGCCGTGCGGCAGCTCGAGCCGGGCGGGGGTCACGACGACGGTGGCGCGGGCCGTGGTGCCGCCGCTGCTCGCGACGAGGGTGTGCCACCCGAGCGGCACGCCGTCGGGGACCTCGACGGTGGCGCGGCCGACCGCCCGGCCGTCGACCGTGCGCGGCGGGACGTAGTGGTCCACCTGCTCGACGTCGCGTCGGCCACCGCCGGCCTCGGGGTCCAGCTCGAGCCACACCTCGACCGCGTCGCCGTCGGCGACGTGGACGGGCACGCGGCGCGTGGTCCCCTCGCGCAGCACGACCACGGGCGGCAGGGTGCGCCGCCACTCCTCGTCCTCCGCGTGCTCCAGCGCGAGCGCCGCACGCTCGGGTGTGGAGGCGTCCACGCCGAGCGCCGCGAGCACCGCCACGAGGGTCTCCTGGCTCACGGTCTTCTTCTCACCGCCGAAGCCCCAGAAGTCGGGCACGACGCCGAAGCGCTCGGCGAGGGCGAGGAGCGGCGCGGGCAGGTCGCCGGTCGAGGTCTTGTCGTCAGGCTGCGGCACGGTTCGATCCTGCCAGAGCACGCCGCGCGCGCATCCTCCGCGCGCCGCAGGGCCGTAGCCTGCGGGGATGACCACGGGCCTCCCCCTCGCTGCACGCCGCTACCCCGCCGCCGAGCGGACCGGACCCGTCGAGGAGCTGCACGGGCACCGCGTGCCCGACCCGTACCGCTGGCTCGAGGACCCCGCGTCGGACGCGACCGCGGCGTGGTCCGCGGCGCAGGACGCGCTGCTCGACGCCTGGTGGGGCCCGGGCGGCGCGGCCGGCGCCGGCGACGTGGCCCGGTGGCG
>NZ_JACVQL010000165.1 GCF_019733465.1 Actinotalea ferrariae | reverse complement strand
ACCGCCGGCTGCGGCGCATCGCCAAGGACGTGCTCGCGGCGCACCGGCGCGAGGTGACCGCCGCGGCGCAGGCGGCCGACGCCGAGCTGCTCGCCGGCCGGCCGGCGGGTGACGTCACGACCTGGACGGGGACGGGCGTCGACGCGGACCAGGGAACACCGGACCCCGTGCTCGCGTTGGCCCTCCTGCGGGAGGCCGTCGCGGAAGGTCGCGAGGTGTGGCTCGACATCGTCGGGCCGAACGGAGGCTCCACCCGCCGCCGGGTCCGCCCGGTGCGCGTCGACGCGGGACGGGTCCGAGCCATCGACCCCGACCGCGAGGCCGAGCTCACCGTCGCCGTGCACCGCATCGCCGGCGTCACCCCCACCGGAGGAGACCGATGACCGAGGGCGCCCCCGGGCCGCTGATCGTGCAGAGCGACAAGACGCTCCTGCTCGAGATCGACCACCCCGACGCCGCCGCGTGCCGGCGCGCGATCGCCCCGTTCGCGGAGCTCGAGCGCGCGCCCGAGCACGTGCACACCTACCGCCTGACGCCGCTCGGCCTGTGGAACGCGCGCGCCGCGGGCCACGACGCCGAGCAGGTCGTCGCGGTGCTGCTCGAGTACTCGCGCTACCCCGTGCCGCACGCGCTGCTCGTCGACGTCGCCGAGACCATGGCGCGCTACGGCCGGCTCCAGCTCGTCAGCCACCCGACGCACGGCCTCGTGCTGCACGCGCTCGACCGCGCGGTGCTCGAGGAGGTCCTGCGCTCGCGCAAGACGGCCGGCCTGGTCGGCACCCGGATCGACGCGGACGACGTCGTCGTGCACGCGAGCGAGCGCGGGCACCTCAAGCAGGTGCTGCTCAAGCTCGGCTGGCCGGTCGAGGACCTCGCCGGGTACGTCGACGGCGAGGCGCACCCGATCGACCTCGACGAGGACGGCTGGGCGATGCGGCCCTACCAGCAGCAGGCCGTCGAGGGCTTCTGGCACGGCGGCAGCGGCGTCGTCGTGCTCCCGTGCGGCGCCGGCAAGACGATCGTCGGCGCGGGCGCGATGGCCCGGTCCAAGACGACGACGCTCATCCTCGTCACCAACACGGTCTCGGCCCGGCAGTGGCGCGACGAGCTGCTGCGCCGCACGACGCTCACCGAGGACGAGATCGGCGAGTACTCCGGTGCGCGCAAGGAGATCCGGCCCGTCACGATCGCGACCTACCAGGTGCTGACGACGCGCCGGAAGGGCGTCTACACGCACCTCGAGCTGCTCGACGCGCGCGACTGGGGCCTCGTCCTCTACGACGAGGTCCACCTGCTGCCGGCGCCGATCTTCCGGATGACGGCGGACCTGCAGGCGCGCCGACGCCTCGGCCTGACCGCGACGCTCGTGCGCGAGGACGGCCGCGAGGACGAGGTGTTCTCGCTCATCGGGCCCAAGCGGTTCGACGCGCCGTGGAAGGACATCGAGGCGCAGGGCTACATCGCGCCCGCGGACTGCGTCGAGGTCCGTCTCACGCTGCCCGACGCCGACCGGCTCGCCTACGCGACCGCCGAGCCCGAGGAGAAGTACCGCCTCGCGGCGAGCGCGGCCGGCAAGAACCGGGTCGTCGAGCAGCTCGTCGCCCAGCACCCCGACGACCAGGTGCTCGTCATCGGTCAGTACCTCGACCAGCTCGAGATGCTCTCCGACCACCTCGACGCACCCCTCATCACGGGCGCGACGACGGTCCGCGAGCGCGAGCGGCTGTTCGCGGCGTTCCGGACCGGCGAGATCACGCGGCTCGTCGTGAGCAAGGTCGCGAACTTCTCGGTCGACCTGCCCGAGGCCGCCGTCGCGATCCAGGTCAGCGGCTCGTTCGGGTCGCGTCAGGAGGAGGCCCAGCGCCTCGGCCGGATCATGCGGCCGAAGGCCGACGGCCGCACGGCGCACTTCTACGCCGTCGTCTCGCGCGACACGGTCGACCAGGAGTTCGCCGCCCACCGCCAGCGGTTCCTCGCCGAGCAGGGTTACGCGTACCGGATAGTCGACGCCGAGGACCTCGTCACCGGCTGACCCCGGCCCGCCGGGTCAGGGCAGGAGGGCGGGCTCCGCCGCGAGGGGCAGGCCGGCGTGCCGGCGGCGGACCAGCTCCGCGAATCGGTGCGCGACGGCGCGGCCGCCCGCCTCGACCTGGTCCGCACGCGCGTCGTACTCGGCGAGCGCGGCGACGGCGTCGACGTCCGCCAGCTCCTCGGCCCACGCGGCGAACGTCGCGCGCGAGGCCTCGGGGTGGAACTGCAGGCCCCACGCCGCCTCGCCGACGCGGAACGCCTGGTACGGGTAGAGCCGCGACGACGCGAGCCACACCGCGCCGTCCGGCAGGTCGACCACGGCGTCGGCGTGCATGGACGGCATGGCGAGCAGCACGCCGCCCGCGAGCGGGTGGTCGGCCGGCACGTCCGCCGCGAGGTGGCCGACCAGCTGGTCCCGCGCCGCGTCGGGCCGGGGGTGCACGTCGATGACGCCCGTCTCGCGTCCGGGGGGCGCCGCGACCTGGACCCGTCCGCCGGTCGCGACCGCGAGGAGCTGCGCGCCGAGGCAGATGCCGAGCGTCGGGACGCCGGCGGTGGCCGCGGCGGCGAGCAGCGCGCGCGTCGCGGGCAGCCACGGCGAGCCGGCGTCGTCGTACGCGTTGCCCTGGCCGCCCAGCACGAGGAGGCCGTCGCCGACCTCGTCGACGGACGGGATCGCGTCGCCGGCCCACGCGCGGACCGTGCGGATCTCGAGGGGCTGCGTCTCCGCGAGCCAGCCCGCGAAGCGGTCCAGCGGGCACGAGGCCATGTGCTCGATGACGGTGAGGATCACGGCGCGACTGTATTGGGAGCGCGTCCAAGGTCGCCATCACCGGATCCCGCCGTTCGCCCGAACGGGGTCGCCGCTAGCCTGACCGCGACTGCGTGACGAGGGGGCGCGCGCGGCACGAGGGCATGCGACGCAGCCGGGTCAGGCGAGGGCACAGCCGGAAGGAGCCGACGGGGTGAGCGCGGACGACGTCGTGTGCCGGCTCTTCCGCGACGCGGCCGGCACGTCCGGCGTCGCCACGTCGGATGCGCCCGCGGTGACCAGCGCCGGGGACGCGGCGCGGCTCGTCCGCCTGCTCGACGCGCACCGCGGCTGGACCTACCTCGCGCCGCGGGCCGACCGGGTCGCGGGGCTGCCGGCGGCGCTCGTGGACCGCGCGACCCGCGAGCGCCGCGCTGCCGTGAGCTACCAGATCGCGCTCGGCGCGGACCTGCGGACGTGCGGTGACGCGCTCGACGTCGCCGGGATCCCGTGGGCGTGCGTCAAGGGCCCGGTGGTCGCGGCGCTGCACGAGCGACGCGGCGACGTCCGGCCGTTCACGGACCTCGACCTCCTCGTGCCGCCCGCCCGGTTCGCGGACGCCCTGCGTGCGCTCAGCGGCGCGGGTGCGGTGCTGCTGGACCGCAACTTCGCCCTCCTGCGCGAGCGCACGCCGGGCGAGGTGAACGTCCGCGCACCCCTGGGCACCATGGTCGACCTGCACTGGACGCTCGTGAACCGCCGCGAACGACGCACGAGGTCCCGCGTCGCGACCGCGCCGCTGCTCGCGGGCCGCGTCCCGGTCCCGACGTCGGCGGGCGACGTGCCCGCCCTCGCCCCGGCCGAGCGTCTGGTCCACCTCTGCCTGCACGCGGCCGGGTCGGGAGCCGGCCGGCTCGTGTGGCTCCTCGACGTCGCGCTCAGCGTCGCCGACGCGGTCGACTGGGACGCCGTCGTCGCCGTCGCGCGCGCGTGGGGCGTGCCGCATGCGGTCGGCCTCGTGCTCGGCCGCAGCCGCACCGTGCTCGGCGCGGACGTGCCGGCCGACGTCGTGCGTGCGCTCCTGGGA
>NZ_JACVQL010000164.1 GCF_019733465.1 Actinotalea ferrariae | reverse complement strand
TGCGCGGTCCGCGCATCGAGGGCAGCGCCGAGTCGGGGAGCGCGAGCGCCTCCTCGACGGCGGCGAACCACTGCGCGGCGCGGCGGCGGGTGCCCTTGCCCGCGAAGGGGCGCAGCGCGACGAGGTCCGCCAGGGTCCGCGGCAGGGCGGTCGCCGCGGCGACGATCGCGGCATCGGGCAGCACGCGGCCGGGCGAGACGTCGCGCCGTCGGGCGTCCGCCTCGCGCGCCTGCCACAGCGCGCGGACGACGGCGAGCCGGCGGGGGTCACGCACGGCCTGGAGCCCCGACGTGCGCCGCCACGGGTCCACGCGCGGCGCGGGCGGGGCCGCGTTCCGCACGGCCTCGAACTCCTGACGGGCCCACTCGGCCTTGCCGGCCTCCTCGAGCCGGGCGCCGAGCTCGCGCCGCAGGTCGGTGAGCACCTCGACGTCGAGCGCGGCGTAGAGCAGCCAGTCCCGGGGCAGCGGTCGGGTCGACCAGTCGACCGCCGAGTGCTCCTTCGCCAGGCCGAGGCCGAGCACCTCGGCGACGACGGCGGCGAGGCCGACGCGCGGCATGCCGAGCAGGCGCGCGGCCAGCTCGGTGTCGAACACCGCGTCGGGGCGCATGTTCTGCTCCGCGAGGCCGGGAAGGTCCTGCGACGCGGCGTGCAGCACCCACTCGACGCCGCGCAGGGCGTCCGACAGCGTGGCGAGGTCCGGCAGCGCGATCGGGTCGACCAGGAACGTGCCGGCTCCCTCGCGCCGCACCTGGACGAGGTACGTGCGCTGGCCGTAGCGGTAGCCCGACGCACGCTCGGCGTCGACGGCGACCGGGCCGTGGCCGCCGGCCAGCGCGGCCGCCGCGGCGGCCAGGGCGTCCTCCGACTCGACGACGTCCGGCACGCCGTCGGCGGGCTCGCGCAGCGGCGTCACCTCGGGCGCCTCCGCGGCGGGTTCGACGGCCGCGGTGCCGGCCTCCTCCTGCGCACCCTCGCCGCCGGCCGCCCGCTGCTGCGGCACCGTCGGGGCGCGGTGGTCGGAGGCGGGCACGTGCGGCATGGCGACCAACCTAGATGTTCCGTCCGACACGGCGCGGCAGGCGCGACGGTCCGAGCGGACGCGTCGTGCGGGACGCGCGTCCCGGACCGGGTGCGACGCGGTGCGTGGCGGGCCTCAGGGCAGCAGGTCGTGACGGATCGCGTACGCGACCATCTCGGCACGGTCGCCGGTGCCGACCTTGCGGGAGATGCGAGCGAGGTGGCTCTTGACCGTGAGCGCGGAGAGGTCGAGGGCCTCGCCGACCTGGCGGTTCGAGCGGCCCTCGGAGACGAGGCGCAGGACGCCGATCTCGCGTGCGGTGAGCTCGGGGCCGACCTTCGCGGGAGCGGGCGCCGGCTTCGCGGCGATCCGCACCGCACCGGGGCTCTCGGCCGTGACGGCGCCGCGGACGCCGCCGCCGAGCAGGACGACGAGCTCGCGCCGGCCGGCCTTGCGGGTCAGCAGGACGGCGCGGGTGGACTCGCGGCGACGCAGGGAGCGCACGAGCATGTGGCCGTCACCGTCACCGATCTCGGGGACGACCAGGCAGAGGGGGCCGCCCGGCGCAGGGCGCTGGGACGGCGGGTACGGGGGGCTGTGGTCCGCCTGCACCGGCCGGCGGACCGCAGGGCGGCTCACCGGGGGTGTCCGGACGTGCTCGACGGTCAACGGGTGCTCCACACTGCCAGGCGGGGTCTGTCCTGCCTGTATCGGCAGGTCGCTACACCCCCTTGAGAGGTGGCTCACAGGAATTTGTGACGCGGTTTCGCCGACCAGTTGCGCCGGGGACGCCCGGTGTGCTCGTGGCCCGCGTCGGGACGGGGCCGTGACCGCCGTCAGCGACGGCGGCCGAGCGCCGAGACGCCGTCGGGCAGGGGCGGGAGGCCGGCGGCCTGGCACAGCAGGCTCGCCCAGGCCGAGAGGTGCGGGCCGACGTCGCCGGCGGGCGACCAGGAGGCCCGGATCTCGACCTCGGACTCCGCCTCGCGTTCGGCCAGCGTGCCGAACGACTCGGACGCGACGCGCGTGACGGTGCCGCCGAGCGCGTGGTGGTCGACGCCCGCGAGCGCCTCCTCGACCCACGACCACGCGGCCTCGCACAGCAGCGGGTCCGACGCCGTCTCCGGGTCGAGCGTCGCGCGCACGAGGCTGACCACGCGGAACGTGTCCTCCCAGGCGGCCTGGCCCGCCGGGTCGTGCAGGAGGACGAAGCGGCCCGACGCCGCGTCCTCGTCGCCGTCGTCGCCCGCCACCTCGGCCGTGAGCGCGACCGCGTACGGCGCGATGCGCGCCGGGGCGGGGATCTCGGTCAGCCGGACCTCCGGCCGCAGCCGCTCGTCCCGCAGCGCGTGGAGCGCACGGACGAACTCCGGGGGCACTCCGGCATCGGCGGTGATCACGTCGGCAGACTACGGCCGCCCTCCGACACGGACGTGGACCGGCGCGCGGACACCCCGGTGGCGCGATCGGGCGCCTCGGTACCCTGGCCGGACACGTCACCTCCCGAAGGGAAGTCCTCGAGCATGACTGCACGCGCGCAGATCGGTGTCACCGGGTTGGCCGTCATGGGCCGCAACCTCGCGAGGAACTTCGCCCGGCACGGGTACACGGTGGCGGTGCACAACCGGTCGTACGCCAAGACGCAGTCGCTCGTCGCCGACCACGGGTCCGACGGCGACTTCGTGCCGTCCGAGTCGATGGCCGACTTCGTCGCCTCGCTCGAGCGCCCGCGCAAGGTCGTGATCATGGTCAAGGCCGGCGGCCCGACCGACGCGGTCATCGCCGAGCTCGTCCCGCTCCTGGAGGAGGGCGACATCGTCATCGACGCGGGCAACGCCCACTTCCCGGACACACGTCGGCGCGAGGCCGAGCTCAAGGCGCACGGGCTGCACTTCGTCGGCACCGGCGTCTCGGGCGGCGAGGAGGGCGCGCTCAACGGCCCGAGCATCATGCCGGGCGGCTCGCGCGAGTCCTACGAGTGGCTCGGCCCGATCCTCGAGGACATCTCCGCCAAGGTCGACGGCGTCCCGTGCTGCACCTACGTGGGGTCCGACGGCGCCGGGCACTTCGTCAAGATGGTCCACAACGGCATCGAGTACGCGGACATGCAGCTCATCGCCGAGGCGTACGACCTGCTCAAGCAGGGGCTGGGTGCCTCGGCCGCGGAGATCGGCGAGATCTTCGCCGAGTGGAACACGGGCGACCTCGAGTCGTTCCTCATCGAGATCACCGCCGAGGTGCTGCGGCACACCGACGCCGCGACCGGCCAGGCGTTCGTCGACGTCATCCTCGACCAGGCGGAGCAGAAGGGCACCGGGCGCTGGACGGTGCAGAACGCGCTGGACCTGGGCGTGCCGATCACGGGCATCGCCGAGGCGACGTTCGCGCGGGCGCTGTCCGGCTCGGTCCCGCAGCGCACGGCCGCACGTGGCGTCCTCGTCGCCGACTCGGCCGCATGGGACATCGCCGACCGGGACGCGTTCGTCGAGGACGTCCGGCTCGCGCTCTACGCCTCGAAGGTCGTCGCGTACTCGCAGGGCTTCGACCAGATCGCCGCGGCGTCCACCGAGTTCGGCTGGGACATCGACCGCGGCGCGATGGCGCGCATCTGGCGCGGCGGCTGCATCATCCGCGCGCGCTTCCTCAACCGGATCACCGAGGCGTACGAGCGCCAGGCCGACCTGCCCCTGCTGCTGGCCGACGAGTACTTCGCGTCCGCCGTGGGCAACGGCGTCGCGGCGTGGCGCCGGATCGTCTCGTCGGCCGCGCTCAACGGCGTCCCGACCCCGGCGTTCTCGTCCTCGCTCGCGTACTACGACGGCGTGCGCGCCGAGCGCCTGCCCGCGAACCTCATCCAGGCGCAGCGGGACTTCTTCGGCGCCCACACGTACCGCCGCACGGACCGCGACGGCACCTTCCACACGGAGTGGACGGCCGACCGGTCCGAGAGCCCCGCGTGACGCAGGGGTCGAGCGCCGGCGCGGCCGGCGCGGGCGCAGCCGCGCCCGCGCGGCCCGCGCCGCTCATCACGCACGCGGAGGGCAGGTCGGCGGGCGGACGGGCGTTCCAGCCCGTCATCCTCGGCGCCGACATCGGGGTGTACGCCCTGGCCCGCGCCTTCCACGAGGGCTACGGCGCCCGCTCGGTCGTCGTCAGCATGACGGTGACGGGACCGGTGGCCGACTCGACGATCCTCGAGAACGTCGTCCTCGGGCCCGACGCGACGCCCGACGCGATGGTGGCCGCGCTGCGCGACGTCGCGGCACGCTTCGGTGCCGGTGACGACGGTGCCGGCCCGGACGGCGCCCCGCAGCTGCTCCTGCTCGCGAACACCGACTGGCTCGTGCGGTTCCTCGTCACGCACCGGGCCGAGCTCGAGCAGTGGTACACGGTCCCGTTCCTCGGCGAGGAGCTGCTGGCGCGGCTCGCCGACAAGGCGCGCTTCGCCGAGCTCTGCACCGAGCTGGGCATCGCGACGCCGCGCACGGTGGTCCAGGACTTCACGGGGGCCGACGACGCCGCCTGGGCGCCCGTCCCGGTCGACCTGCCGTTCCCGGCGATCGCCAAGGCGGCCAACAGCGCCGACTACGAACGGCTGAGCTTCCCGGGGAAGAAGAAGGTCTACCAGGTCGACTCCGCGGCTGAGCTCGACGAGCTCTGGGTCACCCTGCGCGCCGCGGGCTTCCGGGGACGGTTCGTCGTGCAGGAGATGATCCCCGGCGACGACACCCAGATGCGCAGCATCACGTGCTACGTCGACACCCGGGGCGTCGTGACGCTCTCGTGCTGCGCGCACGTGCTGCTCGAGGAGCACACGCCGAGCGGGCTCGGCAACCCCGCGGCGATGATCACCGGCCGGTTCGACGACATGCTCGAGCAGGCGCACCGCCTCCTGCTCGGCACGGGCTACGTGGGCTTCGCGAACTTCGACGTCAAGGTGGACCCGCGCGACGGGTCGGCCCAGTTCTTCGAGGTCAACCCGCGGATCGGCCGCAACAACCACTACGTGCTCGCGGCGGGCGCCAACCCGGCGGAGTTCCTCGTCGCCGATCGCGTCGACGACGTCGCCGCCGCGCCGGTCTCGGTCGAGCGCGAGGTCCTGTACTCGATCGTGCCGCACCGCCTGCTGCTGCGGTACGTCCTCGACCCCGCGCTGCGGGCCAAGGTGCAGGGCCTCATCCGTCGCCGGGCGACCGCCCATCCGCTGCGCTACCGCGCCGAGACGCGCCTCAAGCGACGCCTCTACGTGCTCGCCGCGTCCGTCAACCAGGTGCGCAAGTTCCGGCGGTACTACCCGGAGGTCACCGGCACGGGGCTGTGAGCCTCGCCCCGCCGACGGTCGTCGCGGGGGAGAGCACGGCGGCGCGCGACGAGGTCGTGCGCCGCCACGTCCCACGTCGGGTACGCGAACGTGAAGCCGGCGTCGAGCAGGCGCCCGGGCACCACGCGGCGGCTCTTGAGCAGCAGCTCGGTGTCCGTGCGCAGCACGAAGGCGCCGACCTCGGCCATGAGCCGGGTGGCGGGCAGGCCCGGCCGACCGCCCCACGCTCGCCGCAGCGTGCGCATGAGGTCGCGCTGGGGCACGGGTCCGGGTGCGGCCAGGATGACCGGTCCGTCGAGGTCGTCGCGATCGATCAGGAACGTCACGGCGCGCACGAGGTCGTCGCCGTGGATCCACGAGACGTGCTGCCGGCCGCCGGCCACCGGCCCACCGAGCCCCACGCGGGCCATCCAGGACAGGTAGTCGAACACGCCGCCGCGGTCGGGCGTCATGACCATGGCGGTGCGCAGGGGGACGCGGCGGGTGCGCGGCACGTCGGCCTCCGTCTGCGCGGCCTCCCAGCGGCGCGCGATGCGCACGCTGTACTCCCAGTAGAGCGGCACGTCGGGCTCCTCGCCGCCGAGGACGCCGTTCGCCTCGTCGTGCGGCAGGTCGTCTCCCCGGCTGCGCGCGTCGGCGTAGATCGTCGCGGTGCTCATCTGCAGCCAGACCGCGGGTGGCCGCGTGGCCTGCGCGATCGCCTGACCGACGACGCGGGTGGAGTCGACGCGCGAGTCCATCATCTGGCGCAGGTTGGCGTCGGTGTAGCGGCAGCTCACGGTGCGCCCGGCGAGGTTGACGACGACGTCGGCCCCGTCGATCTCCTCGGCCCACGGGCCGAGCGTGCGACCGTCCCAGACGACGTGCCGGACGCCCGGCTCGAGCTGCTCGGGTCTCCGGCTGAGGACCGTGACCTCGTGACCGCGCTCGGCGAGCGCGCGCCGGAGCAGCCTGCCGACCTGGCCGGTGCCGCCCGGGATCACGACCTTCATGCCGTCAGCCCAGCTGGCTGGTGCCGCTGTACAGGTGCAGGACGGGCACCTGGAGGTCGTCCCGCGCACGCGACGCCCAGTCGGTGTGGAAGGTGTCCTCGAGGGCGTGCGGCACGGTGACGACCACGACCTCGCGCACGTCGCCCTGCGCCACCGCCGTGCGCAGGGCCGGCAGGGGATCGTCGGCGACGACGGCGCCGTCGACCCGGGCGCCGGTCGCGACGAACGCGTCGATGCTCGCCGCGAGCTGGTCCTCGGCGGTCGCGTGCGCCCGCACGGGCTCCGGCTCCCGGCCGAGCGCGGCGTCGAGCGCCTCGCGGAGCTCGCCGAGGCTGAGGTGGTCCACGATCGAGACGAGCATGTTCCGCTCGGTGTCCGCGGGCACGAGGACCCGGTACCGGACGTCGTCGTCGGCGTGGAGGCCGGTGATGTGCTCCACGTCGGCGGCGGTCAGGGTGTCCTCGGTCAGCACGACGATGCTCTCGCTCACGCGGCGAGCCTATCCGTCACATCCGGCCGCCACCGTGCTCCTCAGGGGTATGGACACCATGCGGCGCCGCCCCGCCACCGACATCCCCGGCCCGCTGGAGGTGCTCGTCGCCTCCGGCGTCACGACCGGACCGCCGGTCGAGGCGGCCGTCACCGACGGCCAGTGGCTCGTCTACGACCCCGCCGGGCGGACCCGCACCGGGACGCTCACCGCCGAGGGCGTCGTGTTCGCGCAGCGGCACTTCACGCTCGACCAGCTCTGGGGCGACCACGTGGCGCTCGGTGACGGGCGCATGGCGTTCCAGCGGGGTGAGCTGCTCACGGTCGGGGAGGTGCGGCCCGACGGGTCGTGGGCCGACCTCCGGGACAACCACCAGGCGCCGCTGACGCACCGCATCGTCGCGGTCGCGCCCGACATGCTGATCTCGTACCTGGTGCGGTCCGGCCCGCAGGGGTACGTCGGCGTGGCGATCATCGGTCGCATCGGGGCCGACGGCGCCTGGACGCAGCTCAGCGAGCCGTACCTCTGGGACTTCTGGACGCACATCGTGCCGGTGCAGGACGGTCTGGTGCTCTTCTACAACAGCTACACGAGGCTCGCGGCGACCGGTCGCGTCACGGGCGACGGCGGCTTCGCCGACCTGCGCAACCACCCGGGCTTCGACCCCTGAACGTCGATCATGGCGGCGACCGACGGCACGCTGCTCTTCGTCGACGGGCCGAGCGGCTCGCTCGCGACGGGTCGGGTCGAGCCCGACGGCGGCTTCACGAACCTCAGGAGCGGCGTGCCCCTCATCGGCGGTTGGGCCTTCACGCCGACGCGGGACGGCCGCCTCGTCGTCCGGCCCCCGCAGGGCGGCGCGCTCGTGGCCCGGTTCCCGGTGGACGGCTGGTTCGCCGACGCCCGGCCGGTGGTCGGGGAGCTCCCGCCGGGCGCGGTGTTCGTCCGCTGACGCCGGTCCCGCGAGCCGTTCCGGCGGTGCCGAGCGGCGTCGCGTCGAGCCGCCGCGTCCTCATGGCCCGAGGCGCACCCACCGACCCTCGGAGACCACCTCGACCTCGCCGTCGACGACGGTGATCGCGGTCTGCTCGTCGATCGCGTAGGCCGGGATCCCGAGGTCGGCGACCCATCGCTCGGCGTCGGCCGTGGTGTTCGTCGGGAAGAGGTCCAGGTGCGGGAAGATCGCGAAGTCGACGACGCCCAGAGTGCGGTCGTCCGGCGCGGACGGCCACTCGACGAAGTAGCTCCCGATGCGGGGCGTCATCACCATGCTGCCCGCGCTCACCCCGACCCAGACGGTGTCTGTCAGCGACGGCAGGAGGTCGGCGAGCCCGGACTCCCGTATCCAGTGGTACAGGTAGGTCGCGTCGCCGCCGTCCACGAGGAGCACGTCGGCCTCGCGGACCCAGGGGACCCAGCGGTCGGCGCCGATCGTGGGCAGGGCCGTGAGCTCGAGGACGCCGAGGGACGCCCAGCCCAGCCCGGACAGGTGCGGGGACCCGCGACCCGCCGCGACGAGTCCCTGCACCGTCGTCGGGCCGCACATCGGGTGACCCCACTGCGCGGTCGGGATGCAGAGCGCGCGGCACTCGGAGACCGGCTTGCCGAGGAGCCGCTCGAGCGTGCTGCGGATGGTGGCGTTCGTGACGCCGCCGGACGTGAGGAGCAGCTTCACGGTGCCTCCGGGTTCGGGGAAGGTCTGACCCGATGGTGGACCAGCGAGGTCGCCCGGTCTCATCGGGGACGCTTGACCTGCCGCAGCGCGACGGTCGACAGTCGAGGGCGTCCCGAACGGTCGGCCGTGCGCACGCGTACCCAGGAGGCGCCGATGTCACGCACCCGGATCCACAACCTGTCCATCTCGCTCGACGGCTTCGCGACCGGTGAGCCGCAGTCCCTCGAGGCGCCGTTCGGGCACGCGGGCGAGCGCCTGCACGAGTGGATGTTCGCCACGCGGTTCTGGGCGCAGGGCGAGGGCGGTGGCGGCGGATCGGTGGGCGTGGACGACGCGTTCGCCGAGCGCCACGGCGTCGGCTTCGGGGCGGAGATCATGGGCGCCAACAAGTTCGGCCCGCCCGGCTGGCAGGACGACCCGGGTTGGACGGGCTGGGGGGGCCGAACCCGCCCTTCCGCACGCCCACGTTCGTGCTGACGCACCGGCCACGCCCCTCGGTCGAGATGGAGGGCGGCACGACGTTCCACTTCCTCGACGCGTCCCCGAGCGACGCGCTCAGCACCGCCCGCGCCGCGGCCGGGAGCCTGGACGTGCGGATCGGTGGCGGCGCCACCGTCGTCCGCGACTTCCTCGCGGCGGGGCTCGTCGACCACATGCACCTCGTGCAGGTGCCGATCGTGCTCGGTCGCGGCGTCCGCCTCTGGGACGGGCTCGAGGCCCTCGAGGAGGCCTACGACGTCGAGGCCGTCTCGTCGCGCAGCGGCGTCACGCACCTGACCTTCACGCGCCGCACCTAGCATGGTGCGGTGCCCGTGGACGCCCCTGACCGTCGCGCCGAGGCAGCGGGTCGCACGGTCGTCGTCGCGGGTGGCGCCGGGTTCGTGGGGCGGTTCGTGGTCGACGCGCTCCTCGCCGAGGGCGCACGCGTGCTGCTGCCGACGCGCCGACCCGGCTCCGTCGTGGTGCCCGAGCACGACCGCCTCGCGGTCGTCGGCGTGGCCTCCTGGGACGAGCCCGTCGAGATCGCGACCGCTCTGGCCGGACGCGGGTGGACGGCGGACGCCGCCGTCGTCGCGCTGGGCGGCTGGTGGATCGGCACGCCCCTGCTCGACCTGGCGCCGACCGCGTGGCGCGGGCTGCTCGAGAGCCACCTGACGGCCCACCTCCTCGCCGCCCGGGCGCTGCTGCCCCTCCTCGCGACCGCGGCCGCGGCCGGCGCGGACGCCGCGTACGTGACTCTCAACGGGGCGGCCGCCCGTGAGCCGATGGCCCTCTCCGGACCCGTCTCGGTCGCCGGTGCCGGTCAGACGATGCTGCTCGACGTCCTGCGCGCCGAGGGCACTCCCGTGCGGCTGCACGAGGTGGCGGTCCTGGCCGCCGTCGCGGGCGACGACCGCAACCTCGACCCGGTGGCCAGCGTGCGGGGTGAGGACGTCGCGCGCACGGTGCTCGCGGTGCTCGGGGACACGCGGGCCCCGGCGTCGGTGGACGTCACCGGCACCACGGCGTAGCCCGACGGGCACAGCGGTCTGCGCCCGACGGGCACGCGGCGTCGCCCGGCGGGTGCCGTCACCGGCACCTAGGCTGAGCGGGTGGAACCGCCCCGCCGCCTCGTCGACCGCCGGCCCGAGGTGGCGTCGGGGGAGCTGCTGTCGGGCTTCGTGCCGTCGCGCCACTTCGCCGACGCGACGTTCGACAGCTACCACCCCGACCCGGACCACGCGAGCCAGCGCACCGCGCGCGAGGCCCTGGCCGGCCTGGCGGACCGGCTCGAGCGACCGGCACGGCGGTCCTGGTTCCGGCGCGAGGAGCCGGCGGCCGTCTACCTCGACGGTGGCTTCGGCGTCGGCAAGACGCACCTGCTCGCGGCGCTCGCCCACCGGGTCCCGGGATCCGCGTTCGGCAGCTTCGTCGAGTACACGCACCTCGTCGGCGCGCTGGGGTTCGCGCCGACCGTGGCCGCGCTGTCCGAGCGCCGTCTCGTCTGCATCGACGAGTTCGAGCTCGACGACCCGGGGGACACCCTCCTCATGTCCCGCATGCTCCGCGAGCTCTCCGACGCCGGCGTGGCCCTGGCAGCGACGTCCAACACGCTGCCCGAGCAGCTCGGCGAGGGGCGGTTCGCGGCCGAGGACTTCCTGCGCGAGATCCAGGCGATGGCCGACCGCTTCGACGTCGTGCGCATCGACGGTCCGGACTACCGGCACCGCGGCGCCGCGACGCGCCTCGCGGCGGTGCCCGACGACGCGGTCCGCGCGGCGGCCGACCGCACACCGGGCGCGACCTGCGACGAGTTCGCGGCGCTCGTCGCGCACCTGCGCACGGTGCACCCGAGCCGGTACGGGGCGCTCGTCGACGGCGTCACGAGCGTGGGGCTGACCGGGGTGGGACCGGCGCACGACCAGGCGGATGCGCTCCGGCTGGTGGCGCTCGTCGACAGGCTCTACGAGGGCGACGTCCCGGTGCTGCTGGGAGCCGGCGACGACGTCGACGACGCGCCGACGCTCTTCGACGACGCGATGCTGCGCGGCGGCTACCGCAAGAAGTACCTGCGCGCGCTGTCCCGCCTGGGCGCGCTCGTCGAGGACGGTCGCGAGCGCATCGCGGGCTGACGGCGACCTCGGCGGACCACAGCCCGCGTCGAGGCAGGTCGGCCGGGTCAGCCCTCGGGGTGCGAGGCCTCCAGGCGGCGCAGCTCCGCCGCGACGTCGACGTCCGCCTCCGGCCAGTCGAGGTCGAGGCCCTGCAGGGCGTCGAGGAGGAGCGCGCCGACCGCGAGCCGCGCGTACCACTTGCGGTCGGCCGGGACGACGTACCACGGCGCGGTGTCGGTGGCCGTGCGCTCGAGCGCGACCTGGTAGGCCTCCTGGTAGAGCGGCCACCGCTCGCGGGCGTCGATGTCGCCGGGGTTGTACTTCCAGTGCTTGTCCGGCCGCTCGAGGCGCTCCCTGAGCCGCTGGGCCTGCTCGTCGAGCGACACCATGAGCGCGACCTTGACCACGCGCGTCCCGGACGCCACGACCTCGTCCTCGAAGGACCGGATCTCGTCGTAGCGCCGCTCGACCTCGTCGGCCGGGACGAGCTGCTCGACCTTGACGACGAGGACGTCCTCGTAGTGCGAGCGGTCGAAGACGCCGATGTACCCGGGCCTGGGCAGCGCCTCGCGGATGCGCCACAGGTAGTGGTGCTCGCGCTCCTCGGGCGTCGGGACGCCGAACGAGCGCAGGGCGACGCCCTGCGGGTCGACCGTGCCGATGACGTGCCGCACGATGCCGCCCTTGCCCGCCGTGTCCATGCCCTGCAGCACGAGGAGCACGGACCGGTCGCCGCCGCTGCGGCCGTGGGCGAAGAGCTTCTCCTGGAGCTCGGAGAGGCGGTCGCCCTGCTCGGCGAGCGCCGCCTTCGCCGTCGTCTTGTCCCCGCTCCAGCCGGGCGTCGAGCGCCGGTCGAACGCGGCGAGGTCGAAGCCCTCGCGGACGCGCAGAGCCTCGGTCGCGGGCGTCTCCCAGCGGCCGACGGCGTGCATCAGGCCGACCGGCGCAGCACGGCGACGTCGCGGCGGGCGAAGGTGAGGCCGGCGCCGGAGCGCCCGTCGCCGTCGCCGGGTGCGTCCCGTGCGTCGTCCCGGAAGCGGGCGAGGACCTCGCCGTCGAGGGGGACCGTCACGTCGTCCGCGAGCGCGGCCACGACGACGACGTCGCCGCGGTGCACGGCGAACCAGCGTCCCTCCTCGTGCTCGACGCGCGTGGCCGCGAGGTCGCCCGACGCGACGTCGGGCGTCGCGCGCCGCAGGGCGATGAGGTCGGTGTACCAGCGCAGGAGGCGCGCGTGCTCGGGCCGCTCGGGCTCGGTCCAGTCGAGCCGGCTGCGCTCGACGGTCGCCGGGTCCTGCGGGTCGGGGACGTCGGGCTCGCCGCCGTAGATGGCGTCCCAGCCGTGGCCGGCGAACTCGGACCGTCGGCCCTCCTGGATCGCCTCGACCAGCTCGGGCTCCGCGTGGTCGGTGAAGTACTGCCAGCGCGTGCGGGCACCCCACTCCTCGCCCATGAACAGCATGGGCGTGAAGGGCGAGAGCAGCACGAGCGCGGCGGCCGTCGCGAGGCCGACGTCGTCGAGGTGCTCCGACGGGCGGTCGCCGAGCGCGCGGTTGCCGACCTGGTCGTGGTCCTGGCTGAAGACGACGAAGCGGCGGCCGTCGGTCCCGGCGGGCACGGGCGCACCCCACTCCTCGCCCCGGAACGTCGAGTACGTGCCGTCGTGCAGGAACACCCGCGTGAGGACCTTCTCGAGCACCTCGGCCGAGCCGAAGTCGACGTAGTACCCGTGCTGCTCGCCGGTGAGGAAGGCGTGCAGCGCGTGGTGCACGTCGTCGGCCCACTGCGCCGTCATCCCGAGGCCGCCCTGCGCGGTCGGCGTGACCATCCGGGCGTCGTTGAGGTCCGACTCGGCGACGAGCGACAGGGGCCGGCCCACCTCGGCGGCGAGCGCGTCGACGGCGTCGGCGAGCTCGGCGAGCAGGTGCCGCGGCGAGTCGTCGACGAGCGCGTGGACCGCGTCGAGCCGCAGCGCGTCGACGTGGAAGTCGCGCAGCCAGCGCAGCGCGTTCTCGACGACGAACCGGCGGACCTCGACCGACCCGTCGCCGTCGAGGTTCACGGCCTGGCCCCACGGCGTCTCGTGCCGGTCGGTGAAGTACGGCCCGAACGCGTGCAGGTAGTTCCCGGACGGGCCGAGGTGGTTGTAGACGACGTCGAGGCACACGCCGAGCCCGCGCTGGTGGGCAGCGTCGACGAACCGCTGCAGGGCCGCCGGGCCCCCGTACGGCTCGTGCACCGCGTAGAGGGCGACGCCGTCGTACCCCCAGCCGTGGACGCCCGGGAACGCCGCGACGGGCATCAGCTCGACCACGTCGACGCCGAGCGCCACGAGGTGGTCGAGGCGCTCGACCGCGGCGTCGAGGGTGCCCTGCGGCGTGAACGTGCCGACGTGCAGCTCGTAGACGACCGCCCCGCGCACGTCCCTGCCCGCCCAGGCCCGGTCGCCCCACGGGTGCAGCGTCGGGTCGAACACGCGGCTCGGGCCGTGGACCCCCTCGGGCTGCCACGCGCTGCGCGGGTCGGGCCGCGGGTCGTCGCCGTCGAGCACGAACCCGTAGTCCGCGCCGTGGGCGAGGCTCACGGGCGAGCGCCACCACCCGCCCGGCTCCGGCTCCATCGCGTGGCGCTTGCCGTCGCGGCCGGGCAGGTGCAGCTCGACCAGCTGCGCCGCGGGCGCCCAGACGCGGGGCTCGGTGCCGGACCCGGCGGCGCTGCTGGCCTCCGTCGTGCGGTCAGCGGGATCGGTGGGTCGGGGGTCGGGAGAGGTGCCGTCGCTCACGCGCTCAAGCCTGCCCGGAGGGCACGAGGAGGGCCACCGGGAGCGACGAGAGCAGCTCGGTGAGCGGGACGACGCCCCCGTCCACCTCGCGACCCGTGAGCGCGTCGCGCCACCGGCCCTCCGGCAGGGCGACCGTGTGGCCGCCCCAGCCGCCGAGGCGCTCGAGCGAGAGCGCGAGCCGGGTGACGACGGTGACGGCGCACGGCCGGCCGCCGTCGGTCCGCGCGAACGCGAACGCGTTGCCCGACGACGACGGGAGCGGCAGGTAGCCCGCCTCGGGACCGACGAAGCAGCCGGGGCGGTCGCGCCGCACGCGCAGCGCGCGCGACGTCACGACGAGCTTCTCCTCGTCGAGCGTGCGCGGCTGCTCGCGCTCGAGCCGGTCGAGCCGGTCGAGCATCCGGCCGAGCGCCTCGACGTCGACGGGCCGGCGGTTGTCGGGGTCGACGAGCGCGACCGCGGACACCTCGGTGCCCTGGTACACGTCGGCGACGCCCGGCATCGTCAGCTGGACGAGCTTCATCCCGAGCGTCGCCGCCCGGATCCCCGGTGCCGCGCGGCGGGCCCACTCCTCGAAGGCGTCGAGCACCTCCGGCGCCCCGAGCAGGTGGCGGGCGAAGCCCAGCACGGCCTCCTCGTAGGCCTCGTCGGGCGCCGTCCACGACGTGTGGGACTTCGCCTCCCTGATCGCCTTGACGAGGTACTCCGTCAGGCGCGCCTCGGCGAGCGGACCGCCGTCCCACGTGCCGGCGAGCGTCTGCCACAGGATGTTCTCGGTGCGCCCGTCGAGCAGCGCCGGCCGGACGTCCGCCGTGGCGGCCCGCAGCCGGTCGACGAGGTGCGCCCACTCGACCGGGAGCTCGGAGAGCACCCCGAGCCGTGCGCGCACGTCCTCGCTGCGCTTGGTGTCGTGGGTCGACAGGCCGGTCATCGCGACCGGCGAGTGGTCCTGCGTGCGGCCCGCCCAGGCGTGCAGCTCCTCGGGGCTGATCGCGAACCGCTCGGGTGCGCCGCCCACCTCGCACAGGCTCAGCAGGTGCGTCCACCGGTAGAACGCCGTGTCCTCGACGCCCTTGGCCATGACGGCGCCGCAGGTCTGCTGGAAGCGGACGACGAGCTCGTCACGCCGCTGCTCGCGCGTGCGCCCGGCCGAGCCGACCTCGCGTGCCAGGAGCATCTCGGCGAGCAGGTCGAGGCTCTCGTGCCGGTCCTCGTCGAGGCGCGCCCGGGCCGTCGCGACGCACTCCGCGAACGCCGCCTGGGCGTCCGGGTGGACCGGCTCGCCGGGCGTCACGTAGTAGCGGTAGCGGTCGGCCGCCACGATGAGCTCGACGAGGCACTCGTGCAGCGAGCGCCACGTGTGGTCGCGCAGCCGCACGTCGTCGCGGCAGATGTCGGCCGCGAGGTCGGCGAGCCGGTGCACCTCGGCGTAGAGCGGCCCGGCGACGATCTGGCGCTTGGCCTCCTCGACCAGGGCGGGCAGCGCATCCGTCGTGTCGCCCGTCAGCCGGTGCATGAGCGCGCCGAGCTCGCCGCCGCCGCCGGGGTCGACGAACGTCGCGTGGATGCGCCACATCGCGTCGTAGCCCGTCGTGCCGACGGTCGCCCAGTCCTCGGGCAGCTGCTCGGTGGGCGCGAGGATCTTCTCGACCGCGACCCACGCGTCGTCGGTGGCCTGGGCCAGCCGGTCGAGGTAGCCCTGGGGGTCGGCGAGCCCGTCGGGGTGGTCGATCCGCAGGCCGTCGACGACGCCGTCGCGCACGAGGCCCGCGACCAGCGCGTGGGTCGCGTCGAACACCTCCTGGTCCTCGACGCGGATCGCGGCGAGCGTCCCGACGTCGAAGAAGCGGCGGTAGTTGAGCTCCTCGTCGGCGACCTTCCAGTACGCGAGCCGGTAGTGCTGCCGGTCCACGAGCTCGGCCATGGGCAGCTGCTCGGTGCCCGGGCGGACGGGGAACACGTGGTCGTAGTAGCGCAGCACGGTCTGCGGCCCGTCGCCCCCCGGGATCTCCGCCTCGTCGAGCGCCAGCTCGCCGTCGGCGAGCACGGCGCCGATCCGCCGGCCGAGGACCGGCATGAGCAGCGCGCCCTCGCCGGCCGACCAGTCGACGTCGAACCACGACGCGTACGGCGAGTCCGGTCCCTGCGCAAGCACGGACCACAGCGCCCGGTTGTGCCACACGGGCGTGGGCACGGCCATGTGGTTGGGCACGATGTCGACGACGAGGCCGAGGCCGTGCTCGCGCGCGGTCGCCGCGAGGCGGTCGAACGCCTCGCGCCCGCCGAGGACGGGCGAGATCACGTCGTGGTCGACGACGTCGTAGCCGTGCGTCGAGCCCGGTGCGGCGGCCAGCACGGGGGAGAGGTACAGGTGCGTCACGCCCAGGCGCTGCAGGTACGGCACCTGCCGGGCGGCGTCGTCGAGCGTCAGGTCGGCGTTGAGCTGCAGCCGGTACGTCGAGACCGGGACGGGTCGACCCTCGGGGGGCCGGCGCCGGGCCGGCCCCGGACGGTCGGGATGCTCCGCGGTCACTCGATCACCGGCCGGGTGAGGACGAGCGTGCTGCGGCCCGTGATGTCGATCGTCGCGCCGGCCTCGACCTCGGCCCCCGCGCCCAGCGTGTGGTCGGTGTCCACGACGCACGTCCACACCGCGCCGAACTCCTTGGGGGGCAGCGTGAAGGTCACCGTGTCCGGCGCCGCGTTGTAGAGCACGAGGAACGAGTCGTCCACGAGGCGCTCGCCGCGCGCGTCGGGCTCGGCGATCGCCTCGCCGTTGAGGAACACGGTCACGGCGCGCGCGTACCCGTTGTTCCAGTCCTGGTCCGACATGTGCTCGCCGCTGGTCGAGAACCAGGCGATGTCGCCCAGGTCGGACTCGCCGCCGTGGTCGGCGCTGCCGAAGAAGAACCGGCGGCGGCGCAGCACGGGGTGGTTGCGGCGCAGGTGCACGAGCGACCGCGTGAACTCGAGGTGGCCCGCCGCCTGGTCGCTCAGGTCCCAGTCCATCCACGTGATCGGGTTGTCCTGGCAGTAGCCGTTGTTGTTGCCGCCCTGCGTACGCCCCAGCTCGTCGCCGTGCGCGATCATCGGCACTCCCTGCGACAGCAGCAGCGTCGTGAGGAAGTTGCGCTGCTGACGCCACCGCAGGTCCGTGATCTCCGGGTCCTCGGTCGGACCCTCGACGCCGCAGTTCCAGGACCGGTTGTGGCTCTCGCCGTCCTTGTTGCCCTCGCCGTTGGCCTCGTTGTGCTTCTCGTTGTACGAGACCAGGTCGTTGAGCGTGAAGCCGTCGTGCGCGGTGACGAAGTTGATCGACGCGATGGGCTTGCGGCCCGTGTGCTCGTAGAGGTCCGACGAGCCCGACAGGCGGCTCGCGAACTCGGCGAGGGTCGACGGCTCGCCCCGCCAGAAGTCGCGCACGGTGTCGCGGTACTTGCCGTTCCACTCGGACCACAGGGGCGGGAAGCCGCCGACCTGGTAGCCCCCGTCGCCGACGTCCCACGGCTCGGCGATGAGCTTGACCTGGCTGATGACCGGGTCCTGCTGCACGAGGTCGAAGAAGGCGGACAGGCGGTCGACCTCGTGGAACTGACGGGCGAGCGTGCTCGCCAGGTCGAACCGGAAGCCGTCGACGTGCATCTCGTTGACCCAGTAGCGCAGCGAGTCCATGAGCAGCTGGAGCACGTGGGGGTGCCGCATGAGCAGCGAGTTCCCGGTGCCCGTCGTGTCGTAGTAGTGCGCCTGGTCGTCGTCGACGAGCCGGTAGTAGGCCGCGTTGTCGATGCCGCGGAAGCACAGGGTGGGGCCGAGGTGGTTGCCCTCCGCCGTGTGGTTGTAGACGACGTCGAGGATGACCTCGATGTTCGCCTCGTGCAGCGCCTTGACCATCTGCTTGAACTCCTGCACCTGCTGACCGGGCGTCTGCGAGGAGGCGTACCCGTTGTGCGGCGCGAAGAAGCCGATCGTGTTGTAGCCCCAGTAGTTGGACAGGCCCTTGTCCTGGAGCGTCGGGTCGTTGACGAACTGGTGCACGGGCATGAGCTCGATCGCGGTGATCCCGAGGTCGACGAGGTGGTCGATGATCGCCGGGTGCGCCATGCCGGCGTACGTGCCGCGCAGCTCCTCGGGGATGCTCGGGTGCTGCATGGTCAGGCCCTTGACGTGGCCCTCGTAGATCACGCTCTCGTGGTAGTCGCGCAGCGGCGGCCGGTCGTGGCCCCAGTCGAAGTACGGGTTGATGACCACGGACTTCATGGTGTGGGCGGCGGAGTCGTCCGTGTTGAGCGAGTCCGGGTCGCCGAAGTCGTAGGAGAACAGGGACTGGTGGCCGTCGATCTGCCCGTCGATCGCCTTGGCGTACGGGTCCAGCAGCAGCTTGGCGGGGTTGCACCGCTGCCCGTTGGCCGGGTCGTAGGGGCCGTGCACGCGGTACCCGTACCGCTGCCCCGGCTGGATCGTCGGGAGGTACGCGTGCCACACGAAGGCGTCGACCTCGGGGAGGTCGATCCGGGTCTCGGTCCCGTCGTCGTCGAAGAGGCACAGCTCGACGCGCTCCGCGACCTCGGAGAACAGGGCGAAGTTGGTGCCCGTCCCGTCGAAGGTCGCGCCGAGGGGGTAGGGCTTGCCGGGCCAGATCTGCATGCCGCAAGAGTGCCAGGCGACCGCCTCGCGTGCGCACCGAGGGACGTCCTCCGTGGACGGTGTGGTGCGCGTCACGTCGTGGCCCGGCCGGGTCGGCCGTCGGGTGCCGCACGGCCGCTGCCGTGGGGCACCGCACGCTCGGCGTGCGAGCGCGGGCCGACGGTGCGACGTTGGGACCATGAGCGAGCAGACACCAGACGCCTACGACCCCGCGCAGGACCAGGACTCGGACCCGGAGAGCCTCGAGCCGCGCACGGGTTCCCGTGCCGCCGGCAGCGGCACCACCGAGGGTGACCCCGACGCCGACCCGGACATGCTCAACCCGCGCCAGGACGTCCAGTCCGGCGACGAGCTCTGACCGGTACCGCTGAGATGCGCGGTCCCGGTGGCATGAGCGCCGCGACGCCGGCGGGCGGTCGGCCTTGAGGGTCGCCGTCGTCGGTGCGAGCGGCAACATCGGGACCGCGCTCCTGCGTGCGCTCCGCGACGAGGACGCGGTGCGGTCCGTCGTGAGCGTCGCGCGCCGCGTGCCCAGCACGGTGCCCCCGGCGCCGTACGACGTCGCCGAGTGGCGCGCGGTCGACCTGGCCGCCGCAGGACCCGACGAGCCCGTGGTGGCCGCGCTCGCGGACGCCTTCGCCGGGGCCGACGCCGTCGTGCACCTCGCCTGGGCGATGCAGCCCAGCCACGACCGCGCGCTGCTCCGCGCGACGAATGTCACCGGCGCCGCGCGCGTCATCGAGGCCGTCGCCCGCGCCGGCGTGCCGCACCTCGTCGTCGCGTCATCCGTCGGCGCCTACGCGCCCGTGCACGACGACGAGCCGCGGACCGAGGACTGGGCGACCGAGGAGGTGCGCAGCAGCCACTACAGCGTGGACAAGGTGGCGGTCGAGCGGCTCCTCGACGAGGCCGAGGTGCTCCACCCGCAGCTGCGCGTCGCGCGCGTGCGGCCCGCCCTCGTCTTCCAGCGTGCCGCCGGGTCGGGGATCGAGCGGTACTTCCTCGGCCCGCTCGCACCCGCCGCGGCGCTCGGTGCGGGGCTGCCCGTGCTGCCGTGGCCCCGAGGCGTGCGCGTGCAGGCCGTCCACGCCGACGACCTCGCGCAGGCGCTGCGCGCCATCCTCCTCGACCAGCACGTGGGTGCCTTCAACATCGCGGCCGACGACGTCCTGCGCGCCCCGCAGGTCGCGGCGCTGCTCTCGGGCGGCCGGCACGTCGAGGTGCCCGTGCCCCTCGTGCGGGCCGCGGTGCACGGCGCCTGGCTCGCGCGCGCCATCCACATCAGCCCGGGCTGGGTCGACCTGGCGGCGGGCATCGCCCTCATGTCCACCGAGCGGGCACGCACGGTGCTGGGGTGGCGTCCCCGGCACACGGCGGTCGAGGCGCTCGCCGCGGTGCTGGGCGGGATGGTCGACGGCGTGGGCACGGCGAGCCCGCCCATGCGCCCCCGCGCGCGCGGCGGCAGGTCGCTCGTGGGCGGCCAGCGCGACGTCCGCTGACGCAGGCCGGTCCGGGCGTCAGCTGACGTACGGACGTCCGCTGACGCGCACCGGCCCGGCCTGACCCGGCCCGGCCCGACCAGGCGCCGCGGTGCGTGAGCGCGTGAGCGCGTCAGCGGGCGCCGGCCTCTGCCTCCGCCTCGACCTCGTCGCGGCGGCGCCGGGCCCCGCGGGCGCCCCCGGTCACCAGGTGGAGCACGGTGCCGGCTGCGAGCAGGATGCCTGCGAGCGCCCAGTGCTGCGGCTCCTGCTGCGTGAGCAGCACGAGGCAGCTCACGACGGCGAGCACGGGAACGAAGGTCGGCGCCCGGAAGTGGTCGTGGTCGACGGTCTCGCGGCGCAGCACGAGGACCGCGACGTTGGTGCTGAGGAACACGAAGAGCAGGAGCAGCACCACGGTCGCGGCGAGGTCGACGAGCTCGCCGGTGACGGCGAGCAGCATCGCCACGGCCGTGGTGACGGCGATCGCGACCCACGGCGTCCGCCGGCCGGGCAGCACCCGGCCAAGGGCGCGGGGCAGCAGCCCGCGGTCGGACATGCCGTACGCGAGGCGGCTGGCCATGATCATGGTGAGCAGGGCGCCGTTGGCGACCGCGACGAGCGCGATGACGGCGAAGAGCGTGGGCGGGATGCCGCCGAAGGTGTCGACCACCTCGAGCAGCGGGCCGGACGACTCGGCGAGCGTGGCGGTGTCGACGACGGCGGGCGCCACCCACCCGACCGCGAGGTAGACGAGCCCTGCGGTGACCATCGAGCCGAACAGCGCGCGCGGGTACACGCGGCTCACGTCGCGCACCTCCTCGGCGAGGTTGGCGGACGTCTCGAAGCCGACGAACGAGTAGAAGGCGATGAGGGCGCTCGCGAGCACCGCGGCTCCGAGCGACGTGCCCTCGGGGACGTCGAGCGGGCCGACGCCCTCGCCGTCGCCGCGCGCCAGGACGATCGCGCCCACCACGACGACCAGCAGGAGGCCGGTGAGCTCGATCGCCGTCATCGCCACGTTGGCGCCGAGCGACTCCTTGATCCCGCGCGCGTTGAGCAGCGCGACGAGGAGCAGGAACACGAGCGCCGCGGCCGCGGGCGGCACGTCGAGGAACACGCCGAGGTAGTCGCCGCCGAAGGCGAGCGCGAGGCCGGCCGCGCTGACCACGCCCGCCGAGAGCATCGAGAAGCCGACCAGGAAGGCGACGAGCGGGCTGCGGAACGCGCGCTCGGCGAACACGGCCGAGCCGCCCGCGCGCGGGTACTTCGTCACGAGCTCGGCGTACGAGAACGCCGTGAGCAGCGCCATGACGAGCGCGACGGCGAACGCGAGCCACACCGCGCCCCCGGCCGTCCCGGCCATCTCGCCGACCAGCGCGTAGATGCCGGCGCCCAGCACGTCGCCGAGGATGAACAGGTACAGCAGCGGGCCCGTGACGGCCCGGCGCAGCCGGGTCGGGGACTCGCCCCCGTGGTCGGCCGCGCCTGCGGCGGCGGCACCGGCGGCGGACGGCGTGCCTGAGGTGCCCGGCGTGGGGGAGGTGTTCGACGGCATGCGGTGAGTATCCGCACCACCGCCGCCGGGCGCGCGGCGAACGGATCAAGGTCCGCCCGCTCGCGCGCCGTGCGCGACGGCACGCCGCGGACGGCCCGACGGCCCGCTCAGCGGGCGAGGCGCTCCACGATCGCGCCGAACAGGGGCGGGATGCCCGCCGCGACGGGGACGATGCCGCGCCGCAGGGGCGACGTCGCCCACGCGACCAGGCCGCCCGTGAGCACGCGGTAGTCACGCGTCGCCTGGACCCAGGCCCGCTCGTAGGCGAGCGGGTCGTCGAGCGTCGCGACGGCGGCCCGCGCCTGCGCGAGCCCGACCCGCAGCCCCTCGCCGGTGAGTGCGTCGACGTAGCCCGACGCATCGCCCACGAGCCGCACGCGGCCGGCCGTCCGGCGCAGCGC
>NZ_JACVQL010000163.1 GCF_019733465.1 Actinotalea ferrariae | reverse complement strand
CGACGCCGGCGTCGACGTCGTCGAGCTCGGGGTCCCGTACTCCGACCCCGTGATGGACGGACCGCTCATCCAGCGCGCCGTCGAGCACGCGCTCGCGGGCGGCGTCCGGGTCCGGCTGCACGTTCGGCTGCGGCTGCGGCTGCGGCTGCGCCTGCGACTGCGGCTGGGTCGTCGGGCGCGCGGAGGCCGGGCCGTGGTGCGCCGGGCCCTGGTGCTCGGGGCCGTGGGGCGCCGCGCCGTACTGCCCGGGCGTGTGCGGCGTCGTCGTGTGCGTGCTCGTGCCGTCGGTGTGGCGGACGATGCGCAGCGACGTCGGCTCCATCGCACGCCGTGGCGGCGGCGTGCGCCTCAGGGGATGGACGTCCACGATGCGCGCGCCGTCCGCGCCGGGCACGACGCCGACCTGCAGGATGTCTACCTGCCAGCCCGGCTGGAGGAGGAACTCGACGATCTCCTGGATCCCCTCCGCGATCGCGGAGCACACGAGCAGGAGGCGCGCGCCGCTGCGGACGGTCGTGGGGAGCAGCGTCGTGGCGGGCACCGTCTCGCGGAACGCGGCGAGGTGGGCGGCGAACCGGGTGGGCCCGCCGCGGTAGACCGCGGCGAAGTCCTGCGCGCTCATGCCCGCGGCCCGTCCCGCGAACCGCAGCCCGCGGATCACGGCGACCTCGTCGAGGACCGGCACGATCTCGACGACCACCGGCTGGCCCGCGGCGTCGACCGCGAGCAGGTAGGGCTCGTCCTCGTCGCCGCTGCGCAGGCGGATCGGCAGCAGCCGCTCGCCGAGCAGGGTGTCGAGGTGCTCGGCGAGCACGCCGGACGCCGCTCGGGTGAACGCGCTGGTGGCGGGCTCGAGCGGGTGGACGGCCACGGATCTCGTGCCTTCGACCTGGAACATGGGGGATGCGCTTCCGGTAGAGCGGGGGCTCTTCGACCGCCCGAAGCCTACGGTCTGCGGTGGTCTGTCCGGAATGCCCCGTTCGGCGGAAGTTACTGCTCCGTGTCGAAAGCGTGCGGGGGCACCCGTACCACTACGAGAAATCCCGCAGTGGTCACGGCAGGCGCGAGGCGAGCAGCTGCGCGAGATGGGTCATCCGCGCTCCCGCGAGGTCCTGCGCCTGGGTCCGGCACGAGAAGCCGTCCGCGAGCAGGACCGTGTCCGGTGCCGCCTCGCGCAGCGCCGGCAGCAGCGCGTGCTCGGCCACGGCGACGGACACCTCGTAGTGCCCCTTCTCCATGCCGAAGTTCCCGGCCAGCCCGCAGCAGCCCGCGAGCGTCGTGACCGTCGCCCCCGCGGCCCGCAGCAGGGCACGGTCCGCGTCGTACCCCATCACCGAGTGGTGGTGGCAGTGCGGCTGGGCGACGACGGTGACGTCGGCGAGGCTCGGCAGCTCCCAGGCGTCCGGACCGACCGGCGGGGGCGCCGTGAGCAGCTCGGCCAGGGTGCGCGTCGCCCGCGCGACGGCGACCGCACGCGGGTCCTCGGGCAGCAGGTCGACGAGGTCGGAGCGGAGGACCGCGGTGCACGAGGGCTCGACGCCGACGATCGGGATGCCGTTGACCGCGTACGGCCCGAGCACCGCGAGCAGCTCACCGAGCCGCGCCTTGGCGCCGTCGAGCTGACCCGTGCTGATCCAGGTGAGCCCGCAGCACGCGTCCTGGTCCGGCACGATCACCTCGTACCCGGCGGCGCGCAGCACCTGGATCATCGCGCGCGGCACGTCGGGGTCGAACCCGTCGCTGAACGAGTCGGTCCACAGCACGACCCGCCGCGCGGGATCCGTCGCGCCGGTCGCGTGCGACGTCGCCCCGGCCGTCGCCTCCCCCATGCCCTCGGTGCCGTGGTGACGACCGTCCTGGGAGGACCACCAGCGGCGGAACGTCGTCGAGGCGAAGGCCGGGACGGAGCGACGGGTGTCCATGCCACCTGCCGCGAGGACGGCCTTGGCGAGCGGGCGCACCCCGAGGACGGCGTTCGCGAGGCCGCCCGCGCGGAGGCGTCCCACCAGCCGCGACCACCGCGGCAGCCAGCCGAGCGCGTAGTGGGTGCGCGGCCGCAGCCGCCCGCGGTACGAGCGGTGCAGCACCTCGGACTTGTACTGCGCCATGTCGACGCCCGCGGGGCAGTCGCTCGAGCACGCCTTGCAGCTCAGGCAGAGGTCGAGCACCTCGTGCACCTCGGCGGACCGCGCGCCGCCCGTCACGAGGGTGCCGTTGGCCATCTCCTGCAGCACGCGCGCGCGGCCGCGCGTCGAGTCCTTCTCGTCGCGCGTCGCGAGGTACGACGGGCACATGAACCCGCCGGAAGCGCCCGAGTCGGCACGGCACTTGCCGACACCGACGCACCGGTGCACGGCCGTCGTCATGTCGCCGCCGTCGTGCGCGAAGGAGAAGCCGCTCGTGCGCGCGATGGGCAGCGCGTGCGGTCGGCGGAGGTCCGCGTCGATGGGGCGCGGGTCCACGAGCACGCCCGGGTTCAGCACGTCGGCCGGGTCGAACAGCTGCTTGACCGCGCCGAAGAGGTCGATCGTGGCCTGCGAGTAGATCAGCGGGAGGAGCTCCGAGCGCGCCCGCCCGTCGCCGTGCTCGCCCGAGAGCGACCCCCCGTGCGACGCGACGAGCCGCGCCGCGTCGGTCATGAAGGCGCGGAACCCCGCCACGTCGTCGCGCCGCTCGAGCGGGATGCCGAGCCGCACGTGGATGCACCCGTCGCCGAAGTGCCCGTACGGGAGGCCCTCGACGCCGTGCTGCGCCATGAGCGCGTCGAAGTCGCGCAGGTAGGCGCCGAGCCGCTCGGGCGGGACGGCCGCGTCCTCCCACCCGGGCCACGCCTGGGCACCCTCGGGCGTCCGCCCCGCGAGGCCCGCGCCGTCGGCACGGATCTGCCACATCGACGACGCCTCGGGGCCGGGCGGGATGACGCGGGCCGACGTCGTGCCCGCGTCGGCCGCCATGGCGCGCGCCCGCTCGAGGGCCTCCTCGCGCGTCGCGCCGCCCATCTCGACCATGAGCCAGCCGGCACCCGCGGGCAGCTCGGGCACGTGCGCCTCGCCGCGGTGCCGGCGCACGACGTCGACCAGGCGCGCGTCGAGCCCCTCGACCGCGAGCGGCGCGTGCGCGAGCAGCGCGGGGACGGCGTCGGCGGCCGACGGCATGTCCGGGTACCCGAGGACGACGAGCACCGCCGCGTCCGCCACCGGGACGAGCTGGACCGTGGCACCCACGACGGTCACGAGGGTGCCCTCGGTGCCGACGAGCATCTTCGCCAGGTCCGCGCCGCGCTCGGGGAGCAGGTGCTCGAGCGAGTACCCCGAGACCTGCCGCTCGAAGCGCCCGAGCTCCGTGCGGATGGTGCTGAGGTTCGCGGCCACCAGGTCGCCGAGGCCGGGGACCGCGTCGAGCGCGCCCGCGCCGCGACCCGCGGTGAAGCGGCGGCCGTGCCCGTCCACGACGTCGAGCGCGACCACGTTGTCCGCCGTGCGCCCGTAGGCGACGGCGTGCGGCCCGCACGCGTTGTTGCCGATCATGCCGCCGAGCGTGGCGCGGTTCTGCGTCGAGGGGTCCGGTCCGAAGCGCAGGCCGTGGGGCCGCGCCGCGGCCTGCAGGCTGCTCATGACGACGCCCGGCTCGACGACGGCGGTCCGCGCAGCCGGGTCGATCTCGCCGATCGCCGTCAGGTGCCGCGACGTGTCGACGACGATCCCCGTGCCGACGGCGTTGCCCGCGACGGACGTGCCACCGCCGCGCAGCGTCAGCGGCGTCCCGGTCGACCGGGCGACCTCCGTGACGGCCACGAGCTCGTCGACGTCGCGCGGGAAGACGACCACCTCGGGCACGACGCGGTAGTTGGACGCGTCGGTGCTGTACTCGGCACGGCGCCGCGTGGACACGTCCACCTCGCCGACCGCCGACCGCAGCGCGGCGAGCAGGTCCCGCGCCGTCCCGGCGGCGGCCGCGCCGGTCGCGTCGGAGGTCGTGGTCGCCACGCGCTGATCCTGCCATCCGCGGCCGACACCTCGGACCCGGCGTCCGACGTGCGGCGCCGCGCGGTGCGGGGCAGCCTGGGCACGCCGCCCGCGAGGGCCGGCCACACCGCACGCGACCACGGCACGGCGACCACTGGAGGATGCATGCGCGCGCTCACCTGGCAGGGCACGGAGAAGGTCAGCGTCGAGTCCGTCGCGGACCCGGCGATCCTCGAGCCCACCGACGCGGTGATCCGGGTGACGTCGACCGCGATCTGCGGCTCGGACCTGCACCTCTACTCGACCCTCGGCATGTTCATCGACAAGGGCGACGTCCTCGGCCACGAGGCCATGGGCTACGTCGAGGCCGTCGGCCCGGGCGCCACCGCGCACCTGTCCGTGGGCGACCGCGTCGTCGTGCCCTTCGTCATCGCGTGCGGCACGTGCCACAGCTGCCGCCGCGGCCTCACCACCCAGTGCGAGACGACGCAGGTCCACGAGCACCACAAGGGCGCCCGGCTCTTCGGCTACACCAAGCTGTACGGGCAGGTGCCCGGCGGGCAGGCGCAGTACCTGCGCGTCCCGCAGGCGCAGTTCGGACCCGTCGTCGTGCCCGACGACGGCCAGCCGGACGAGAAGTACCTGTACCTGTCCGACGTGCTGCCGACGGCCTGGCAGGCGGTCGAGTACGCGGACGTCCCCGCGGGCGGGACGGTCGTCGTGCTCGGGCTGGGGCCGATCGGCCAGATGGCCGCCCGGATCGCCGCGTACCGCGGCGCGGGCCGCGTGATCGCCGTCGACCTGGTGCCCGAGCGGCTCGAGATGGCGCGCCGGCACGGCATCGAGGTGCTCGACCTGCGCGACCACGACGACCTGCCGGCCGCGATCCGCGACCTGACCGACGGCCGCGGCCCGGAGTCGGTCGTCGACGCCGTCGGCATGGAGGCCCACGGCTCACCGGTCGCCGAGGCCACGCACAAGGTGGCCGCGATGCTGCCCGACGCCGTCGCCCGCAAGGTCATGGACGTCGGCGGGATCGACCGCCTCGCCGCGCTGCACACCGCGATCTCCGTCGTGGGGCGCGGCGGCACGCTCTCGCTCTCGGGCGTGTACGGCGGCGCCGCGGACCCGATGCCGATGATGGAGCTGTTCGACAAGCAGGTGACGCTCCGCATGGGCCAGGCCAACGTGCAGCACTGGGTGCCGGAGATCCTCCCGCTCGTGCAGGGCGACGACGACCCGCTCGGCGTGCTCGACCTGCGCACGCACCGGGTCTCGCTCGAGCAGGCGCCGCAGTACTACGAGACGTTCCAGAAGAAGGAGGACGGCTGCATCAAGGTCGTCCTCGACCCCACGCTCCCTGCGTCCGCCTGACGCCCCCACCCGCAGACGGGAGCGTCCCGGACCCGGCACGCGGGCGTGCCGGGCCGGGACGCTCCGGTCTGCGGTCTGTCGCGGTGGTCAGGACAGGTTGGTCAGGACAGCTTGGTCAGGACAGGGCGGCGTCGAGGGTGATGCTCGTCCCGGTGAGGGCCTTGCTGACCGGGCACGTGTCCTTCGCGTCCTGCGCGGCCTTGGTGAAGCCGTCGGCGTCGAGGCCCTCGACCTCGCCCCGCACGGTGAGCGCGATGCCGCTGATGCGGAAGCCGCCCGCCGGGTCCGGCCGCAGCTCGACGTCGGCGCTGACCTCGAGGCTCTGCACGGTGCCCCCGGCCTCGCCGACCAGGGCGGACAGCTGCATCGCGTAGCACGACGAGTGCGCGGCCCCGATGAGCTCCTCCGGGCTGGTGGTGCCGTCGGCGTCGTCCGCGGCACGCTTGGGGAAGGAGACGTCGAAGGTGCCGACCTTGGAGCTGCTCAGCTCGACCTGGCCGCTGCCCTCGGCGAGCGAGCCGTTCCACGCGGTGCGAGCGGTACGGGTGGGCATGATGGACCTCCAGGAGGACGGATGGACGGGACGTCTCGACGCTATCGGTGGCGGCACGGCGCGGCACCCCCGCACGGACGGCCGTCCCGATGACCGGACCGGCAGGGGCACCGCGGGGGGACCGCGTCGCCGAGGCGATGCGCGCGGTCCCGCGCACCGGGTTCCTGCGTGAGCACGAGCGACGCCGTGCCGCCGAGGACCAGCCCCTGCCCATCGGCCGCGGCCAGACGAGCTCGCAGCCGAGCACCGTCGCGCGCATGCTGCGCGAGCTCGACCCCCCGCGCGGGGCACGCGTGCTCGACGTCGGCTCCGGCTCGGGCTGGACGACCGCGCTGCTCGCGCACCTCGTGGGCGAGGACGGCGTCGTCGTCGGGGTGGAGCTCGAGCCCGAGCTCGCCGTGTGGGGCGGCGCGAACGTCGAGGCGACCGGGCAGCCCTGGGCGACGGTGGAGCTCGCGCGACCGGGCGTGCTCGGCGTGCCCGACGGCGGGCCGTACGACCGCATCCTCGTGAGCGCCGAGGCGCAGGAGCTCCCCGCGGCGCTGGTGGCGCAGCTCGCCGTCGGCGGGCGCATGGTGATCCCGGTGCGCGGCGAGATGCTGACGGTCGACCGGCGCGGACCTGCCCCCGACGACGTCGCCGTCCGCCGCCACGGCGCCTACCGCTTCGTCCCCCTCCGCTGACGCGCGGACCCGCCCGCCGACGCGTCGCCATGCCCGCCGGCGCGTCGCCGGCTGCGGGGGCAGACGCCGCGGCCGGGGCCCTCAGGGCAGGATCGGGTCGTCCGGGCCGTAGGGGGCGAAGCCCAGGCGGCGGGCGTCGTGCGCGACGACGTCGTCCGCGTGCGCCACGAGGGAGGCGACCGTGTCCGCACCGGCGCGCACGAAGCGGCCCGACCACGCCTCCAGCTCGCCGTCGATCACGCCCAGGAGCAGGTCCACGCTCGCCTCGACGGGCGTCCACTCGGTGCGCCCGTCCCATTGCGGCATGCTCGCCGTCATGTCGGTCGCGACGACGCCCGGCGCGAGGTCGAACACCCGCAGGCCGGCCTCGCGGTACTGCGCGTCCAGCACGCTCGTGAACCGCGCGAGGGCCGCCTTGCTCACGCCGTACCCCGTGTAGGCGGGCGACGGCCGGTACGCGGCACCGGAGCTGAGGTTGACGATGCGGCCGCTCCCGCGCGCGAGCATCGCGGGCAGCAGCGCGTGCGTGACGAGGAACGGACCGCGCACGTTCGTCTCGACGACGCGCCACACGTCGTCGAGGTCGTCGTCGGCGAACGCCACCTCCTGACGCTCGATCACGCCCGCGTTGTTGACGAGGAGCCCCACGCCGCCGTCTCCCGCGAACGCCTCCTCGACCTGCGCGGCCGCGGTCCGCACGGCCGTACCGTCCGTCACGTCGACCGGCACGACGGCGGCCACGGCGTCCGGCCCGCCGACGCCGCCGCGGATCTCGTCGGCGACCGCCTCGAGGTGCGCGGCGGTCCGGCCGAGCAGCGCGACCCTGACGCCGCGCGCGGCGAGGCCCGTCGCCAGACCGCGACCGATGCCGCGGCCGGCGCCCGTGACGACGGCGGTCCGCGGTGCCGGGACGGTCGCGTGGTGGTCGGTCATGGGGTGCCTCCGTGGTCGAGGTGCTTGATCATGCCGAGGAGCGCGAGGTCGGTGCGCAGCGGCAGCCCGAACCGCTCGTCGCCGTACGGGAATGGGTGGCGCACGCCCGTGAGGCGGAAGCCGCAGCGCTCGTACCAGGCGAGCAGCTCGGGACGGTGGTCGAGCACGGTCAGCTCGACGGTCGCCCGATCCCACGCGAGCGTCTGCCGCTCGGCGGCGGCGAGCATGCGCCGGCCCAGGCCGCGCCCCTGGATCTCGGGCCGGACGGCGAACATCCCGACGTAGGCCGACGTCTCGCGCCGCTCGACGTGGCAGCACGCCACCAGACCCGTGCCCACGTCCTCGGGGCAGGCGTCGAGGACCAGCACGACGCCGTCGTCGGCCGCGACGAGCTCGCGGACCATGGCGGCGTCGGCGCGCTGCCCGCCGACGAGGTGGCTCTCGGTCGTCCAGCCGCGCGTGCTCTCGGCGCCGCGGTAGGCGGCGTGGACGAGCTCGGCGACGGCCTCCGCGTCCGCGTCGGTCGCGAGGCGCGGCGCCGCAGCGTCCGGGACGCCGCCCTGCGCCTGACGGAGGTCGCTCGCCGTCACCGGTCCCCGCGCCGTCATCGCTGCCGCCGCATCGCTCCGACCGCCACTCAGAGGCCGTCGGCCACCGCGGCGGCGACGTGCAGCCAGGCGTCGCGCGTGTGGGTCGACAGGGCGTCGTAGTCGATGGGACGTCCGGTGACGAGCGACGGGTCGTAGGGGACGTCGAGCACGGCGCGGGTGAGACGGCCGAAGTGCTCGTGGAGGCGGTCGGCGAGCGCGTCGTCGCGCTGCGCGGCAGGCGCCGAGAGGACGGTCACGGCCTTGCGGACCACCTCCTCGTGACCCGTGGCCCGCAGGGCGTCGACCGCCCAGGCGGCCGACTGCGACGTGTCCTCACGCACCGTCGAGACGAGCACCACCTGGTCGGCGGCCTCGATCGCCGCCTGCCAGTTGGACGCGCGCATGTTGTTCCCCGTGTCCACGACCATGACGCGGTAGAACCGCGACAGCGTGCGGTGCAGCGACCGGAACGCGAAGGCGTCGATCGAGGCCGCCGACGCCGCGTCCTCGTCCGACGCGAGCACGTCGAACTGGGCGGAGCCCTGCGAGCGGACGTAGCCGTCGAGGTCGCCGACGCGGGCCGACCCCGGGTCGCTGAAGCGGTCCAGGTCCTGGAGCAGGTTCACCGCCGTGCTGTGGTGACGCGACTGCTGCGAGCGCCAGCCGAGGGTCCCCCGGGTCTCGTTGTTGTCCCAGGCGAGCGTGTAGCCGCCGCGGTGCATGCCGAAGGTCGCCGCGAGCATCATCGTCGCGGTCGTCTTGTGCGCCCCGCCCTTGGGGTTGATGACGACGACCGTCTTCGGGCCGTCGAGGCTGCGCTGCACCCGCGCGATCGCGCCGCGCCGTGCCTGCTCGACCCGGCCGGGGGGCGGCGCGATGAGGCCGCCGGTGATCCGCCGCACGGTCCCCTGCCAGCCGCTCTCGGCCGGACCCTCGGGCGGCGCGGGACGCGCGGCGAGCAGGTCGGTGAGCGTCGGCAGCTCGGCAGCCGCC
>NZ_JACVQL010000162.1 GCF_019733465.1 Actinotalea ferrariae | reverse complement strand
GCCTCGCGGCGCCCGTCGTGGCCCTCCTGCGCCCGCTGGGCGGCCTCGCCCGCGGGAACGTGACGCGCAACCCGCGCCGCACCGCGAGCACGGCCGGCGCGCTCATGATCGGCATGGCCCTCGTCGGGGCCGCCGCGGTCATCGCCGCGTCGACCCAGGCGTCGACCCGCTCGGTCGTGGAGAACGAGTCGACCGCGGACCTGCTGCTGCGGTCCGCGACACGCGACGTGCCGGCGGACCTCGTCGCCGCGGCCGGGGAGGTCGACGGCGTCGCGGCGGCGGACCCGCTGCGGGTCACGGGCGTCGCGGTCGACGGCGACGACGCGTTCGTCGTCGGCGTCCCCGCGGGGATCTTCGGCCGCTCGCTCGACGTCGAGCTCGTCGACGGGTCGCTCGACGCCCTCGCGCGCGGCGAGGCCGTGGTGCAGGACGGTCCGGCCGGCACGCGCGGCTGGGCCCTGGGCGACGAGCTCGACGTCCAGGGCACGGCCGGGACGGCGACCGTGACCGTCGGCGCCGTCATCGACTCGCGCGCGATCAGCGTGCCGCTCGTCCTGCCGGACGAGGTCTACGACACGGTCGCGGCGCCGGGCGAGGGCCAGGTCGACACGGTGTTCGTGGTGGCCGACGACGGCGCCGACCTGGCTGACGTGCGCGCGGGCCTCACCGACCTCGCACGCCCGTACGTCGTCGTCTCCGTGATGGACAACGAGGAGTTCGCCGACCAGCTCGCGGGCCAGGTGAACCAGATCCTCGTGATCCTCTACGCGCTGCTCGGCCTCTCGGTGGTCATCGCCGTGCTCGGCATCGTGAACACGCTCGCGCTGTCGGTCGCCGAGCGCACGCGTGAGATCGGGCTGCTGCGCGCCGTCGGGCTCGGGCGGCTCCAGCTCGCGTCCGTCGTCACGATCGAGTCGGTGCTCACGGCGGTGTTCGGCACCGTGCTGGGGCTCGCCGTGGGCGCCGGCCTGGCCGCGACCCTGCCGACCGTGTTCGAGGACGAGGGCCTCAGCACGCTCGTCGTGCCGTGGGAGCAGCTCGCGCTGGGCGTCGCCCTCGCGGTCGTCGTGGGCGCGGTCGCGGCCGTCGGCCCCGCAGTGCGCGCGGCCCGGATGGACGTGCTCGACGCCGTCTCCTACGAGTGAGCCGTAGGGTCGTCCGTGGGCCGGTGCGGGGACCCGCGCGGCGGCGGAGGAACACGGAGGACGCATGGGTGACGGGCTGACCATCGGGTACGCGGCGATGCTGGAGCAGTTCCACCCGACCGAGGTGGTCGAGCTGTCCGTGCTCGCCGAGCAGCACGGGTTCTCGGGCGTCATGGCCGCCGACCACTTCCAGCCGTGGGTCCCTCATCAGGGCCAGAGCGCCTTCGTCTGGAACGTGCTGGCCGCGCTCGGCGAGCGCACGCAGGGGGACATCGGCCCTGGCGTGACCGCGCCGACGTTCCGGTGGCACCCCGCGATGGTGGCGCAGGCCTCGGCGACGCTCGCCGCGATGTACCCGGGGCGGCACTGGCTCGGTCTCGGCTCGGGGGAGGCCCTCAACGAGCACATCATCGCGGGCTACTGGCCCGAGGCGCCCGAGCGGATCAACCGCATGTTCGAGGCGATCGACCTCATCACCAAGCTGTTCACGGCGTCGGCGGCCGGCAAGGACGTCAAGCACTCGGGCACGTTCTACAAGATGGAGTCCACGCGCCTGTGGACCATGCCCGAGACGCCGCCCGAGATCCTCGTGGCGACCGCCGGGCCCGTGACGGCGAAGCGCGCGGGCCGGCACGCCGACGGGCTCATCACCGTCGGGGCGCCGCTCGAGAAGATCGCGGGTCTCTTCGGCAAGTTCGAGGACGGCGCACGCGAGGCGGGCAAGGACCCGTCGACGATGCCGCGCGTGCTGCAGGTGCACCTCTCGTGGGCGGAGACGGACGAGGAGGCCATGACCAACGCGCTGCGCGAGTGGCCCAACGGCGGCATGAAGTTCCCCAAGGGAGACATCCGCTCGCCGTTCGACTTCGAGCAGATGGCCAAGCTGGTGCGCCCCGAGGACTTCACGGGCCGCATGGTCGTCTCGGCCGACCCGGACGTGCACCGCGCCGCGATCCAGAAGTACGTCGACCTCGGCTTCGACCGGGTCTACCTGCACAACGTCGGCCGCAACCAGCGCGAGTGGATCGAGGTCTTCGGCCGCGACGTGCTGCCGCACCTGTCCCGCTGAGCGCCGCGTGACCCCTGCGATCCTGGCCGCCGTCGCGCCCGACGGCGTGCCCGAGGTGCGCCCGGGCGACGACCTGGCCGCGCTCCTCCTCGCGGTGCTCGAGGACGTGGACTGGCCGGACGGCACCCGCGGGCTGCGCGACGGCGACGTCGTCGTCGTGACGAGCAAGGTCGTCTCCAAGGCCGAGGGTCGCGTCCTCGCGGCCGCGGACCGCGAGGACGCGATCACGGCCGAGACCGTCCGGCTGGTCGCGAGCCGGGCGCACCCCGGCGGGACGCTGCGGATCGTCGAGAACCGGCTGGGTCTGGTCATGGCCGCGGCCGGCGTGGACGCGAGCAACACCCCGGTCGGCACCGTGCTGCTGCTCCCGGTCGACCCGGACGCCTCGGCGCGGGCGCTGCGCGCACGCCTCCAGACGGCGACCGGCGCGCGCCTCGGTGTCGTCGTCACGGACACGGCAGGGCGGGCCTGGCGCCGCGGGCTCGTGGACCTCGCGATCGGGGCGGCGGGGGTGGCCGTGCTCGAGGACCTGCGGGGCCACGACGACCACCACGGGCGCCGCCTCGACGTCACGGTCACCGCGGTCGCCGACGAGCTCGCGAGCGTCGCCGAGCTCCTCGCGGGCAAGACGTCGCAGCGGCCCGTCACGGTGGTGCGCGGGCTCGGTCGGCACGTGCTCGCGGCCGACGACGACGGCGAGGGCGCGCGCGTGCTCGTGCGTCCCGCGGCCGAGGACATGTTCCGCGAGGGCAGCGCCGAGGCGTACGCGCGCGGCTACGCGGCCGGCGTCGCGGCGCGGGACGACGTCGGCGGGCGCGTCAGCCCGTCCTGAGCGCAGCCGGCCGCCGCGCGAGGCGTCAGGCCTGCGCCTTGGCCGCCGCCTTCGCGGCCTTCTTGGTCGCTCGGACGCGCTGGAGGCTGTCCGGGTCGGTCACGTCAGCGACCGAGCGGTAGCCCTCGAGCGCGTAGTCGCCGACGAGCGCCTCCCAGCCCTCGAGGCGCACGTCGAGCTGCTTCGCGAGCAGCGCCACGAAGATCTTCGCCTTCTGCTCGCCGAACCCCGGCAGGGCCTTCACGCGCCGGAAGAGCTCGGCCGACGACGTCGCCGTCGTCCAGATCCGTGCCGCGTCGCCGTCGTACTCGTCGACGACGAGGCGAGCGAGCTCCTGGACCCGCGCGGCCATCGCGCGCCCGTACCGGTGGATCGCGGGCGGCGTCGTGGCCATCGCGACGAAGGCGTCGGGGTCGGCGTCGGCGATGGCAGCCGGGTCGAGCGTGCCGAAGCGCTCCAGGATCTTCCAGGGCCCGCGGAACGCGTGCTCCATCGGGTACTGCTGGTCGAGCAGCATGCCGGTGACCAGGGCGAACGCGTGGTCGTCCAGCACGGTGTCGGCCTCCGGCAGGCCCGTGATCCTCAACGGCATCCGTCTGCGCCCCTCACGTGCTGCGGTCCGCCGGCCGCACGGCCGGTCCTGGTCGCCATGGTGCCAGGCGTGCCCCGCCCGTGCCGAGCCCCTGGCCGTCCGTCAGCCGGCCGGGGCGAAGGTCAGGACCGGGCGGCCGGTCTCGGGGTGCTCGAGCACCACGCAGCGCACGCGGTAGACCGGTTCGATCACCTCGGGCCGCAGCACCTCGGGCACGGGACCGGCCGCGACGACGCGGCCCCGGTCCAGGAGCACCACGTGGTCGCAGGCCTGCGCGGCGAGGTTGAGGTCGTGCAGCGCCGCGACCACGGTCACGCCGCGGCGGGTCAGCCCTCGGACGACGCCGAGCGTGTCGAGCTGGGCGTGCACGTCCAGGTGGTTCGTCGGCTCGTCGAGCAGCAGGAGCTCCGGCTCCTGCGCGAGGGCACGCGCGAGGTGCACGCGCTGCCGCTCGCCGCCCGAGAGCGTGCCGAGGAGCCGCGGCCCGAACGCCTCGGCCCCCGCTTCACGGAGCGCCCCGTCGGCGATCGCGTGGTCCTCCGGCGTGAGCCCACCCCACCGCGACCCGTGCGGCGTGCGGCCGAGCAGCACCGCGTCGCGCACCGTGAGCGGCGCGGTGGCGACCGAGTCCTGCTCGACGAGAGCGACCCGGCGAGCCCGCTCCCGCCGGCCCAGCGCCAGGAGGTCGACGTCCTCGAGCCGCACGGTGCCGGCGTCGGGCGCCGTGACGCCGGCGACGAGCCGCAGGAGGCTCGACTTGCCCGCGCCGTTGGGGCCGAGGAGGCCGGTGAGCGCCCCGCGGGGCGGCGTGGCGTCGACGCCGTCCACGATGAGCGCGCCCGCGACGGACCACGCGAGGCGGTCGAGCTCGAGGCTCATCCGAGCGCCTGCGTGCTGGACCGGCGCCGCCACAGGAGGAGCGCGAAGACGGGTGCCCCCAGGAAGGCCGTGACGATGCCCACGGGGAGCTCGCGCGGCTCGAACAGCGACCGCGCCGCGGTGTCCGCCCAGACCAGGAAGGTCGCGCCCGCGAGCGCGGCGACCGGCAGGAGCCGCCGGTGCGCCGCGCCGACGAGGAGGCGCACGCCGTGCGGCAGGATCAGCCCGACGAAGCCGATGGAGCCGCTCACCGCGACGAGCGCGCCGGTGAGCAGCGCGACGACGGTGAGCAGCGTCCAGCGCGTGCGCGCGACGTGCACGCCCAGCGCGGCCGCCGCGGTGTCGCCGAACGCGAACGCGTCCAGGGTGCGGCCCGTCAGCACGAGGAGGCCGCCGAGCACCAGGACGGCCAGCCCTGCGATCGCCACCGACGCCCAGCCCGCGCCCGCGAGCGAGCCCATGAGCCACGCGAGGATCTCGCGGTAGGAGTCGCCCGTCGCGGACCAGAAGATGACGAAGGACGTGCCGGCCGAGCACAGCTGCGCGACGGCGAGGCCGGCGAGGATCGTCCGCGCCGGCGTCAGCGTGCCGAGCGAGCCGGCGAGGCCGAGCGCCGCGGCGAGCGCGACGACGGCGCCGACGAACGCGGCCACGGGCAGCAGCACGCCGACGCCCAGGACGAGCACGGCGACCGCGCCCAGCGAGGCGCCCGAGGACAGGCCCAGCAGGTAGGGGTCGGCCAGCGGGTTGCGCGTCAGGCTCTGCATGACGGCGCCCGCGACCGCGAGGCCGGCGCCGACGGCGGCCGCCGTGAGCACACGAGGGAGGCGCAGGTCCCACACGATCCCGTCGAGCAGCGGGCCCAGCGGCGCCTCGGTCCGGCGCCCGGTGAGCAGGTCGTCGACGTGGTGCGCGACCGAGCCCCACACGTCGCCGGCCGCGATGCCGGCGGGCCCGACGGTCACGGCCACCGTGACGGACAGGACCAGCACGGCGAGCGCGACGACGACCGCGACCGCGGTCGGGACGGTCCGGCGCGGGCGTGACGTCGTCGGGCGGACCGCCTGCGCGGCAGCCGTCATCCGAGGTCGAGCGCGGCGAGCTGCTCGGCCAGGTCCGCCGCGGCCTCGACGTTGCGCACGCCCGCCTCCGAGGCCGCGAACGGCACCACGAGGTAGCGCTCCGCGCGGACGGCGGTGAGGTTGGCCGTCGCCGGGCTCGTCGCCAGGAGCTCCCGCTTCTTGTCGGCGCTGTTCCAGGCTGAGTCGACCAGCACGATGACGTCCGGGTCGTCCTGGGCGACCTGCTCCCAGCTGAACGACGCCCACGTGTCGGGCACGCCCGCTGCGATGTTGGTCAGGCCCACGGCGTCGAGGAGCATCTGCGGCGCGCCGATGCCCGCGCCGACGTACGGCACGTCCGTGCCCGACGAGTACCACAGCGCCGTGAGCCCCCGGTCGTCCGGCTCCACCGCCGCGAGCGCCTCCCGCTGCTCGGCGACGAGCGCGGCGCCCTCGTCGGGCACGCCCAGCAGCGCGGCCGTCTCGGTGATCTCCGCGAAGACGTCGTCGAAGGACAGGCGCTCGGGCCGGTGGGCCGGGTCCTTGCAGGCGGACGGCGACACGTACGTCGCGACGCCGAGGTCGGCGAGAACCGCGCGGTCGCCCGCTCCCTCGGCCGTGAGGTTCGACTCCCACCCGGCGTAGACGAGGTCGGGCAGCGCCTCGAGGACCACCTCGGCCGCGGGCACCTTGTCGGAGAGCACGGGCAGGTCGCCCGCCTCGTCGGCCAGCTCCGCGGGCGCGGGGCCGTCGGGGAACCCCGTGCCCACGATGCGCTCGCCCGCGCCGAGGGCGAGCACCATCTCGGTCGCGCTGGACTTGATGGTGACGACCCGCTCGGGCGGCGCGTCGAGGGTCACCTCGACACCGCAGTTCTCGAGGGTCAGGGGGAACCCGGTCGTGGCGTCGGACGTCGCCGGGGGTCCGGCGGACGCGTCGTCGGGCGCGCCGCCGGGGGTCGTCGACCCGGCGCAGCCGGTGAGGGCGAGCACGGCGACGAACGCCGTGGCGGCCGCGGCGTGGCGGCCGCGGGGACGAGCGAGCGGCGGCGTGGCGCGCGGGACGCGCGGGGGCACTGGGTCGAGGCGCACGGGTGCTCCAGGTCGGTGACGAGGGGGCGGCCGGCCATCTGCCGGCGGACGGACCACGGCCCAGTGCCAGGCCGGGGACGGGGCCAGTGCGCGGTCCCGGGTCCGGGTCACATCGTAGGTCCCATCGGGTCTCTGCCCCGCCCGTGCGGCGGGCCGGGCGTGGGTGCGTCCCGAGGGTCGGTCGGGTGGCCGCTCAGCCGGCGGGCGGCGGCGGCGGTGCGAACTGCGACGGCGGCGCCTGGACGGGCAGCGCCGGCGTCGCGCCGCCGTGGGGCTGGGCGTAGGGCTGGCTCGCGGCCCCGGCGAAGTGGGCGGACTGGTCCGTGGAGCCGGGCTCCCCGGCCGGGATGGGCTCGACGACGACGGCCGTGCCGTACGCGCAGACCTCGGTGAACGCCTGGCCGATCGAGCCGTTGTCGAACCGCATCGCGACGATCGCGTTGGCGCCTCGGCGCCGCCCCTCCTCGACCATGCGGTGCATGACCTCCTGGCGGCTCTGGTAGACGAGCTGGGTGTACTCGGTGATCTCGCCGCCGCCCATCGCGCGGAAGGACGCCGTGAAGTTGGCGCCCATGTTCGCGCTGCGCACCGTCAGGCCCATGACCTCGCCGAGCACCGCCTCGACGCGGTAGCCGGGGATGTCGTTCGTCGTCACCACGATCATGGGCCCGATGCTGTCACACGCCTAGGGTGGGCGGCGTGCGCCCGCGCGGCGCGGTCGTCGTCGGCCGCCCGTGGCGCGAGAGCCGAGGAGGAGCCGCGATGCCCGAGCCGTCCCACGACCCCGATGCCGGGCGCCGCGCGCTCGAGCTCGACCGCGCGCACGTGTTCCGGTCCTGGTCCGCCCAGGCCGGTCCGGCACCGCTCGCCGTCGCCGGGGGATCGGGGTGCGAGGTCTGGGACCACGACGGCCGCCGCTATCTCGACTTCTCGAGCCAGCTCGTCAACACCAACATCGGGCACGCGCACCCGGCCGTGGTCGCCGCGATCCAGGAGCAGGCCGCGGTCCTCCCCACGGTCTCGCCCGCGCACACCTCCCTCGTCCGGGGCGAGGCGGCCGCCGCCGTGGCGGCCCGCGCACCCGAGGGGATGTCCAAGGTCTTCTTCACCAACGGCGGCGCCGACGCGGTGGAGAACGCGGTCCGGATGGCGCGGCTGCACACGGGCCGCGACACGGTGATCTCGACCTACCGCTCCTACCACGGCAACACGGGGGTGGCGATCGTCGCGACCGGCGACTGGCGTCGCGTCCCGAACCGCTACGCCCGCGGCCACGTGCACGTGTTCGGGCCCTACCTGTACCGCACGGAGTTCTGGGCGACGACGCCCGAGGAGGAGGCCGAGCGCGCGCTGCACCACCTCGAGCGGGTGATCCAGGCGGAGGGGCCGGCCACCGTCGCGGCGATCCTGCTCGAGACGATCCCCGGGACCGCCGGCGTCCTGGTCCCGCCGCCGGGCTACCTCGCGGGCGTGCGTGCGCTCGCGGACCGGTACGGCATCGTGCTCGTGCTCGACGAGGTCATGGCCGGGTTCGGCCGGACGGGCCACTGGTTCGCCCTCGACGCCTTCGAGGTGCGGCCGGACCTCATCACCTTCGCCAAGGGCGTCAACTCGGGCTACGTGCCCGTCGGCGGCGTCGTCATCTCGGACGAGATCGCCGCGACCTTCGACGACCGCGTCTTCCCGGGCGGCCTGACGTACTCGGGGCACCCGCTCGGGATGGCGTCCGTCGTCGCGGCCCTCGACGCGATGGAGCGCGAGGGCGTCGTCGCGAACGCCGCGCGCATCGGCGCGGACGTGCTGGGCCCGGGGCTCCACGACCTCACGACGCGGCACCCCGTCATCGGCGAGGTCCGCGGGCTCGGCGTGTTCTGGGCGCTCGAGCTCGTGACCGACCACGTCTCGCGCGAGCCGGTGAGCGGCGCCGTCATGGGCCGGCTCAAGGCCGCGCTCCTCGAGCGTGGGCTGCTGCCGTTCGTCGTCGACAACCGCGTCCACGTCGTGCCGCCGTGCGTCGTGACGGACGACGAGGTGGGGCGGGCGCTCGCGATCTACGACGACGCGCTGACCGCGGTCGAGCAGGAGGGCGTCCGATGAGCGCGCTGCGTGCGGTCGTCACGGGCGCCTCGTCCGGGATCGGTACCGCGACCGTGCGCCGGCTCCGGGCCGAGGGCTGGGACGTGGTCGCCGTCGCGCGCCGCGCGGACCGCCTGGCGGCGCTCGCCGCCGAGACCGGCGCGATCCCGGTCGCGTGCGACGTCACGTCCGACGACGACGTGGCGACCCTCGTCGACGAGGTCACGTCCTCGGGCGCGGTCCACGCGCTCGTCAACAACGCCGGGGGCGCGTTCGGCGCGGACCCGGTCGCGTCCGGGGCCGTCAGCGACTGGCAGGCGATGTTCGACGTCAACGTGCTGGGCACCCTCCGGGTCACGCAGGGACTCCTGCCCGCGCTGCGGGCGAGCGGTCGCGGCGACGTCGTCGTGCTCACGTCGACGGCCGCGCACGGCACCTACCCGGGTGGCGGGGGATACGTGGCCGCCAAGCACGCCGAGCGGCAGATCGCGACCACGCTGCGCCTCGAGCTCATCGGCGAGCCGGTGCGCGTCATCGAGATCGCCCCGGGCATGGTCCGGACGGACGAGTTCTCGCTCACGCGCTTCGGCGGGGACGCCGAGCGGGCGGCCGCCGTCTACGCGGGCGTCGCCGAGCCGCTCGTCGCCGAGGACGTCGCCGACGCGATTGTGTGGACGCTGACGCGGCCGCACCACGTGAACGTGGACACGCTCGTGATCCGGCCGCGCGCCCAGGTCTCGAACACCCAGGTCGCCCGCGACTGACGCCGGTGCGCCCGCGCGCCGCCGCACCCGTCGGGCCGTCGTCGGACCGTCCTCGGACCTCAGGGCGTGCCGCCGAGCCCCTCGGCGCGCGCCCGGACGATCGCCGCCGAGCGGTCCGGGACCCCGAGCTTCGTCAGCACGTTCGCCAGGTGGTTGCGCACGGTCTTCGGGCTGAGCGCGAGACGGCGGCCGATCACCTGGTTGTCCAGCCCCGCGGCGACGAGGTCGAGCACCTCGCGCTCGCGGTCGGTCAGCGTCGGGAACGGCACCCGTGCGCCCGCCCGCCCGCCGAGCACGTAAGCCATGGCGCGCTGCGCGACGGCGGGCGCGAGGATCATCTCGCCGTCGGCCACGGCACGCACCGCGCGCTCGACCTGCGCGGGCGACGCCGACTTCACGAGGTACCCGCGCGCACCGGCGCGGATCGCGGCGACGACCGCGTCGTCGTCCTCGTGCATCGAGACGACGAGCACGCCGACGCCGGGGCGGGCACGCACCAGGTCGCGGGTGACGTCGACGCCCGACCCGTCCCCGAGGTCGAGGTCCATCACGACGACGTCGACAGTGGTCCCCGCCAGCAGGGCACGTGCGTCCTCGGCGCCCGAGGCCTGCGCGACGACGTCGATGCCGTCGAGCGAGTCGAGCAGGGCCGCCAGCCCGATGCGGAACACCGGGTGGTCGTCGACGACGGCGACGCGGACGCTCACACCAGGACCTCGCTCGACGTCGAGCCGGGGACGAGCGCGGTCAGCGGCAGGACCGCCCGCACGCGGGTGCCGGGGCCGAGGTCGGACCGCTCGAGGGTTCCCCCGCGCTCCGCGCACCGCTCGTGCATCGAGCGGGTGCCGACGCCGGGTGCGGCGTCGGGCGCGAGCCCCACGCCGTGGTCCTCGCAGGTGACCACGAGGAGGTCGTCCGTCAGGTCGACCACGAGCCCGCACGTCCGGGTCCCGCTGTGGCGGGCGGCGTTGAGCACGGCCTCGGCCGCGACCGCGTAGGCCGCGGCGGCGAGGTCGGGGTCGAGGCCCGTGCACGGGGCGCAGCGGAGCCGGACGTCGAAGCCCTCCGCGGCGTGCCGCGCGACGAGCTCGCCGAGCGCGGCCTCGAGGCCGAGCTCGTCGAGCGCGGGCGGCAGCAGGCTGCGCGAGAGGGAGCGCACGTCCTGCACGCGGTGCTCGGCCTCGGCCGCGAGCTCCGTCAGGACGCGCCCGGCCGCCTCGGGGTCGCGCGGCAGGAGGTTGATGGCGCCCTGCAGCCCGAGCCGCAGGCCGGTGAGCCACGGGCCGAGTCCGTCGTGGATCTCGCGCCGGATCACGCGGCGCTCCTCGAGCCGGACGCGCGTGACCGCGTCGCGCGCGCGGCGCAGCTCGAGCGCGCCGAGGCTCAGCGCCACGCCCGACGCGACGACGGGCAGCAGCTGGCCGAGCGCGTCGCGCGTCCGTGCGTCGAGCCGTTCGCCCGGTCGCGGGGTCACCGCGACCTCGCCGAGCGTGCGGCCCCCGCTCTCCACGGGCAGCGTGGTGCCGGGCGACGTCGGGACGCCCCAGGTGACGTCGAGCGCCTCGGCACCGCGCACCGTGACGCGCACCGACTCGAGCGCGAGCGCCTCGCCGACGCTGCGCACGAGGACCTCGAGCAGCTCCTCGCCCGTGGCCGTCGACATCTGCCGGCCCAGGCGCAGGGCCGCCCGCCCCGGGTCGCCGCCGTCGCCGTAGACCAGGCGGTGCACGCGCCGCTGCAGCCACGTGCGCAGCGGCTGCACGGCCAGCGCGACGCCGACCGCCGCGACCAGCTGGGCCGCGGGCCGGCTGTCGACCAGCAGGGTGACGGCGCCCACGAGCGCGAGGTAGGCGCCGACGAGCCCGAGCGTGAGCAGGGCGGCGATCGTGGCCCGGCTCAGCGCGAGGTCGAGACCCCAGAGGCGGTTGCGGAGCACCGAGACGAGGAGCGCGGCCGGGAACAACGCCTGGCAGACGAGGTGCAGGACGGGGACCGCAAGCACGACCTCGGGTGCGGAGTCGACGGCGAGGAGCGGCACGAAGGACAGGGCCATGAGGCCGGTGCCGAGCGCGAGCAGGCCGAGGCCGCGGCGCTCCTCGGCCGGCCCCCGGAACCGCCGGTGCGCGACCGCCGCCGCCGTCACGAGCCCGACGACGACCGCCACCCCGACGAGCGTCATGGAGCTCGAGGCAGGGATGAGCAGGCGTACGGCCGTGTGCGCGAGCGTCGTCGCGACGCCCGCCGCGAGCCCCAGCCGGGAGGCGAGGGTGAGCGGGTGGTCGCGCACGAGCCACGGCACGACGAGGAAGAGGGCGAACGTCCCGGGGATCCAGGCCCAGCCGTACGCGTCGGCGAGGCCGGGGAGCACGGGCGACCCGGGGTGGGTCGCGCCCCAGGCCGACCAGGCGCCGCCGAGGGCGGAGACGCCGCCGCCCACGCCCGCGAGGCCCACGAGGCCGCCCACGGCGTGGCGGCGGCGACTCAGGAGCACGGCGCCGACCGTGCCGTACACCGCGGCGACGGTGACGTCCACGAGGAGGAAGAGGACGTCCGCGTTCCCGAACCCCACGCCGGACGCGAGGTGCAGGGTCAGGGCCAGCACGGCCAGGGACCACGAGAGCACGGCGACGCCCGCCGCGGTCCGGGGGAGCCCGTCGTCCCGGGGGAGCCTCCCAGCGTCGGTACGGCCGGCACCGCCGGCACCGTCGGGGGCGTCGGCACCGCCGTCAGGGGCGTGCGGCGCGCCCGCCCCCGCGACGGGGGCGGGCGGCACGCTCACGGCGCTCACGGTAGGGGTTCGGGGGCCGGCGCGGAACACCGCCGGTGTGCGGCGTCCGGTGACCCGATGTTCTCCAGCATGCCTCAGCGACGGTCGCCGACGGCGAACCCGAGGGCGACGACGAGCATCCACAGCGGACCGGTCATGCCCGCCATGTACTGCAGGGGCGAGACGCCGAGCAGCAGGGTGAGCCCGCCGAGGACCACGCTCACCCAGCCGATCCAGCGCGGTGCGGCGCGGTGCCGCAGCGCCGCGACGGCGAGCGCGACGCCCGCGACGCCGGCGCCGACCCACAGCCACGAGATCGTCGCGAGCCACTCGTTCCAGAACGCGACGCTCGACGCCACGGTCATGGTCGGCTCGCCGAGCGCGAACAGGAACTGCGTGTCCAGGCCGCTGCCCATGAGGCCCGCGACCGAGACCAGGAGGAGCCCGCCGAGCGCGACCGTCGGCAGCAGGCTGGCCGCCGGCAGCCGCTCGGCGAGCCGTCGGCGCAGACCGGCGGCGAAGACGATCGCGAGCACGGCGGCCAGCACCGTCGCCGTGTGGAACACGAGCAGCGTCGGGATGCGTCCCGCCAGGTCGGCGACGATCGCGTCGGGGTCTCCCGCGGTCTGCTCCCAGTTCTCCCCGAGGCGCATCGACGCCTCCATGGAGACGGCACCGAGCAGGCCGGCGACGGCGCCGGTCACGGCCCAGGCGCGGGGACGCCGGCCGGAGGACGTGGCACGGGCGGCGGCGGGGGCGGCGTCGGTGCCGGCTGCCGGCGCCGGGGCGGAGGTGGGCGAGGGGGCGTGCAGGGACATCGGTTCTCCAGGTGACGGGGCGGTGGGGGCCGCCGTGGTCGGACCCGAGCACCCTCGGGCGGGCGGTGTCCCGGGCACCAGGGCGTCGAGCCCGGGTCGTCGGGCACCTGACCCAGGCACCGATCGGCCAGGTCATCGGACGACTTGTCCGGATGACAAGACTGGGGTTTCAGCCATCGGTCACGGCTGTCATCGTCTTCCCATGACCTCCGTCCGACTGCAGACCGTGCCGCGCGACCTCGCCGCCGCACGAATGTGCATGTCCACGGGGCTCGTCGCCGGCTGCTGTCGCTGACCGCCGGCCCTCCGAGGCGCACCGCCCGGCCCGTCCGGGCCCGCTGACCGCCGCCTCCTGACCGGACTCCCGCTCGCCCGCGGGACGTCCCGGTCCCCGTCGCCTCCGCGACCCCGCGGACGCGCACGCCCTCACCGTCACGGTTGCCGCCGTGCCCAGACGGCTCGCCCGTCGCCACCTCCGCCGCTCACGCCCTGCCCGACGCTCGCGTCGCCCGTTCGAAGGACCTCCGATGGCCTCCATCCTCATCCTCACCGGCAGCCCGTCCGCCCGCTCCCGTACCTCCGCGCTCGCGCAGCACGTCGGGGACGAGCTCGCGCTCGACGGCCACGACGTCACCCTCCTGGCGCTGCGCGAGCTGCCCGCGCAGGCGCTCCTGGCCGCAGACACGGCCGACCCGGACATCGCCGCGGCCGTGCGCCAGGTCATCGCGGCCGACGCGCTCGTGGTGGCGACCCCCATCTACAAGGCGTCCTACTCGGGCCTGCTCAAGGTCTTCCTCGACCTGCTGCCCCAGTCGGCGCTGCAGGGCAAGGTCGTGCTGCCGCTCGCCACCGGCGGGACGGTCGCGCACCTGCTCGCGATCGACTACTCGCTCCGGCCCGTCCTCGTCTCGCTCGGCGCCCGGCACATCACGACCGGCCGGTTCGTGCTGGACACCCACATCGACCACGTCTCCGGCGGGCCGGTGCTCGTGGACGAGACCGCACGCGACTGCATCGCCCGGACGGCGGCGGGCTTCCGCGCCGCGATCGGCGAGGTCGCGCTCGAGCCGGCGCTCGCGTCGGCCTGACCGGCCGCACGACCTCCGCCGCGGTGATCGCGCGGCGGGCGTGGCCCCGGCCCTGCCAGGCCCGGGCCGCGTGAGCGGCGCCGGGCGGACCTGCCAGTCCGCCCGGCGCCCACCCACCGGTTGCCGCCGGTGGGTACGCCGCACCCCGTCCAGGACGGGGTGCTCTCCATCACGCAAGGAGCAGTATGACCATCACGACGAGCGAGGCGCTCCTCGCCTCTCCGTGGGCCGGGACCGCGGCCCCCACGACGCCCGAGGGGTGGGTGCGGCGGGCCGAGGAGGTCGCCGCGATCCTCGAGGTCGACGCGGTCGAGCGCGACCGCGCGCTCGTGACACCGCACGACGAGGTGAGGCTGCTCAAGCAGGCCGGCCTCGTGACGCTGCTCGGCCCGACGGCGCAGGGGGGCGCCGGGCAGAGCTGGGAGACCGCCTACCAGGTGATCCGCAGGGTCGCCGAGGGCGACGGGTCGATCGGGCAGCTGCTCGGCTACCACTACCTGTGGTCGCAGCTGCCGGCGTTCTTCGGGACGCCGGACCAGGCCGAGCAGATCATCGGCCGGGCGACCCGCGAGGGCTGGTTCTTCGGGGGCGCCGTCAACCCGCGCGACGACGACCTCGTCGCGGTCGACCTGGGGGGCGACCTGGCGTTCTCGGGCCACAAGACGTTCTCGACCGGCTCCAAGGTCTCGGACGTCACGTGGCTCGAGGCGGCGGTCGCGGGGCACGACGAGCACGTGTTCGCACTCGCGCCGTCCGACCACGTCGGCATCACGTTCCACGACGGCTGGGACGCGCTCGGCCAGCGTCTGACCGAGTCGGGGAGCGTGACGATCACCGAGGTCGTGCTGCCCTGGTCGGCGGCGCTCGGATGGGTGGACAAGCAGTTCCAGGGCCGGACGTACAACACCGTGACGCTCGTGGCGATCCAGCTCGTCTTCACCAACTTCTACCTCGGCATCGCGCAGGGCGGCCTGCGGACCGCACTCGCCTACACGCGCGAGCGGACGCGTCCGTGGCCGTACGGGGGAGACGACCGGGAGCGCGGCGTCGACGAGCCGTACGTCCTCGACGCCTACGGCGACCTGCAGTCCAAGCTGTGGGCGGCGCAGGCGCTCGGCGACCGGGCGGGTCAGGCGCTCCAGGCGCTGCACGCCGACCCGGACGGGCTCCAGCCGCGTGCACGCGGCGAGGTCGCGGTGCTCGTGGCGGCGGCCAAGCAGCGCGCGGTCGACGTCGGCCTGGAGATCGGGACCCGCATCTACGAGGTGACGGGCGCCCGCGCGACGGCGAGCTCCGTGGGCCTGGACCGGTTCTGGCGCAACGTGCGCACGCACTCGCTGCACGACCCGATCCCGTACAAGCGCCGGGAGGTCGGTCTCTTCGCCCTCCTCGACGAGATCCCCGAGCCCACCTGGTACACGTGACCCGTACCTGACCGGCCGCCGAGGCCGACACCGGGGCCCGAGGTCGACAGCCGCAGCTGTCGACCTCGGCCGCGGATGTCGACCTCGGCGGTGGGTTCGTGCGTCGCCCGGGTGCGGTCACATGCTGTCGGCGTAGACGCGCAGCGCGTCGCGGACGAACGTGGCGCCCTCGGTACCGCCGTAGGTCTTCGCGAAGCGCTCGTCGGCGACGTACATCTCGCCGAGGCCGACGAGGTACTCCTTCGCGGGTCGACCGGTGCCGTGCCCAGGGGTGCCCGGGATACCGCTGAGCCAGTCGGCGTGCCGCTGCGCGAGCGCCTGCGCCTCGTCCGACGCCGGCTCCACGCCGCGTGCGGCCGCCTCCGCCCAGTCGGTCGCCAGGCGCGCCGCGCGCTCCTGCCACACCTGCTGCTCGGCGGGCGACATGCCGCGCCACCAGCGGTCGCCGGACGCGTACGCGTCCTCGCCCCAGCGCTCGGTGACCTCCTCCTTGTACTGCGTGTGGTCGAACCCGTCGAACATGTCCTCGGCCATGAGCCGTCCTCCCTCTTCCAGCGTGGTGATCGTCCGCTCGACCGACGCCGCGCGTCGGGTCAGGCGCTCCTGCTCGGTGCGGAGCCGGGAGAGGTGGTCCCGCAGGGCGGCGAGCGTGTCCTGCTCGTCGTCCAGCGCCCGCGCGATGGCGGGCAGCGGCAGACCGAGGCCCCGCAGCACGAGGACGCGCTGGAGGCGGACGAGCGTGAGCGCGTCGTACCAGCGGTACCCGTTGTCGCCGACGCGGCTCGGCGGCAGCAGGCCGACGGCGTCGTAGTGCCGCAGGGTGCGGCTCGTGACCCCGGTCAGCCGGGCGACCTCCTGGATGGACCACTCGGTCCGGGTCCTCGTCGGCATGGCACCTCTCCTTCGGACGTCGACGACGCTACGAGTTGACGCTACGTCAAGCTCAAGGAGCAAGGGCATGGTGCGCCCGGGCGACGCGAGTAGCATCGTGCGCACAGGCGTCGACCCGGCCATCACCGGCGAGCCTCCGGAAGAACGGGCATGCGGCCGGACCATCGGCCGAGCGCCTCACTAGAACCGGACGGGTGGGCCCGTCACAGCCTCGACGAGCGGTCGACGTCGTCCGTCCCCCGGGGCGGCAGGCGGCGGCAAGCGGGGTGGTACCGCGGTGACCGGCGACCTGCAGAGGTCGCGGGGAGTCGTCCTCGCACGATGTGGCAGCAGGACCCGCCGGACCGTGTCGACGTACCAGGAGCACCCGATGTCCCACCCCTCGTACCCCCTGCACCGCCCGGACGGCACGCCCGTGCCCGCGTCCCCGGACCTGCCGGCCCTCGAGAAGGACGTCCTCGCGCACTGGGCGCAGGACGGCACCTTCCAGGCGTCGGTCGACCAGCGCGAGGCGGGCGAGCACGGCGCCAACGAGTTCGTCTTCTACGACGGGCCGCCCTTCGCCAACGGTCTGCCGCACTACGGCCACCTGCTCACGGGCTACGCCAAGGACATCGTCGGCCGGTACCAGACGCAGCGCGGCCGCCGCGTCGAGCGCCGCTTCGGGTGGGACACGCACGGGCTGCCGGCAGAGCTCGAGGCCGAGCGCGTCCTGGGCATCACCGACAAGTCGCAGATCGACGAGATGGGCATCGAGGCCTTCAACAAGGTCTGCCGCGAGTCCGTCCTGCGCTACACCGACGAGTGGCAGGACTACGTCACCCGCCAGGCCCGGTGGGTGGACTTCGAGAACGACTACAAGACCCTCGACACGAGCTACATGGAGTCGGTCCTCTGGGCGTTCAAGCAGCTCTACGACAAGGGGCTGGCCTACGAGGGCTACCGCGTGCTGCCGTACTGCTGGCGCGACGAGACGCCGCTGTCGAACCACGAGCTCCGCATGGACGACGACGTCTACGCCTCCCGCCAGGACCCGGCGCTCACCGTCGGCGTGCGGCTGGAGACGGGCGAGCTCGCGCTGCTGTGGACGACGACGCCCTGGACCCTCCCGTCCAACCTCGCGCTCGCCGTCGGGCCGGACATCGACTACGTCCGGGTGTGCCCCGCCAAGAGCTCGCGCCTCGCGGGCGAGGTCGTGCTGCTCGCCGAGTCGCGGCTCGGCGCGTACGAGCGCGAGCTCGGCGCGGTCGCCGGCACCGTCGCGGGCGACGCGTGCGAGGCGGACGACCAGGCGCAGGTGCTCACCGACAAGCACGGGAACCACCGGATCAAGGGCGCGGAGCTCGTCGGGCGCCGGTACACCCCGCCGTTCGGGTACTTCGCGCGGCACCCGAACGCGCACCAGGTGCTCCCCGGCGATTTCGTCACGACCGAGGACGGCACGGGCATCGTGCACCTCGCGCCGGCGTTCGGCGAGGACGACATGGCGGTGTGCGACGCGGCGGGCATCACCCCGATCGTCCCGGTCGACAGCAAGGGCCGCTTCACGCCAGAGGTCCGCGACTACGCGGGCGTGCAGGTGTTCGAGGCGAACGCCGCGATCATCGCCGACCTCAAGGCGGGCAGCGGCCCGCTGGCCGACGTCGCCGCGCCGCAGCGCGCCGTCGTCGTGCGCCACGAGACCTACGACCACTCCTACCCGCACTGCTGGCGCTGCCGGAACCCGCTGATCTACCGGGCGGTCTCGAGCTGGTTCGTGCGCGTGACCGAGTTCCGCGACCGGATGGTCGAGCTGAACCAGGAGATCACCTGGGTGCCCGAGCACATCCGCGACGGCCAGTTCGGCAAGTGGCTCGCCGGCGCACGCGACTGGTCGATCTCCCGCAACCGGTACTGGGGCACGCCCATCCCGGTGTGGGTGAGCGACGACCCGGCGTACCCGCGGACCGACGTCTACGGCTCGATCGCGGAGCTCGAGGCCGACTTCGGCGTCGAGGTGAGCGACCTGCACCGCCCCTTCATCGACGAGCTGACCCGGCCCAACCCGGACGACCCGTCCGGTCGCTCGACCATGCGCCGGATCCCCGACGTCCTCGACGTCTGGTTCGACTCGGGCTCGATGCCGTTCGCGCAGGTGCACTACCCGTTCGAGAACGCGGACTGGTTCGAGCACCACTACCCGGGCGACTTCATCACCGAGTACATCGGCCAGACGCGCGGCTGGTTCTACACGCTGCACGTGCTCGCGACGGCGCTCTTCGACCGGCCGGCGTTCCGCACGTCGGTGTCGCACGGCATCGTGCTCGGCTCGGACGGCCGCAAGATGAGCAAGTCGCTGCGCAACTACCCGGACGTCCGCGAGGTGTTCGAGCGCGACGGCTCCGACGCGATGCGCTGGTTCCTCATGGCGTCCCCGATCCTGCGCGGCGGTAACCTCGTCGTGACGGAGGAGGGCATCCGCGACGGTGTGCGCCAGGTGCTCCTGCCGCTGTGGAGCACCTGGTACTTCTTCACGCTGTACGCCGGTGCCGCCCGTGCGGGCGAGGGCTACCGGGCGCAGCGCGTCGACCCGTCGCGCGTCGCCGGGCTGCCGCCCGTCGACCGCTACCTGCTCGCCCGGACGCGCGACCTCGTCGAGACGGTGACGCGCCAGCTCGACGAGTACGACGTGCCCGGCGCGTGCGAGGCGGTCCGCGAGCACCTCGACGTGCTGACCAACTGGTACGTCCGCACGCAGCGCGACCGGTTCTGGCAGGAGGACGACGACGCGTTCGACACGCTGTGGACCGCGCTCGAGGTCCTCACCCGCGTCATGGCGCCGCTCGCGCCGCTGACGACCGAGGAGATCTGGCGGGGGCTGACCGGTGGGCGCAGCGTGCACCTCACCGACTGGCCGGCGACGGTCGTGCCCGCGGAGGACGGCGACCGGTACCCCGCCGCCGACACGGGTGAGGGGTCCGCGGTCGTGGGCCGGTGGGAGGTCGAGCCCGTGCTCGTCGCCGACGACGCGCTCGTCGCGGCCATGGACCAGGTCCGCGAGATCGTGTCCGTGACGCTCGGGCTGCGCAAGGCCAACGGCCTGCGCGTGCGGCAGCCGCTGCGCGAGCTCGGCGTCGCCCTCGCCGACCCGGCCGGCGTCGAGCCCTACGTCGGCCTCATCCGGGCCGAGCTCAACGTCAAGCACGTGACGCTCGTGGACCTCGCCGAGGTGGGTCCGGCGGAGCTGGGCATCACCTCGCGCCTCGACGTCAACGCGCGCGCCGCGGGCCCGCGCCTCGGCCGCGGCGTCCAGGCGGTCATCCGGGCGGCCAAGGCGGGGGACTGGTCCTCGGCCGACGGCGGCGTCGTGGTGCGCACGGCCGACGGCGACGTCGCGCTCGAGCCGCACGAGTACACGCTCTCGACGGTCGTCGCCGAGGGTGCGGGTGACGACCGCGTCGCGGCCGTGCTCGCCGACGGGGGCGTCGTGCTCCTGGACACCGCCCTGGACGACGACCTGCGCGCGGAGGGCTTCGCGCGCGACGTCGTCCGTGCCGTCCAGGACGAGCGCAAGGCCGCCGGGCTGCAGGTCACGGACCGCATCCGGCTCGCGCTCACGGTCGCCGAGGAGCACCGGGCGTCCGTCGAGGCCCACCGGGACATGATCGCCCGGGAGACCCTCGCGGCCGCGCTCGAGGTCGAGGCCGGCACGCCGGCCGGCCAGGTGGGCGTGCGGCTCGCCGTCGCGGGCGGTGCGGCATGAGCGTCGGCGGCGGCAGCGACGAGCTCCGCGAGGTCTACGCGGGCATCCTCGAGCGGATGCCCGAGCACGACTTCGAGTACACCCTCGACCGCGTGCTCGAGGTCTGCGACCTGCTCGGGAACCCCCAGCGCGCGTACCGCGTCGTCCACGTGACCGGGACCAACGGCAAGACGTCGACGAGCCGGATGGTCGAGCAGCTGCTGCGCGAGCACGGCCTGCGCACTGGCCGCTTCACGAGCCCGCACCTGACCTCGGTCACGGAGCGGATCGCGATCGACGGCGAGCCGGTGAGCGACGAGCGCTTCGTCGAGCTGTGGCAGGACGTCGCGCCCTACGTGCACATGGTCGACCAGCGCTCGCAGGAGCGCGGCGGGCCCCGCCTGAGCTTCTTCGAGGTGCTCACCGTGATGGCGTTCGCGGCCTTCGCCGACGCCCCGGTCGACGTCGCCGTCGTGGAGGTCGGGCTGGGCGGCCGGACCGACGCGACGAACGTCGTGGAGGCCGACGTCGCGGTCATCACGCCGATCGCGCACGACCACGAGCGGTGGCTGGGGCACGAGCTCGTCGACATCGCGGGGGAGAAGGCCGGGATCATCAAGGACGGCACGACCCTGGTCCTCGCCGCCCAGCGGGAGGACGCCGAGGGGGTGGTGCTCGCGGCGGCCGCCGAGCGCGGCGCGCGCGTGCTGCGCGAGGGCGTCGACCTCGAGGTCGTCGAGCGCCAGGTCGCCGTCGGCGGCCAGCTCGTCGTCCTGCGGACGCAGGCCGCGGTCTACGCCGACATCTTCCTGCCGCTGCACGGCGCCCACCAGGCGCAGAACTCGCTGCTCGCGCTCGCCGCGGTCGAGGCGCTCCTGCGGGACGGCGGTGCGTTGTCGGGGCCGACGGTCGAGGCGGCCTTCGGCGCGATGGACTCGCCCGGGCGGCTCGAGGTGGTCCGTCGGTCGCCGACGGTGCTCGTCGACGCCGCGCACAACCCGGCGGGGGTCGAGGCGCTGTCCTCTGCCGTCCAGGAGGCGTTCACGTTCGCTCGTCTCGTGGGGGTCGTGGGGATCCTCGAGGACAAGGACGCCGAGCAGGTCCTCGCCGGCCTCGAGCCGCTCCTCGACGAGGTCGTCGTCACGCGGTCGGGCAGCCCCCGCGCGCACGACGTCGACGACCTCGCGGAGATCGCGCGCGACGTGTTCGGCGAGGACCGGGTGCACGCCGTCGAGCGGCTGGACGAGGCGATCTCGCTCGCGGTCGAGCTCTCGGAGGGCGGCACGGACGGCTCCCCGACGGGTGCGGGCGTGCTCGTCACCGGCTCCGTGACCATGGCCGCCGAGGCGCGCCTGCTCTTCGGCCGCCCCTGAACCGCCGCTCGCCGACGGGGCGCCGCACCGACCGTGCACGGATGTGCACGGTCGGTGCACGGCTTCCCCTTGACCGTCGTTCGGCGACCGGCGAATGCTGACCATGGGCCCGACCCCCCGGGCCGTGGGCACCCGGTGCGCGGCGACGACGCCGCGACCGGCCGGCTGATGGGAGCAGCGGTGAAGAAGCTGATCAACGACCCGGCGCGCGTGGTGGACGAGTCGGTCGAGGGGTTCGGGCAGGCGCACGCCGACCTGGTGCGCGTCCACACCGACCCGCTGTTCGTCGTGCGCGCGGACGCCCCCGTCCAGGGCAAGGTCGGGCTGGTCAGCGGCGGAGGGAGCGGGCACGAGCCCCTGCACGCGGGCTTCGTCGGTGCGGGCATGCTCGACGCGGCCGTGCCGGGTGCGATGTTTACCTCGCCCACGCCCGACGCGATCGCCCCCGCGACCACCGCTGTCGACGGCGGCGCGGGCGTGCTGCACATCGTCAAGAACTACACGGGCGACGTGCTGAACTTCGAGACCGCCGCCGAGCTCGCCGACGCCGAGGGCGTCGAGGTCCGCACCGTGATTGTCAACGACGACGTCGCGGTCGAGGACTCCCTCTACACGGCCGGCCGGCGCGGCGTCGCGGGCACCCTCCTGGTCGAGAAGATCGCCGGGGCGGCGGCGGACCGGGGCGACGACCTCGCGGGGGTCGCGGCCGTCGCCGAGCGCGTCGTCGGCTCGGTGCGCTCGATGGGCGTCGCGCTCGCCGCGGGGACCGTGCCGCACGCGGGGACGCCGAGCTTCGAGCTCACGGAGCAGGAGATCGAGATCGGCATCGGCATCCACGGCGAGCCCGGCCGGCGCCGGATCCCCATGGCGGGGGCCGACGAGATCACCGAGCTCCTCACGACACCGGTCATGGACGACCTCGGCATCACGGGCGAGGACCAGGTGCTGCTGCTCGTCAACGGCATGGGCGGGACACCGCTGTCCGAGCTCTACGTCGTCTACCGGGCGGCCCGGCGCCTCCTGGAGGGGCGGGGCGCTCAGGTGACCCGCTCGCTCGTGGGCAACTACGTCACGTCGCTCGAGATGCAGGGCGCCTCGGTGACCGTGCTGCGCCTCGACGACGAGCTCACGACGCTGTGGGACGCCCCGGTGCGCACCGCCGCCCTGCGCTGGTGACCGGCCGGGCGGCGGGCGCCCGGCAGCCGTGCCCCTAGGGCACCGGTGAACACCGGCGTCCGCCGCGTGGCAGGCTGACGGCACGCCCGCCGCCGTCGGCGACGGGCCGGGGGGCGACGGATGGGGCCGCGGGCCGGGAGGCTCCGCGGGTGACGCGGAGGAGGATCATGGCTCTGGACGTCGGCTGGGCGCAGGAGTGGGTGCGCCGCACCGCGCAGGTGGTCGCCGAGCACCGGGTGGAGCTCAGCGAGCTCGACCGGCAGATCGGCGACGGCGACCACGGCGAGAACCTCAACCGCGGCTTCGCGGCCGTCGTCGACCGTCTCGACGCGCTCGAGGCGCCGCCCGCTCAGGTGGGTGACGTGCTCAAGCTCGTCGCGACGACCCTGATGTCGACGGTCGGCGGGGCCGCCGGGCCGCTCTACGGCACCGCCTACCTGCGGGCCGCCAAGGTCACCGGCCTCGAGGCGCTCGACTCCGCCGCCGTCGTCGCGATGGTCGAGGCGGGCCTCGAGGGCATCGTCGCGCGGGGCAAGGCGACGACGGGCGAGAAGACCATGGTCGACGCGTGGAGCCCCGCGGCGGCCGCGGCGCAGTCCGCCGCGGCCGAGGGCGCCGACCCCGCCGCGGTGCTCGAGGCGGCCGCGCGAGCGGCCGAGGAGGGTGCGGTCGCGACGGATCCGCTGGTCGCGACGAAGGGCCGGGCGAGCTACCTGGGCGAGCGGAGCGCGGGGCACCGGGACCCGGGTGCGGCGTCGTCGGCCCTGCTGCTGCGCGCCGCGGCCGAGGCCGCCGGAGCTGCGGGCACCGACGGCACCG
>NZ_JACVQL010000161.1 GCF_019733465.1 Actinotalea ferrariae | reverse complement strand
GCCGTCGTGCTGGGCTGGCGCGACCCCGGCCCGCGGCTGCACGCCCCGCCGGCCGACGCCGGTCCGGGCAGCACGACCCCCGGCGGCTCGGGGCCGGACGGGGTGCGGTCATGAGCGCGTACGCCGTGACGTGGGTCGCCGTCCTCGCGGCGGCCGCCGTGTGCTTCGCGACCAAGCTGCTCGGGCACCGGCTCCCCGCCCACTGGCTCGAGGACCGCCGCGTGGCGCGCGTGGCCGGTCTGGTGACGGTCGCGCTGCTGGCCGCGCTCGTCGCGGTGCAGACCTTCACGACGGGAGCGGCCGTCGTCGTCGACGCGAGGCTCGCGGCCGTCGCCGTCGCGGCCGTCGCGCTCGCCCTGCGTGCGCCCTTCGTCGTCGTGGTGGTCCTCGCCGCGGTGGTCGCCGCCGTGCTGCGCGCGCTGTGACCGCGCGGTTCGACACCGCCGCGGGCGGGCGGCATGCTGCCGGGATGCACCCGCGCAGCGCACCGGCCGCAGCCGTCGCCCCCACCGCACGGCTCCGAGCGGCACGAGCCCGCTGATGGCGCTGTTCCGCGAGCAGGCCGACGTCTCGGTGCGCCCGGCGACGCCCGACGACGAGGCGGCGATCGCCCGCGTGCAGCTGCGCGCGTGGCGCACGACCCACGGCGACCTGCTCGGTCCGGACGTGCTCGAGCAGCTCGACGTCATGGCCGTGCGACGGCAGTGGGCCGCGGCGATCTCCACGCCGCCGTCGCGCGCGCACCACGTGCTCGTGGCGTGCGACGGTCCACGCGTCGTCGGGTTCGCCGCGTCGGCCCCCCTCGCGGGCGTGGACGGCGACGGAGGGGCCGAGACGGGGGTCGACGTCGTCGCCCTCGAGGTCGACCCGGACCACCGCCGCGGAGGGCACGGCTCACGCCTGCTCGCGGCGTGCGTCGACATCGCCCGCGACGCCGGGGCCACCCACCTGCAGACGTGGGTGCTCGACGGCGACGACGCGCGCGGGCAGTTCCTCGCCGCCGCAGGGCTCGGCCCCGACGGTGCAGCGCGCGAGCTCGGGGTCCGGACCGAGGGCGGTGCCACCCGGCCCGTCACCGAGCACCGGTGGGTCGCGGAGATCTGACCTCAGGGCGCGGCGCGGTAGAGCGCCGACGCGCGGCGGAGCGCCTCGCGCGCGCGACGGCGGTCGCCCGCGGCGTCGTAGGCGAAGCCGAGGCGGTACCAGGCCGACCAGTCGTCCGGCGCGGCCTCGGCGTCGGCACGGAAGGCCGTGAACGCGACGTCGGCCGCGGCCCGGTCGACGCGGCCACCGGGCGTGCGCGGCAGGTCGTCCACGGGGAGCCGACCCTCGGCCGCGAGGACGTCCGCCATGCGCTGCACGCCGACGGCGAGCCGCCACTCGCGCGAGATGAGGTACAGCCCGAGCGCGGTGAGCACGAGGACGCCCGCGCCGAGGCCGACGGCGACCGGCTCGCCGGTCCGGACGAGCGCGACCCCGCGCCACGCGACCGCGACGAGGAACACCCCCAGCAGCGCGGACACGAGCACCGCGCCGACCATCGACCGGCGCATCAGCCGAGGTCGAGGTACTGGTCGAGCCCCACCGTGAGCCCGGGACGGCTCGCGACCGTGCGCACGGCGTGCAGCACCCCCGGCATGAACGAGACGCGGTCGAAGGAGTCGGTGCGCAGCGTGAGCTGCTCACCCGGGTTGCCCAGCAGGATCTCCTCGTGGGCCACGAGCCCCCGCAGCCGGACCGCGTGCACCCGCACCCCGTCGACGTCGGCGCCGCGCGCCCCGTCGAGCGCGGAGGTCGTGGCGTCCGGCATCGTGCCGCGGCCGGCGGCGGCCCGGGCCGCCGCGATCCCGCGCGCGGTGTGCACCGCGGTGCCGCTGGGGGCGTCCACCTTGTCGGGGTGATGGAGCTCGACGACCTCGGCCGACTCGAACCACGGCGCGGCCTTGGCCGCGAAGGCCATCGCGAGCACCGCCCCGATCGCGAAGTTGGGCGCGACGAGGACGCCGACGCCCGGCACCTCGGCCAGGTGCTCGCGCACGCGCCCGAGGGCCGCGTCGTCCCAGCCCGTCGTCCCGACGACCGCGTGGATGCCGGCGTCGACCAGCGCGTGCACGTTGGCCTCGGTCACCGCGGGCACCGTGAAGTCCACGGCCACGCGTGCCGGACCCCCCGCGAGCGAGGCGACGTCGTCACCGGCGTCGAGGCGTGCGACGAGCTCGAGGTCGGCGGCCGCCTCGAGCGCCGTGCACGTGGTCCCGCCCATGCGGCCGCCCGCGCCGAGCACCGCGACTCCCAGTCGATCGTCCACGGGACGACCCTAGTGCGCCGGACGCGCGCGTCCGGCGACCGCTCAGGCGCTGAACGGCCCCACGCGGACGACGGACCGCGGGCGACCCGCGAGCTCGGCTGCGAGCTCCTGGACGTCGGCGGCACGCACCGCACGGATGCGCTCCAGCGACTCCTCCTGGCTGAGCAGCTCGCCGTGCACCAGCTCGGCCTTGCCGAGCCGGCTCATGCGCGAGCCGGTGTCCTCGAGGCCGAGGACGAGCCCGCCGGAGAGCTGGCCGATGCTGCGCTGCAGCTCCTGCTCCGTGATCCCGTCCTGGGCGAGCCGCTCCCAGCCCTCCGCGAGCAGGCTCAGCACCTCGTCGACCTTGCCGGGCGCGCAGCCCGCGTAGAGGCCGAAGACGCCGGTGTCCGCGTGCCCGGACGAGAAGCAGTACACGGAGTACGCGAGGCCGCGCCGCTCGCGGATCTCCTGGAAGAGACGCGACGACATGCCGCCGCCCAGCACCGCGTTGAGGACGGACAGCGTGAACCGCCGGTCGTCGGTCGCCGTGAGGCCCGGCGCCCCGAGGATGACGTTGGCCTGCTCGGTGGTGCGGTGGATGACGAGCTCCGCGCCGTGCGTGGGCAGTCCCGCGTCGGCCGCGTCGCCGCGTCGCGCCGCGGGGCCCGCGTCGGGGTCGAGGTCCCAGCCGCCCGCGTGCAGGGCGTCCGCGACCTGGGCACACAGCGCGTCGTGGTCGACGCCGCCGGCGGCCGTGACGACGAGGGTGCGGGGACCGTAGTGCTCGCGGTAGTGCTCCCACACCGCGTCGCGCGGGACCGCGCGGATGGTCGCGGGCGTGCCGCCGATGGGGCGGCCCAGCGGGTGGGCGCCCAGCACCGCGGTCGCGAACTGCTCGTGGACGACGTCGGAGGGGTCGTCGTCGTTCATGGCGAGCTCTTCGAGGATCACGCCGCGCTCGGTCTCGAGCTCGTCCGCGTCGATCCGTGCCGACGTCACCATGTCCGCGATGACGTCGACGGCCATCGGCACGTCGGCGTCGAGCACACGCGCGTAGTAGCAGGTGTGCTCCTTGCCGGTGGCCGCGTTCGCCTCGCCGCCGACGGCGTCGAACGCCTCGGCGATGTCCATCGCCGAGCGGCGCGCGGTGCCCTTGAAGAGCAGGTGCTCGAGGAAGTGCGTCGAGCCGTGGTGACCGTCCGTCTCGTCACGCGAGCCGACGCCGACCCACGCACCCACCGTGGCGGAGCGCAGGCCGGGCATCGACTCGGTGAGGACCCGGACCCCGCCGGGCAGTACGGTACGGCGCACGAGGGCGCCGCCGTCCTGCCCGGCGGTCACGTCACTGCCCGGGAGGCCCGGGCGGGTCAGCGGGAGGTCGAGACCCACCTCAGGCCTGGGCGCCTTCGGCGGCCGCACCCTGCTCGGCGGGGGCGCCGTCGCCGGCAGCCTCCTCCTCGATGACCGCGTGCAGCGAGAGCTTGCCGCGCGGGTCGATCTCGCCGATCTCGACCTGGACCTTCTGGCCCACGCCGAGGACGTCCTCGACGTTCTCGACCCGACGGCCGCCCACGAGCTTGCGGATCTGCGAGATGTGCAGCAGGCCGTCCTTGCCCGGCGAGAGCGAGACGAAGGCGCCGAACGTCGTCGTCTTGACGACGGTGCCGACGAAGCGCTCGCCCACCTCGGGCATGTGCGGGTTCGCGATCGCGTTGATCGCCGCCCGCGCGGCCTCCGCCGACGGACCGTCGGTGGCGCCGATGTAGACCGTGCCGTCGTCCTCGATCGAGATGTCGGCGCCGGTCTCCTCCTGGATCTGGTTGATCATCTTGCCCTTCGGCCCGATGACCTCGCCGATCTTGTCGACCGGGACCTTCACCGTGATGACGCGCGGCGCGTTCGGCGACATCTCGTCCGGGGCGTCGATCGCCTCGTTCATGACGTCGAGGATGTAGAGCCGTGCGTCGCGGGCCTGGTTCAGCGCGCCCGTCAGCACGTCGGCCGGGATGCCGTCGAGCTTGGTGTCGAGCTGGATGGCCGTGACGAACTCACGCGTACCGGCGACCTTGAAGTCCATGTCGCCGAACGCGTCCTCGGCACCGAGGATGTCCGTCAGCGCCGCGTAGCGGGTCTGACCCTCGACGGTGTCGGAGACGAGACCCATCGCGATACCGGCGACCGCGGCGCGCAGCGGGACACCCGCGTTGAGCAGCGACAGCGTCGAGGCGCAGACCGAGCCCATCGACGTCGAGCCGTTCGAGCCCAGCGCCTCGGAGACCTGACGGATCGCGTAGGGGAACTCCTCGCGGCTCGGCAGCACGGGCATGAGCGCCCGCTCGGCGAGCGCGCCGTGACCGATCTCGCGCCGCTTGGGCGAGCCCACGCGGCCCGTCTCACCGGTCGAGTACGGCGGGAAGTTGTAGTTGTGCATATAGCGCTTGCGCGTCTCGGGCGAGAGCGTGTCGAGCTGCTGCTCCATGCGGAGCATGTTCAGCGTCGTCACGCCGAGGATCTGCGTCTCGCCGCGCTCGAAGATGGCCGAGCCGTGCACGCGCGGGAGGACCTCGACCTCGGCGGACAGCGTGCGGATGTCCCGCAGGCCACGACCGTCGATGCGGAAGCCGTCCGTGAGGATGCGGCGGCGGATGACCTTCTTGGTCACGGCGCGGACCGCGGCGGAGAGCTCCTTCTCGCGACCCTCGAACTGGCCGCCGAGCTCGGCGAGCACCTCGGCCTTGATCTCGTCCAGGCGGCCCTCACGGGTCTGCTTGTCCGCGATCGTCAGCGCCTCGGACAGGCGCGCCTCGGCGGCCTGCTCGACCGCGGCGAAGGTGTCGTCCTGGTAGTCCGGGAACGTCGGGAACTGCTGGACCTCCTTGGCGGCCTTCGACGCGAGCTCCTGCTGCGCCGTGACGAGCGCCTTGAGGAACGGCTTCGCGGCCTCGAGGCCCTGGGCCACGACCTCCTCGGAGGGGGCGACGCCGCCCTCGTCCTTGATGAGGTTCCAGCTCTTCTCGGGCGCCTCGGCCTCGATCATCGCGATCGCGACGTCGTCACCGACCACACGGCCGGCGACGACCATGTCGAACGTCGCGCGCTCGCGCTCGGAGTAGCGCGGGAAGGCGACCCACTGGCCGTCGATGAGCGCGATGCGCACCGCGCCGACCGGGCCGGAGAACGGCAGGCCCGAGATCTGCGTCGAGATCGACGCGGCGTTGATCGCGAGGACGTCGTACGAGTCGTCCGGGTGGATCGCCATGACGGTGACGACGACCTGGACCTCGTTGCGCAGGCCCTTGACGAACAGGGGGCGCAGCGGGCGGTCGATGAGGCGGCACGCGAGGATCGCGTCCGTCGAGGGGCGGCCCTCGCGGCGGAAGAACGAGCCGGGGATCTTGCCAGCGGCGTACTGGCGCTCCTCGACGTCGACCGTCAGGGGGAAGAAGTCGAACTGCTCCTTGGGGTGCTTCCCGGCCGTGGTGGCGGACAGGAGCATGGTGTCGCCGTCGAGGTAGGCGACGGCGGAGCCGGCGGCCTGCTTGGCCAGGCGGCCGGTCTCGAAGCGGACGGTGCGGGTGCCGAAGCGGCCGTTGTCGATGACGGCCTCGGCGAACTGGATCTCGGGTCCCTCCACGGGATGCCCTCCTTCGTCGAAGATCCCGGCTTCGAGCGACGGTCTTCGACCGTGGTCCGCGGACTCCGTCGTGCGGTTCCGCGAGCCACTACCGAGGACCAGACGCCGGTTCCGGGCGGTACTGGATGTGGATCAGTACTGATGTGAATCGGTACTGATGTGAATCGGTACTGATGTGAATCGGTACTGATGTGAATCGGTACTGATGTGAATCGGTACTGATGTGAATCGGTACTGATGTGAATCGGTACTGATGGGTTCGGGTGGTGCTGGGTGCTGCTGGTGGCGATGGTGCCGCGCCCCGCGTGGGGCGGGCCGTCACCGCCGGGTGCCGGCGCCGCGCGGGCGCCTGACACCGGACCAGCCCGGACCCCGGTGGGGTCCGGGCTGGTCCGGGACGTTCAGCGACGCAGGCCGAGCCGCTCGATGAGGCTGCGGTAGCGGTTGATGTCGACCTTCTGCAGGTAGCCGAGGAGACGGCGACGCTGGCCGACGAGGAGGAGCAGGCCACGACGCGAGTGGTGGTCGTGCTTGTGCTCCTTGAGGTGCTCCGTGAGGTCCTTGATGCGCTGCGTGAGGAGCGCGATCTGGACCTCGGGCGAGCCCGTGTCGTTCTCGGTGGTGGCGTACTCGGTCATGATGCGCTGCTTGGTGGCGGCGTCGAGGGGCACGGGCTCTCCTTGGGTGTCTCGCTGCGCGGTGCTCCGGGGCATGTCCACCCGGGCGCTCTGGTTCCGCGGCCGATCTGACGGCATCCCCAGGGTATCAGCCGACCGCGCCGGGCACCGACCCCTGCGCCCCGGCGGGGCCGAGCACGGACACGAGCGGACCGCCCGCGAGCCGGCGCCGCGTGCGCTCGACGTCGTCCTCCATCTGGACGACGAGCGCCTCGACCGAGGCGAACCGCACGGTCGGCCGCAGCCGCTCGACGAACTCGACGACGACCTCCTCGTCGTACAGGTCGAGGTCCGTGCGGTCGGGCACGTGGGCCTCGACGCGGCGCTGGACCCCGTCGAAGGTCGGGTTGGTGCCGACCGAGATCGCCACGGGCAGGTAGCCGTCCGGCCGGTCCGCCGGGTAGCCCACGCGCCGCAGCCAGCCCGCGTACACGCCGTCGGCCGGGACCATGCCCGTCGCGTCCTGGGAGAGGTTGGCGGTCGGGTACCCCAGCTCGCGGCCCCGCGCGTCGCCGTGGACGACGGTGCCCCGCACCCGGTGCGGGCGGCCGAGGATGTGGGCGGCCCCCACGACGTCGCCCTCGGTGAGCAGCTCGCGGACCCAGGTCGACGACCACCGTCGCGACCCCTCCCCCCGGTGGTCCGGCGACACGTCGCCGTGCACGTCCTCGATCACCTCGACGGCGAAGCCGTACCGCTCGCCGAGGGCGCGCATGGTCGCGAGGTCGCCGGAGTTGTCGAGCCCGAACCGGACGTCGCGCCCGACGACAACCGTGCCGGCCCGCAGGCCGTCGACCAGGTACGTCCGGACGAACTCCTCGGGCGTCGCGCGCGCGAACTCGAGCGTGTACTCGACGAGCAGGACCGCGTGCAGCCCGGTCTCCGCGAGCAGCTCGAGCCGGTCGGCGATCCCGGTGATGAGCTCCGGCGCGGAGTCGGGGCGGTGGACCAGCGCGGGATGGGGGTGGAACGTCACGGCGACCGCGCGGTGACCCCTGGCCGTGGCGTCGGCCACCATCCGCGTCAGCACGCCGCGGTGGCCGCGGTGCACCCCGTCGAAGTTGCCGATCGTCACGACGCAGGGACCGAAGTCCGCGGGTACCTGGCTCAGGTCGGTCCAGCGATGCACGGGGCAAGCCTGCCACGCCGCCGCGGCCCTGACCGGACCGTCCCCGAGCACGGTCGTGGCCGCGGGCGTGCGGGACGCCGTCAGGCCGGCCGGACCACCAGGACGGGACGCGCACGCCCGGTGGGCTCGTCGGCGAGCAGCGCGACGAGCCCTCCGTCGGGCGCGAACGCCGCGACGGGGGCGTCGCTCGTGGCCGGCTGCGCCGGGTCCGCGGCGACGCGGCGCCCGAACGACAGCTCGGCGGTCTCCTCCGCCGTGAGCTCGCGCGGGGCGAAGGTCGCCCGGGCGGCGTCGGCCATGGGCAGCACGGTGAAGCTCTCCTCGAGCTGGTCGAGCGTGCGCGCCACGTCGAGCGCGTAGCCGCCCACGCGCGTGCGTCGGAGGGCGGTGAGGTGCCCGCCGACCCCGAGCGCGGTGCCGAGGTCGCGGGCGAGCGCCCGCACGTACGTGCCCGACGTGCAGACCACCGTGACGTCGACGTCGACGACGGCGGGAGTGTCACCCGTCGCGGCCACGTGCCGCACCCCGTGCACGTCGAAGCGGCGGATCGTCACGGGCCGGGCGGCGAGGGCGACATCCTCGCCGTCGCGCACCCGCGCGTAGGCGCGGCGCCCGTCGACCTTGATCGCGCTGACCGAGCTCGGCACCTGCTCGATCGGACCGGTGAGCGCGGCGACCCCACGGTGCAGGTCCTCGTCGGTCACGCCCGAGGCGTCGGCCACGGCGACGACCTCGCCCTCGGCGTCGTCGGTCGTCGTCGCGACGCCGAGCCGGATCGTCGCGAGGTACTCCTTGTCCGCGCCCACCACGTAGGTGAGCAGCCGGGTGGCCTTCTCGACGCCGAGCACGAGCACCCCGGTCGCCATGGGGTCGAGCGTGCCGGCGTGGCCGACCTTCCGGGTGCCCGCGAGGCGTCGCACCCGGGCGACGACGTCGTGGCTCGTCCAGCCGGCCGGCTTGTCGACGACGACGAGGCCGTCCTCGGCCACGTCAGCCCCAAGCCGGCAGGTCGTCCCCGTCGGCGCCGGTCGCGGAACCCTCGACCTCGTCCTCGTCCTCGTCGGCGGGACGGCGGTAGGGGTCGGCGTCGCCGGCGTACTGCGCCGACGAGGCCAGCGCGGCCACCTCCGCGTCGCGCGCCGCCGCCTCACGCAGGGCGCGCTCGAGGTGCTCGGCCGTCTCGGGCACGGCGTCGGCGATGAACTCGAGCGTCGGCGTCAGCCGGATGCCGGTCTGCTTGCCGACCTCGGACCGGATGAGCCCCTTGGCGCTCTCGAGCGCGGCGGCCGACCCGGCCCGCGCCTCGTCGTCCCCGAGCACGGTGTAGAACACCGACGCGTGCTGCAGGTCCCCGGTCACCCGGACGTCGGTCACGGTCACGAAGCCGAGCCGCGGGTCCTTGACCCGCGTGTCGAGCATCTGCGCGACGATCTTCTGGATCCGCTCGGCCAGCTTCCGAGCCCGCGGGTGGTCGACCATGAGATTCCTCCGGAGATGCAGGGCGGCAGCTGCCGCAGACGAAGCGATGTGGCGCGAAGCGCCACGAGCCGACCCCCTGCCCATCCCAGCCCGGGCGCACGGTGACCTGACGGAGCGCGTCGGGATGATGGTGCGCGGACCGTGGTGGGTCTGGCAGGGCGGCCGACGAAGGAGGCCGCCGGGGGGCCGCGCGCCGTCATCCCGACGCGCGGCCCACCGGCAGAGGACTACGAGCGCGGCTTCTCGCGCATCTCGTACGTCTCGACGACGTCGTCGACCTGCAGGTCGTTGAACGACCCGAGCCCGATACCGCACTCGTAGCCCTCGCGGACCTCGGTCGCGTCGTCCTTGAACCGCTTGAGCGACTCGATGGACAGGTTCTCCGCGATGACGTTGCCACCGCGCAGCACGCGCGCCTTGGAGTTGCGGCGGATCGTGCCCGAGCGCACCAGCGAGCCGGCGATGTTGCCGAACTTGCTGGAGCGGAAGACCTCGCGCACCTCGGCGGTGCCGAGCTGGGCCTCCTCGTACTCCGGCTTGAGCATGCCCTTGAGGGCCGCCTCGACGTCCTCGATCGCCTGGTAGATGACCGAGTAGAAGCGCACGTCGACGCCCTCGCGGTCGGCCAGGTCCTCGACGCGCTCCGCGTACTTGACGTTGAAGCCGAGGATGATCGCGTTGTCGACCGTCGCCAGGTTCACGTCGTTCTGCGTCACGGCACCCACACCGCGGTGGATGACGCGCAGGTCGACCTCGTCGCCGACGTCGATCTTGAGCAGCGCGTCCTCGAGGGCCTCGACGGCACCCGAGACGTCGCCCTTGAGGACGAGGTTGAGGGTCTCGACCTTGCCCTGCTGGAGCGCCTGCGTGAAGTCCTCGAGGCTGATGCGCTTGCGGCGCTTGGCCAGGAGGGCAGCGCGCTCGGCGGCCTCGCGCTTCTCGGCGATCTGACGTGCGGTGCGGTCGTCGGGGGCCACCAGGAAGGTGTCACCGGCGCGCGGCACCGAGGTCAGGCCGAGGACCATGACCGGACGTGCCGGCGTGGCCTCGCTGACCGTCTCGCCGTGCTCGTCGAACATCGCACGGACGCGGCCGTAGGCCGTGCCCGCGACGATCGCATCGCCGACGCGCAGCGTGCCGGACTGCACGAGCACGGTCGCGACGGCGCCGCGGCCCTTGTCGAGGTTCGCCTCGACGGCCACGCCACGCGCGTCCTTGTCAGCGTTCGCCCGCAGGTCGAGCGCGGCGTCGGCGGTGAGCAGGACGGCCTCGAGGAGGTCGTCGATGCCCATCCGGCGCAGCGCCGAGATGTCGACGAACATCGTGTCGCCGCCGTACTCCTCGGCCACGAGGTTGTACTCGGTGAGCTGCTGGCGGATCTTGGCGGGGTTGGCCCCCTCCTTGTCCACCTTGTTCACGGCGACGACGATCGGCACGCCGGCCGCCTGGGCGTGGTTGAGCGCCTCGATGGTCTGCGGCATCACGCCGTCGTCGGCCGCGACCACGAGGATCGCGATGTCGGTCACCTGGGCACCACGAGCACGCATGGCGGTGAACGCCTCGTGACCCGGGGTGTCGATGAAGGTGATCGCCCGGTCCACGCCCTCGTGCTCGGTGTGGATCTGGTAGGCGCCGATGTGCTGGGTGATGCCACCCGCCTCGCCGGCGACGACGTCCGCGGAGCGGATCGCGTCGAGGAGCTTGGTCTTTCCGTGGTCGACGTGACCCATGACGGTCACGACCGGCGGACGCGCGCTGAGCTGCGAGTCGTCCTCCTCGGCCAGCTCGGCCTCGAGGTCGATGTCGAAGGACCCGAGCAGCTCGCGGTCCTCCTCCTCGGCCGACACCATCTCGATGCGGTAGCCGAGCTCGGCCGCGAGCGTGCCGAACGTGTCCTCGTCGAGGGACTGCGTCGCCGTGGCCATCTCACCGAGGTGGAACAGCACGGTCACGAGGCTCGCGGGGTTCGCGTCGATCTTGTCCGCGAAGTCGTTGAGCGAGGACCCGTGACGCAGGCGCACCACGGTGGTGCCGTCGCCGCGAGGGACCTGCACGCCGCCCAGCGAGGGCGCCTGCATCTGCTCGAACTCCTGCCGCTTCGCGCGCTTCGACTTCCGTCCGCGCACGGGCCGCCCGCCGGCGCGCCCGAAGGCACCCTGCGTGCTGCCGCGACCGGCACCACGGCCACCGCCGCCGGGACGACCGGCGAAGCCGCCGCCGCCGCCCGGGGCACC
>NZ_JACVQL010000160.1 GCF_019733465.1 Actinotalea ferrariae | reverse complement strand
TGCCGAGCGTCGTCGCGCCGCCGTTCGCCGTCCGGCTCGCGGACGCGCGCGGCGACGGCTCGGGCCAGGCCGCGGGGGGCGTGCGACCCGACGCCCCGGCCGACGGTCACGTCGCGACGCTCTCGGCCGACGTCGTACCGCCCGCGTCGCTGCCGTACGCGTTCACCGGCGTCGTCCCGGCGCTCGCCGCCGACGGCGCCCATCCCGACCTCGCGCTGGTCGCCGCGCACATCGGTGCGCCGGTCGCCCTCGTCTGGTCACGGGACCGGCGCGGTGAGTTCTACGAGGCGCTGCTCCACGAGGACGGCTGGATCGAGCTCGCCGACGGATCCTGGTTCCCCGAGCCGGACGCCGCCGCCGAGGCCGTGAGCGCGTCGGACACGCACGTGGACGGCTGGTCGGTGTGGCGCCTCGAGCGGCCGAACGGGCCCACCTTGACCGACCTCCGGGACGCCGCTCGGTCGTTCGAGGGCTAGACCGGCCCGTCGCGCTGGCCCCGCGGCTCGTCGGGCGAGGGTGCCGGTGCCGGGCGCTCGTCCTGCTCGTGGACCTCGACGCGGGCGTCGTGCGCGGCGGGGTGCCAGATCTCGTCGAACGGGCCCATCGCGGAGCCGCCGTGCCCGCGGCGACGCATCCCCCGCCTGAGGGCGCGCAGCCCCAGGAGCACACCGCCGACCAGCACGAGGACGACACCCGAGCCGATCACGGCGTCCACGTCACACCCACCCGTACGCGGAGACCCACCGGGCCACCTCGGCGTAGAACCGCGTGCGTGCCGGCTCCTTGGAGAGCGTCAGGTCGTGCAGCCCGCCGCGCACGCGGACCACGGTGACGACCGGTCCCAGGAGCACGGCGCGGCGCGCGAGGAGGTCGACGTCGAGCACGGTGTCCGCCTCGCGCATCTCCTCGCGCCACCGGGGGAGCACGAGGCTGCGGTCCGAGAGCGCCACGAGCACCGGGATGTCGAGCCCCAGCCCACGTCGCACCTGCGCGTGCCCGGTCAGCACCGCCTGGATCCAGCCGGGGCGGATGGGGAAGTACGGCGTCGGCCGCCAGGCGGCGTCGTAGGTCCACTCGCCGCCGTGGTCCGTCAGGAGCGTGCGGGCGTAGAAGCCGGGGTCCCTCGTGATCAGCGGCACCTTCGGCTGCCGTCGGGCGAGCTGCTGCACCACGGGCATGCTGAGGTTCCGGGCGAACGACGCGCCCGTCAGCTCGAGCCACGGGCTGTTGAGCACGAGGCCCGTGACCGCGCCGGGGTTCCGGTGCGCCCACAGCGCGCCGACGAGCCCGCCCGTCGAGTGGCCCATGAGCATGACCCGCGACCGCTTGCCCAGGTCGCGGCGCACCTGACGGACGGCGGCGTCGAGGTCCTCGTCGTAGACCGCGAGGTCGTCGACGTAGTTCGGCGTCTGGTGCGGGCGCAGGCTGCGGCCGTACTTGCGCAGGTCGAGCGCGTAGAACGCGACGCCCTGGCCGTGCCAGAACTCCGCGAGCCCGGTCTGGAAGAAGTAGTCGTTCCACCCGTGCAGGTAGAGGACAGCGCGTGCGGGCCGTCCGGCCTCCGCACCGACCGGCCGGTGCCGCACGAGCGTCGCGACGACCTCACCCTCGTCGTCGTCCGCGAGCGGGAGGGTGCGCGCCTGGTAGTCGGGCCCCAGGACGTCGGTCACCCAGGCGGCGGTCATGCGGGGGTCACCACCACCTTGCCGAAGTGCTCGCCCGAGGCCAGCCGGCCGACCGCGTCGCGCGCCTGGGCGAGCGGGAAGGTGGAGTCGATCACGGGGCGCACGCCGGTCCGTGCCATGAAGCGCAGGAGCGCCTCGAGGTCCGCCTTGGCGCCCATGGTCACGCCGACGACGCGGAGCTGGGTGAAGAAGATGCGCGTGAGCTCGGCCCCCGGCTGGGCCCCGCTCGTGGCGCCGGCGACCACGAGGGTCCCCTCCGGACGCAGCGACCGGACGGAGTGCGACCACGTCGCCGCGCCCACGGTCTCGAGGACGGCGTCGACCCGGAAGGGCAGCCGGGCGCCGCTCTCGAGGGCGAGCGCCGCGCCCAGGCCGAGGGCCCGCTCACGCTTGGCCTCGTCCCTGCTCGTCACGACCACCTCGACACCCGCCGCCGCACCGAGCACGACGGCGGCCGTCGCGACGCCGCCCCCGGCGCCCTGGACGAGCACCCGGTCGCCCGGCCGCGCACCCGCGGCGACGAAGAGCATCCGGTAGGCCGTGAGCCACGCCGTCGGCAGGCACGCCGCCTCCTCGAAGGAGAGCTCCGCGGGCTTCGGGACGAGGTTCCAGGTCGGCACCGCAACCTGCTCGGCGAGCGTGCCCGGGTACTGCTCCGAGAGCAGCGTCCGGCGCTCCGTCGGGCCGACGCCGTGGCCCGTCTCGCCGATCACCGAGTGGACGACCACCTCCGTGCCGTCCGCCGTGACGCCGGCGCCGTCCGTGCCGAGCACCATCGGCAGGCGGTCGGCCGGCAGCCCGACGCCGCGCAGCGACCACAGGTCGTGGTGGTTGAGGCTCGCTGCCCGCACGTCGACGACGGACCAGTCCGGCCGGCCCTCGGGCGGGGCCGCGTCGGGGCGGTCGCCGAGCTCGAGGCAGCCGAGCGGGTCGTCGGGATCGGTCCGGGTGGCGTAGGCGGCGAGCACGAACCCAACCTACGGGCGAGGGCCGACCGGGCGCAGGACGGCGTGATCGTCGGCGCGCGGCGGGGACGAGGTCGCGCGGCGGGGCCGAGGTGCCCGACCGGTCAGAGCAGCGGCAGCATCCCGCCGAGGTCCGGGACGGAGTCCGACGTGTGCCTCGCCCGGATCGCCGACGTCAACGCATCCGTGTCGAGGGGCACCCGCCCCGCCGCGATCCGGACCCAGCCGAGCGGGTCGACCACCTCGAGGTCCCAGCCGCCCCGGTCGACGACGACCTCGAGCAGCGCCTCGGCCACGATCCGCACCGCGTCCGGGTCCAGCGGGCCGTCGTCGGACCGCACCGGACGGTCGAGCGAGCGGACGAGGTCGTCACCGTGGACGACGAGCTCGAGCAGCCGCGAGACGAGCATGTCGGAGAGGTGGATGGGCCCGCGCAGACCGCGCACGACGGGGTCCGGGGCGGTCTCGCGGAGCTGAGTCACCTGCGCGAGGCCCGTCTCCGCGACGCGGTCGAGCCCGCGCAGCGGGTCGTCGGCGATCCGCTCCGCGAGCTCGCGCGTCAGGCGGTCGATCTCCGCGGCGCCGTCCCGGTACGCGGCGACGTACTCGCCGAGGCTCTGCGCGGCCGTCCCGGCCGCCGTCGGCTGCACGACGGCGAGCGCCTCGAAGCCGCGCCCGAGGTGCGCCACGAGCAGCCCCACGGTCCAGCCCGGCACGGCGCTGTCGCGCGCGAGCGTCCTCGGTTCCAGCTCGGCCACCCAGCCGCGCAGCCGCAGCCACTGGCGGCGCAGCAGGTCGTCGATCGCGGTCAGCTCGGTCGCGTCCACGGGTCCACCCATGCCGGTCAGCCTAGGGACGGCCGGCACGCGCGTCCCGACGGGCGGCCGCCCGGCGCGTCAGCCGAGGAACTCGCGGACGAGCGCGCCGACCTGGTCCTCCTCGATGAGGAAGCCGTCGTGACCGAAGTCGGACCGGATGAGGTGGACGCCGTCGGCGTGCGGCAGGGCGGCCGCCATCGTGTCGGACTGCGACGGCAGGTAGAGCCGGTCGGTGTCCACGGCGACGACGAGCGCCTCCGCCGGCGCCTGCGCGAGGGCGGCCGCGACGCCGCCCCGGCCCCGGCCGACGTCGTGCGACAGGATCGACTCCGTGAGCACGAGGTAGGTGTTCGCGTCGAAGCGACGCGCGAGCTTGCCCGCGTGGTGGTCGAGGTAGGACTGCACCGCGAACCGCCCGCCCCCGCCCAGCGGCTGCTCGCCGGGCTGCGGCGTGCGGCCGAACCGCTCGTCGAGCTCGAGCGCGCTGCGGTACGTCGTGTGGGCGATCTGGCGCGCGACGCCGAGCCCGACGTGCGGGCCGTCGCCGTCCGCCGCGTCGTAGTAGTCGCCGCCGCGGAAGCGCGCGTCGCCGCGGATGGCCGCGATCTGCGCGTGCGCCCACGCGATCTGGTCGCCCGTCGTCTGCGCGGTCGTCGCGATGGGCGCGATGCGCCGTACCCGGTCGGGGGCCATGACCGCCCACTCGAGCACCCGCATGCCGCCCGCGGACGCGCCGACGACGAGCGCCCAGTCGCGGATGCCGAGCGCGTCGGTCAGCGCGATCTCCGCGGCGACCTGGTCGCGCACCGTGACGTAGGGGAAGCGCCCGCCCCACGGGCGGCCGTCGGGTGCCGTGGACGCGGGGCCGGTCGTGCCCTGGCAGCCGCCGAGCACGTTGGGCGCGACGACGAACCAGCGGTCGGTGTCGATCGGCCGGCCAGGCCCGACGAGGGACTGCCACCACCCCGCGGTGGGGTGACCGGGTCCCGCGGGGCCCGTCACGTGCGAGTCGCCCGTGAGCGCGTGCAGCACGAGCACGGCGTTGTCGCCCGACGGCGAGAGCGTGCCCCACGTCTCGTACGCCATGGTCACGGCGGGCAGGTGCCCACCGGCCTCGAGGTCCATGGCCCCGAGCTCCACGAAGAGCCGGTCCCCGGCCGGGTCGCCCGGACGCCACGCGGCGCTCGCCGGCACGAGGTCCGGTGCGGCGGTGGCTTGCGTCTGCACGACGTGCAAACCTACGGCGCCACCGCGGACCTCACCTGTCGTGTCCACGTGCGTGCTCGTGTGCGCGGCGACGCGGCCGGGGAGCGACATCACGCGCCCTTGGCTGCCCGGAAGCCGGCGTCGAGGTCGGCGAGGATGTCGTCGACGTGCTCGATGCCGACCGAGAGGCGGACCAGGCCGGGCGTGATGCCCGACGCGAGCTGCTCCTCGGGCGTGAGCTGGCTGTGCGTCGTCGACGCCGGGTGGATGACGAGCGAGCGCACGTCGCCGATATTCGCGACGTTCGAGTGCAGCTCGAGCGCGTCGACGAACCGCTTGCCCGCCTCCGCGCCGCCCGCGAGCTCGAACGCGACGATCGCGCCGGCGCCGCGCGGCGCGTACTTCTGCGCGTTGGCGTGCCAGGGGCTGGACGGCAGGCCGGCGTAGTGGACGCGCAGCACGTCGTCGCGCTGCTCGAGCCACTCGGCGACCGTCTGCGCGTTGGCCACGTGGCGCTCGACCCGCAGCGACAGCGTCTCGATGCCCTGCGCGATGAGGAACGCGTTGAACGGCGAGATCGACGAGCCCAGGTCGCGCAGCAGCTGCACGCGCGCCTTGAGGATGAACGCCAGGTTGACGCCGAAAAGGCCGCCGACCCCGAGGTCCCGCGCGAAGACGAGCCCGTTGTACGACGGGTCGGGCGTGTTGTAGTTCGGGAAGCGCTCGGGGTGCTTCGCGTAGTCGAACGACCCGCCGTCGACGACGACCCCGCCGATCGCGGAGCCGTGGCCACCGAGGTACTTGGTGGCGGAGTGGATGACGACGTCGGCGCCGTGCTCGAGCGGGCGGATGAGGTACGGCGTCGCGACCGTGTTGTCGACCACGAGCGGCACGCCGACCTCGTGCGCGACGCCCGCGACGGCCTCGATGTCGAGGACGTCCGCCTGCGGGTTGGGGATGGTCTCGCCGAAGAACAGCTTGGTGTTCGGCCGGACCGCGTCGCGCCACGCCTGCGGGTCGTGCGGGTCCGTGACGAAGGTCGTCTCGATGCCGAGCTTGGGCAGCGTGTAGTGGAGCAGGTTGTACGTGCCGCCGTAGAGGCTCGGGCTCGCGACGACGTGGTCGCCCGCCTCCGCGATGTTGAGGATCGTGAAGGTCGTCGCGGCCTGGCCGGACGAGAGCAGCAGCGCGCCGACGCCGCCCTCGAGCGAGGCGATGCGGTCCTCGACGGCCTGCGTCGTCGGGTTGCCGATGCGCGTGTAGATCGGGCCGAGGTCCTGCAGCGCGAAGCGTGCCGCGGCCGCGTCCGCGTCGGGGAAGACGAACGACGTCGTCTGGTAGATCGGCAGCGCGCGGGCGCCCGTCGTCGGGTCGGCGGACTGGCCGGCGTGGATCTGGCGGGTCTCGAAGGACCAGTTCTCGTTGCTCATGGGGTGGCTCCTCATCGGTGACATACCGCGGGGTGACCACAGCCAGCGCGCTGACCCGGCCAGCCCGCGAAGGACTGGGGACTGTGCGCACGTGGGAGAGGTGCCCTGCCGGGGGTCAGGTACGCCGACGCGTACGAGCCCAGCCGGTCAGCGGGCACACCACCGAACGTGCGCGGGTCAGCGACACATTCGGCAGAACATGCTCGGAGCCTACGGCGCGGTGATCGTATGGCGGTACGAGTGTCTTGCTGTGTGGGACGCGAGCGTCCGTCGACCGGCGCTCGGCGACGGCCGCCTGCGCCTGATCGGGTGAAGTTCGCGCTGGGCCGGTCTGCGACCCGGGCCCCTCCGGCGGGTCCGGACCGCCGCGGTCACCGGGCCCACCGTCGGCGATCCGTGCTCAAGGGCGTGCCCGTGCGCGTCGATGGACCGGGTGAAGCGCTGTGACCTGTGTGACTGGTGTGACCTCTGTTGCTGGTGCGGCCCCTGTTCCTCCTGTGACTGGTGTGAGTACCGTGGCAGGCGAACCGTGGCGCACGTGGCGCGACGGGTGATCGCGACGGCTCGTAGAAGGACGTGACGGATGAGGACCTGGGGCACCGGGATGCGGCGGGCTGCCGCCGCGACGACCCTCGTCCTCGTCCTGGGCGCAGCGACCGCCGGCGCCTCGTACGCGGAGCCCGACGTCGGCCAGGACGACGTCGAGGCCGCACGCGACGCCGTCCGCACGACGGCGCGTGACGTCGCGGCCCTCGAGGTCGCCCTGGCAGGTCAGTCCGCCGCGGTGGAGACGGCGTGGGCCGAGGTCGCCGCGGCGGCCGAGGACTACAACGAGGCCGTCGCCGCGCGCGACGCCGCCGCCCAGCGCTCGCAGGAGGCCGCCGCCCAGGCTGCGGCCGCCGCCGAGGAGGCCGAGGCGGCACGCGACGAGCTCGGCCGGATCGCCCTCCAGGCGTACCGCTCGGGCGGCTCGCTCGACGGGCTCGGGGCCTTCCTCTCGGCCGACGGCTTCGAGGACCTCGTCGCCCGGCGCACGGCGATGGACCAGCTCGGCGGTCAGGCGCAGCGCGCCGTCCAGCGCTTCGACGCGGCGGACCTCGTGGCCCGCACCCTCCAGACCCGCGCCGACGAGGCGGCCGACGAGGCCGAGCGCTCGGCGGACGACGCCGAGGCGTCGCTCGCGTCGGCCGAGGCGCTGCACGCCGCGGCCGAGGAGCAGGTCGCGACGATCGCCGCGGAGCGCGAGGCCCTGCTCGGCGAGCTCGCCGCGCTCCGCCAGACGTCGCTCGAGGTCGAGCGCGCTCGCCAGGCGCAGGTCGACGCCGAGCGGCTCGCGGCCGCCGACGGCCTCGTGCTCCTGACGATCCAGGACCTCGTCGCCTGGCGCCGTGAGCACGACGACCCCGTGCCCGACGGCCCGGAGCCGCCGCGCGCCCGCGTG
>NZ_JACVQL010000016.1 GCF_019733465.1 Actinotalea ferrariae | reverse complement strand
CGCCACCCCCGTGCGGCGGGCGCGCGCCCCGAGCGTCACGACGGTCGCGAGGGCCGGCGCGGCGACGAGGACGGCCCCGTAGGCGAGCACGGATCCGTTCCCGCTCGCGGCGACCAGCGCGGCACCCGCCACGCGCAGCGCCCCGTCGACCGCGAGCTGCGAGCCGTAGCGCCCGAACTGCCCGGTGCCCGCCAGCACCCCTCGTGCCAGGTACTCGGCGGCCTGCGCCGCGAGCGCGAGCACGAGCACGGCGACGAGCACGCGCTCGCCGCCGAGGATGAGCTCGGACAGCGGCACGTGCAGGGCGGCGCCGACCACCGCGAGGACGGCGACCGCCCACACCGCGTAGCGCAGCGTGCCCCGCATGCTGACGCTCGCACCGCCATCGACGGCGATGGCGCCCGAGAGACGCCGCCCGGCCTCCTGCTCGAGCGGCAGGAAGAGCCCGATGCCGACGGCGTTGAGGACCGTCCACGCCACCGACAGGGGTGCGCTGCCCGCGGGTCCCAGGTCCCGACCGGCGATGCCCAGGAAGGCGAAGCTCGAGAGCCCGAACACCCCGAGCCCGAGCACGACCCACAGGAACGAGGTGCGACCGCCGCGGCGTCCGGGGCTACTCAGGGTCGGCCCCCGGGTCCGGCGGTGCGACGCGGGCCTCGTCCGCCTCGCGCAGCCGCTGGACGTCGAGCTTGAGCATCGCGACCTCCTCGGCGATGGTCCGCGTCTCCTCCTCCAGGTTGGAGACCTCGACGCTGAGCTGGATGCAGACGAGCAGCAGCACGACCATCGCGCCCGAGAAGACGAGGTTGACCGGCGTCTGGACGCCGAGCAGGTCGGCGAGGGCGAACGCGAGGTTGGGGAAGATCCCGAAGACGCACACCCCGAGGGCCAGGAGCAGCCACATCGCCGCGTACTTCTCGCGCACGCGGCGTGTGCGCAGCAGCAGGAAGAGCAGGAGGACGACGCCGATGCAGAGGCCGACGGCGAGACCGTAGCCGCTCACCGGTCCACCCCCGTCGGCAGGGGCTGGGTGGGCCGGGACAGCGCGATGACGAGGGCGAGCACGGCGCGCAGCAGGAAGAAGGCGGCCTTGACCGGGTTGTGGGACGGGCGACCCCCCGCGCGCGGCCGCATGGTCACGGGCAGCTGCCGGATGGCGAGGCGCGCCCGCGAGGCGATCACCAGGGACTCGACCGTGTCGCCGAGGTACTCGGCGGGGTAGTTCGCGGCGAAGAGCCGGATCGCGCGCGGGCCGCACGCCTTGAACCCCGACGTGGTGTCGGTGAGCCTCGTGCCCGTCACCCGCGACAGCGTGACGGAGAGCACCCGCATCGCCCACCGCCGCGGGCCGCGCGCCTCGTAGCTGCCCTGGCCGGCGAACCGGGCGCCGATGACGATGTCGAGGTCCTCGGTGCGCAGCAGCTCGAGCATGCGCGGGATCTCGGCCGGGTCGTGCTGGCCGTCGGCGTCGACCTGGAGCGCGACGTCGTACCCGTTCCGCAGGGCGTACTTGTACCCGGCCCGCATCGCGCCGCCGACCCCGAGGTTGATCGGCAGGTCGAGCACGGCCGCCCCCGCCGCGTCGGCGACGCGTGCCGTGGCGTCCGTGGAGCCGTCGTTGACGACCAGCACGTCCGCCCCCTGCACCGAGGACCGGATCTCGGTGATCACCGCCGGGAGCGTGTCCTCCTCGTTCCAGGCCGGGACGACCACGAGGACGCGCGGGTCCCCGGGCCGGCCTGCCGGCGTGGCTCCGTCCGTGCGGGTCATCTCAGACCTCCTTCGCGCGCTGCGGGCCGGCGGTGGTCGGCGTCGGTCGCGGCCGCGGCGCGGGCCGCCTGCCGACGAGCCACGAGCCGAGGGCGACGAGCCCGGCGAGCACGGCGCCCGCCCAGAACGCGGCCCAGCCGAGACGGTAGCCCGGCGGGGTGTAGTCGACGGTGAGCTCCCACGCGCCCGCCGGAACGGTCGTCGCGACCGCTCCCGCGGCACCCTCCGTGACCTCGAGGTCCTGGCACTCGCCGGACCCGGACGGGACGGGGCAGACGCGCGCCGTCCAGCCGGGGTAGAAGGCCTCGTTGAGCACGACCGCGGTCGACTGCTCCGCGGTCACCTCGTAGACGAGTTGGCCGGGCTCGTAGCCGGCCGGGGTGCTCGTCAGACCGTCGCCGCAGTCCTGCGACGTGCGGCACCGCTCGAGCGCGGCCTCGTCGGGGACGGTCTCACCCGCGTCCGACAGCACGAGGCCCGGCGCGGAGTAGAACGCGTTCACGGGCGGGCCGAGCTCGGGGTCCATGAGCAGCTCGACGATCGTGGTCCAGGTGGGTGAGCGCTTGAGGTTCACGTACCCGCCGACCGCGTCGGTCCCGTTCCAGTAGCCCGCGTTCCACAGGGTCGAGACGACGCCCGAGGCGTCGAGGGGCTGCGGGAGGGGAGTGCGGCCGGGCCGCTGCGTGCCCGACCACGGCTGCCGCTCGGCGAGCAGCGCGTCGACCGTCGCGCCGTAGCTCGCGGCCTCCGTGTCGGCGCGCGGCGTCCGCCACGTGACCGTGGTCGTCCACGCCCAGGTCACCCCGGACACGAGCGTCAGGGCCACGAGGGCCGTCGCTCCCGTGCGGCGGTCGAGGCGGGCGACGGGGCTGCCCGCACGTGGGGTGCCCGGCTCGGGCGTGCGGAGCCCCTGTGCGAGCTGCGCGACGACGAGCGCGGCGCCGGCGAGGACGGCGAAGGCCGGTACCCACTCGTCCACGCGGTACGGGCCGGCGACGCCCAGGCCGGCGGCACCGACGCACACGGCGGCCGGCCACGCCCAGGCTGGCACCGTGCGACCGCCCAGGAGTCCCGCGACCCGCGACGGTCGGCTCGCGGCCGGGGTGTCCGGCGCGTCGCCGACCAGGCGGCTGAAACCGGCCATCGCGAGGACCAGGAGGACGAGCAGCATCGAGGCGCGGAAGTCGCTCAGCTGGAACCGGCTGACGCCGAGACCGGGGAGCGAGGCGAGCGCGCCGTGCCACGGCAGGTTCGGGACCCCCAGCACGACGGCCACGAGACCGGCGACGCCGGCCGCGCGAGCGAGCGGGTGCCGCCACGCCGCGAAGCCGGCCAGGAGGAGGCACGTGACCGGCAGGAAGAACGACCGCATGGAGATGTCGTTGGGCAGCGCCGGGTTGCCGTAGGGGTAGACGAAGGTGCCGAGCATGCCCCACGACAGGACGGACTCGTCCGGCACGTCACCGCCCGAGCCAGAGAGCAGCGCCGTCGGCAGGTACTTGGGCCCGAGGAGCAGGAGCGCGATGGCGCCCGAGACGGCGAGCGGGACGAGGTGGTCGCGCAGGCGTGGCCGCGCCCACACCTGGACGGCCACGAGCCAGGCGAGGTAGACGTAGACGCCGGCCGCGATCATGCCCGGGTACGTCGTGAGCAGCGCCTGCCAGAGGATCAGGGCCGCGACGGGGACGGCCCACCAGCGCCGCCACGGCCAGCCGGGGCTCAGGAGGGCGAGGATCCAGGGCATCCAGGCGTAGCCGCGTGCGATGTCGACGTGCTCCGCGTTGGCGTAGAAGCTCGCCGCGAAGAAGAACGCGACCAGCCCGAGCATCCCGGCCCGGAAGCCCAGGCGCCAGACGTGCGCCAGGACGAGGGCGCCCAGCGCCCCGAACGCGACGTGCAGCGCCGAGAGGGCGGCCGACGCGTGGATGTCGTAGGTGGTCACCGCGGCGACCAGCCCGACCGGGAGGTACCAGGCGCTGTTCTGGATCGACACCGCGGACGGGTAGCCGCCCCAGGCGTGCGGGATCCAGCTCACGGGCTGGAAGAAGCCGCCCTCCTCCCACCACACGAACGCCTCGGTGTTGTAGGAGCCGAAGAAGTCCCAGGGCGGGCTGACGCTCCCGTCGAAGTACCCGGAGAACATGAGCACCTCGAGCGCCACGAGCGTCCCGACGACGACGAGCGCGCGTCTCAGGCGACCCAGCCGGCCCGCTGCCCGTCGTCGCCCCGCCGGGCGGGCGGTGGGGGTGCGGTCCTCGGCGAGGTCGGCGCGCGCGGAGTCCTCGACGGCCTCGACCCGGTCAGCCACGGGCGGCGACCTCACGCAGGAAGGTGTCGTAGTCGCGGATGTAGTCGTCCTGGTCGTACTCGTGCGACGCGAAGACCCCCAGGACGGCGTCGTCCGAGTACATGAACTGGGTGCCCCACGTCATGGCGGGCATGTGGAGCGCGACGCCCGGGTTGTCGAGCCTGACCTGCCGTCGGGTGGTGCCGTCGTCGACGATGCACATGACGGAGCCGCGCAGGCACACGAGCACCTGCTCGCACTCCCGGTGGGCGTGCTCGCCGCGGACGTCCTTGGACGGGACGCCGAACACGGCGAAGAACCGCCGGGGGACGAACGGGAGGTCGCGCGCCAGCTCGATCGCCGTGAGGGAGCCGCGCATGTCGGTCGCGACGTGCAGCGGCACGAGGAGGCTGTCGTCCCCGACGCCCTCCGAGCCGGCCGTGGTCCCGGCGGGCGGGGTCGCGTCGACGGGCCGGCCGTCGTCGCCCACGTAGCCCACGATGCGGGCCGGGTTGCCGACCACGATGGCGTTGGCGGGCACGTCCCGGGTCACGACGGCGCCGGCGCCGACCATCGCCTTCATCCCGATCCGGAGACCGGGCAGGATCACGGCACCCGCTCCGAGGGAGGCGCCCTGCCCCACCTCCACGGGCAGGAAGGCCTCGGGGTACTGCTTGCTCCGGGGGAACCGGTCGTTGGCGAACGTCACGTTGGGCCCGACGAAGACGTCGTCGGCCAGGCGGACGCCGTCCCACAGCTGGACGCCGGACTTGACCGTGACCCGGTCGCCGACCACCACGTCGTTCTCCACGAACACGTGGTCGTTGAGGTTGCAGTCGGCGCCGATGACGGCACCGGGCAGCACGTGCGTGAAGGCCCAGATCGTCGTGCCGTCGCCGACGGAGCCCGTCTCGCAGATGCCCTGCGGGTGCACGAAATAGCTCACGGCGTGACTCTCCTGGGGTCGATGGCGCTCGGTCCGCGCCGGTGGGCGATGATCACACGGCCGCCGAAGAACGTCAGCGGCGCGGTGACGAGGACGACGAGGCCGCTCGCGACGTCCGGCATGCCGAGCCCGGCGGCGACCCACAGGACGGCGACGCCCACGAGGTACACGGCGACGTACATCAGGACGTAGAGGACCGTCTGCCGGCGCGTCATGGGGACGCCGTTGACGAAGCGGCCGGCCATGGCGGTCGAGAAGGCGATGCCTGCGGCGAACACGACCGTGTACGCGACGCGGGGGTCGATCACGGTGCTGAGGAGCGACAGGGCGATCCCGGTGACGAGCGTGTTCAGGCCGCCGACGAGCACGAAACGCCACCCGGCGGACCGCACGGGGCGCATCTGGTCAGTCGTCGGCATGGAACGTCTCCATGGTGCGCGCGATCGACCCGGGCCGCTGCTTGCTGTTCTCGAACGCGCGCCAGACGTACGAGCCGACGATGCCGAGCGCCGACAGCATCGAGAACGTCGAGAAGAGGATCGTCAGCATGAGCGGCGTGTAGCCGGTCTCGGTGATGCGGCCCGTGGCCCACCCGACGAAGACGACGACGGCGACCAGGGCGGTCAGCGCCGCCCCCGCGGCGCCGACGGTGCTGAGCATCGTGATCGGGATGTCGGTGAACGAGAAGACGCTGTCGAGCAGGTAGCGCACGCGCTTGCGCAGGGTCCAGCCGGACCGGCCCGAGGTGCGGGCGAGGCGCGAGTACGGCACCTCCTCGCGCCGGTACCCCACCCAGTAGAGGAGCCCGACGAGGCTCGAGTGCGCCTCGTTGAGGGAGAGCAGGCGCAGCGCCACCTCGCGTGTGCACCCGAAGACGTCGACGCCGCCGGGCGGGAACTCCGGGTTGATCGCCTTGCGGTACAGCCACCAGAAGACCCGCGACATGAGGGCCGAGAGGGCCGGGTCGTCGCGCGACTCACGGCGCCCGACGACGACGTCGACCTCGCCGGTCCGGAGCCGGGCGAAGAACGCCTCCATGAGCTCCGGCGGCTCCTGGAGGTCGGCGGCCATCACCCCGACGTACTCGCCGCGCGCCGCCGCCATGCCCGTCCGGATCGCGGCGAACGAGCCGAAGTTGCGGGCGTGCACGAGGAGCCTGCTGGGCAGCGGGGTGCGGGGGAGCAGCTCGCGGAGCACCTCGAGCGACGAGTCGGGGGAGCCGTCGACGACGAGCACCGCCTCGAGCCCTCCGCCGAGGCGCTCCGAGATCGCGCACAGCCGCTCGAGGAGCTCGGCCAGGGTCCCCTCGTTGGTGTAGACGGGGACGACGACCGAGTAGCGGATCGTCGTGCTGCCGCGAGGGACCGCGAGCGCGTCGTCAGAAGGAAGCGAGGGCACGGCCCACCCGCTCCACCTCGAGGTCGGTCAGCTCGGGGAACACCGGCAGCGACAGCACGCGGTCCGCGGCCTGCTCGGTGACCGGCAGCGTCAGCCCCCGGTACTCGTCCGCGACCGCGGGCTGCCGGTGGTCCGGCACGGGGTAGTGGACGTCGGTGCGGACGCCGAGGCCCGCGAGGTGCTCCTGCAGGCGGGCGCGGTCCTCGACGACGACGACCGCGAGGTGGCCGGCGTGCGACTCGTCCGGCGCGGGCAGCACCCGGACCGACGCGGGGGCGTGGTCGGCGTAGTGCCCGATGATCTCCCGGCGGCGGGCGTTCCAGCCCTCGAGCTGGGGCAGGCGGTGACGGAGCAGCGCCGCCTGGAGCTCGTCGAGCCGCGAGTTGCGGCCGCCGTCGCGCGTGATCGTGTACTTGGAGGTCCAGCCGTACTGCCGCAGCTCCTGGACCACGGTCGCGACCTCGTCCGACCGGGTCGCGACCGCGCCCCCGTCGCCGAGGGCGCCGAGGTTCTTGGTCGGGTAGAAGGAGAACGTCGCCGCGTCGCCGAAGGACCCGGCCCGACCGGCCGGGAGGGTCGCGCCGAGCGACTGGGCGCAGTCCTCGACCACCCGGATGCCGCGCGCGTGGCACAGCTCGACGACCGGCGCGACGTCGGCGGTCCGCCCGTACAGGTGCGTGACGACGACGACGCCCACGGTGTCGTCGAGCGCCGCCTCCACCGTCGCGGCGGTGAGCAGCAGCGACTCGGGGTCGACGTCCGCGTACCGGACCCGCAGGCCGGCGCGGCGGGCGGCCGTGGTCGTGTAGCCGCCGCAGTTCGCCGCGGTGAGGACGACGGGCCGGTCGGCGGGCGCCGTCGCCCGCAGGGCCAGCTCGAGCGCGTCCGTCCCGCTCGCCACGCCCAGGGCGTGGTCGACGCCGAGGAAGGCCGCGAGCTCGTCCTGGAACGCCCGGTGCTCGGGGCCCTGGACGAGCCACCCGGAGCCGACGACGCGCGCGACGACCTCCTGGATCGCGTCCGCCTGACCGGACAGCGCGCGGGACAGGTCGTTGACGGGGATCCAGTCCATGGTCGAGCGGGCTCCAGACTGCGGGTGGTGGCGTCTCTTCGGGTGTGTGCCGCGCCGACGGACGGCGGGGCGGGCACGGCGGTGCGCGGGTGGCCAGGTGGGACGACTGCGGTCAGCTGCAGGCCCGGCGGGCACGATCGTCGGTGCGTCGCGGCCCGGACCCGCGGGGAATCCTACCCGCAGGCCCGGGTGCGGCCCGGGACCTCACTCGTCGAGCAGGCCCAGCAGGTACGCGCCGTAACCGGACTTCACGAGGCCCTCGGCGCGCGTGCGCAGCTCGTCGTCGCTCAGGAAGCCACGGCGCCAGGCCAGCTCCTCGGGGCAGCCCACCTTGAGGCCCTGGCGGTGCTCGATGGTCCGGACGTAGTCCGACGCCTCGAGCAGCGAGTCGAACGTGCCCGTGTCGAGCCACGCGGTCCCTCGCGGCAGAACCTCCACCTGGAGGCGCCCCTGCTCGAGGTACGCGCGGTTGACGTCGGTGATCTCGTACTCGCCGCGCGCCGACGGCTCGAGGTCGCGTGCGATCGCGACCACGTCGTTGTCGTAGAAGTAGAGGCCCGGCACCGCGTAGTGGGAGCGCGGGTTCGCGGGCTTCTCCTCGAGCGAGAGCGCGCGACCGGAGTCGTCGAACTCGACCACGCCGTACGCCGTCGGGTCCGCGACGCGGTAGGCGAAGACCGCGCCGCCGTCGATCTCGGAGAAGCGCGACAGGCGGCTGCCGAGCCCCGGGCCGTAGAAGATGTTGTCGCCCAGGACGAGAGCCGCGGACTCCTGCCCGAGGAAGTCGGCCCCGAGGACGAACGCCTGAGCCAGGCCGTTGGGCTGCTCCTGGACGGTGTAGCTGAGGGAGACGCCGAACTGCGAGCCGTCGCCGAGGAGGCGGTGGAACTGCTCGGCGTCGTGCGGTGTCGTGATCACGAGGATGTCGCGGATCCCCGAGGCGATCAGCGTCGACAGCGGGTAGTAGATCATCGGCTTGTCGTAGACCGGCACCAGCTGCTTGCTGACGCCGAGCGTGATCGGGTGGAGTCGGGTGCCGGACCCGCCGGCCAGGATGATTCCGCGCATGGAGGTCAAGTGTGCCGCATGGCGGCACCGCCGCCGTCAGCCGTCGAGCCGGGTGACCTTCAGCCCGAGGCGCGGGAGCGGGGCGAGGAACTCCTCGAGCCGCTCGGCCGGGACGAACGCGTGGTTCCACGCGAGCCCGTGGTGGATGACCGCGTCACCGACGACGGCCTCCCACTGGCTCAGCCGCACGTCGACGAGACCGTGCCGTCCGAGGAAGACCTCCAGGTCCTCGAAGTGCGCGCCCGGGAGGACCTCGAGGAAGAGCACGGGACGCGCGCGGCCCACGAGCTCGTGCGCGCCCGCGAGCACGCGGTGCTCCGCGCCCTCGACGTCGATCTTGACGAGCGTCACGGGCGGCCGACCCAGCGAGGTCCAGTACGCGTCGAGCGTCACCGTCGGGACCGTGATCGGGGTGCTGCCCTCCTTGAACCCGGCGTCGATCGAGCTGCTGGTCTCGACGAGGCCCGAGTCGGGCGGCACGAAGAGCTCGATCGAGCCCTCGGAGTCGGACACCGCGCGGTCGACCACGGTGACCCTCGCGGAGGTCCGGTTGAGCGCGAGGTTCTCGCGCAGGAGGGCGGCCACCGGCGGGAACGCCTCGAACGCGTGCACGGAGGCGCCCCGGACGGTCGAGGCGATGAGCGAGTACACGCCGGTGTTCGCGCCGACGTCGAGCACGACGCCGGGTGCGCCGCGCAGCGTGGCGAGGAAGACGTCCGGCAGCGGCCGCTCGTAGCCCCACCACCCGCCCTGGTGGAACGCCTCGACGCACTGGTCGGTCCCCGCGCGGCGCAGCGCCTTGACCCGGTGCGAGCGCACGTCGTGCACGTCGGCCGGCAGCCGGAGGGCCACGACCTCACCGCCGGCGCGCCGCCGGTCGAGCCGGTCGGCGAGCGTGTGCGCGCCGGCCATCTCGAGGAGGTCGACCGCCGCTGCCGACCGGCTCAGGCCGCGGGCCACGAGGCCCCGCGCCCGGTCGGTCGTGCGCCGCAGCGCGTCGGCCGGCGACGCGCTCACGGGACCGTCACCGTGCGGCAGCCCATCGGGGTGTGCGGTGCCGTCCCCGTGTTGATGGCGAACAGGCACACGGAGCGGCTCCCGGCCGCGGCCGGCATCGTCGTCGTGAAGCCGTGCCGCTCGCCCTTGCCGAAGAGGGCCTGGATGTCGGGCCGGGGCGTGTCGGCGATGAACCCCGCGGAGACGCCGTCGACGTACATGTGGACGTTGATCGGCTGGTCCGTGTCCGGGTCCAGCGCCCACCCGCTGGCCGTGACGGAGCCGCTCGTCGCGCTGACCGAGTCGATCCAGCCGATCGGGGACGCGTCGGCGACGACCGTCACGGACCTGCACCCGAGGTTCGTGTTCGCGCCGGGCGTCGTGTTGATGGCGTAGAGGCAGACGGTGTGCCGCCCCGGGCCGGCGGGCACCGTCGCGCTGTAGCCGTGGCGGTCACCCAGCCCGTACTTCGCGGCGATGTCGGGCCGGCTGCCGTCGGCGGTGTGGCCGGACGAGACGCCGTCGACGTACATGTGGACCGCGATCGGCTGGTCCGTGTCGGGGTCCAGGGCCCACCCCGTCGCGGTGACCGAGGTGGCCGTCGCCGCGACCGAGTCGATCCACCCGAGGGGCTCGTTGTTGCGGACGGTGACGGTCCGGCAGCCCATGGGGGTGTTCGGGCCCGGGGAGGCGTTGATCGCGTAGAGGCAGACGGTGTGCGGCCCCGGGGTCGCGGGCATCGTGGCGGTGAACCCGTGCTTGTCGCCCTTGCCGAAGATCGCGCCGATGTCGGGACGGTCGCCGTCCGCCGTGTAGCCGGCGGACGCCCCGTCGACGTACATGTGCACCGCGACCGGCTGGTCCGTGTCGGGGTCGAGCGCCCAGCCCTTGGCGGTGACCGCGTCGCCCGTCGCCGTGACGGAGTCGATCCAGCCGATCGGGGTCTGGTTCCGCACCGTCACGGTGCGGCAGCCGAGCCGGACGTTCTCGGACGGTGCGGGCTTGATCGCCCACAGGCAGACCGAGTGGTCGCCCGGCGTGGCGGGCATCGTGGCCGTGAACCCGTGACGGTCGCCGTTGCCGAAGAACGGTACGAGGTCGGGGCGCGACTGGTCGGCCACGAAGCCGGCGGACGTGCCGTCCACGTACATGTGGACCGGGATCGGGTCCGGCGTGTCCGGGTCCATCGCCCAGCCCACCACGGTGATCGAGTCCGGGGTCGTGGTGACGGTGTCGATGACGCCGCGCGGCAGGCTCGGCACCTTGACCGTCCGGCAGCCCAGGCCCGTGTTGCCGGAGCCGCCGTCCTCGTCGATGGCGTACACGCACACCCGGCGGCTGCCGGCCTCGGCAGGCATCGTGGCGATGTAGCCGTGGTCGGGGCCCATCCGGTAGACCGCGTCGACGTCAGGGCGGGAGCCGTTGGCGACGAACGCCTGGGAGCCGTTGTCGACGTACATGTGGACGGAGATCGGCCCGCGCGTGTCGGGGTCGATCGCCCAGCCCGAGGCCGTGACGCTGCGCGAGCTCACCGTGACCTCGTCCAGGAAGCCGATGGGCGGGACACCGGTGGGCTTGCCGAACCAGTCGGTGAAGTAGCTGTAGAAGTTCCGGTTGCCGTAGGCGGAGCAGCTGTCGCCCGTGCCGTACCCCGCCGCGAGCGCTGCGGCGTTGGGCTGGTACGGCGTGTAGTTGTACAGGCTCGCGGTCGCCTGGTTGCGGATGAAGACGGCGCTCGAGCCGCACGCCGCGTTGGGGTGGAAGCGGACGTTGTTGGTGGCGCCCGCCTTGTGGCTGTAGCGCGTCGGGTTGAGCGCGTAGTTCTTCAGCTGGGCCGCCGCCGAGTACACCTGGTTGAAGAAGCCGTAGTACTGGGCGTCGCAGGCCGCGGTGTCCGGGCAGCCGTAGCCCATCGCGCTGCGGTAGCGGTTGGCGTACAGGTTGGAGCCCGAGCCGGTCACCAGGCCCTGCTCCTTCTGGAGCATCACGAGGATCACGCGGGGGTTGATGCCGCACGCGGCTGCGACCTTGGCGATGATGTCCGACGCGCGCTCGTCGGCCGCACCCGCGTACCCGCCGGGGCACTTGGCGTCGGGTGCGCGCGAGGCCGTCGCCTGCCGGTAGTTCTTGAGGCACGGCGTGCCGTCGGGGCCCGCGACGCACGACGGCGCCCGCTGCTGGAGGAACGCCTGGATCGATGCGGCGTCCATGGTCGCCGAGTCGTAGAAGATCCGGTCGCTGATGAGGTACCCCGGGTCGAACTGACCCAGGTCCGCGGCGGACGCCGGCGGAGGCGAGGTCGGCAGGCCGACGGCGAGCAGCGCCGCGCCGAGCGCGACCACCACCGCTCGGCGGAGCGCGTCCCTCGTGGACGTCCGTCGTCGGTCGGTCTTCATCACGGCACCTCGATCGTCACGGGGGAGGAGCTGCCGGCCGTCCGCGGGGACCGGTAGCTCAGTGTCGCCGACCACGTCCCGGGGACGAGGTCCGGCCCTCCGGCAGCAAGTGTCCCGCAGCTCGTCGTCGTCGCGTCGGGCGTCCCGGGTGCGGAGGCCGTCAGGACGCTCGAACCGCGGACCAGCACGAGCTCGCACTGCCCGTCGGCCTCCACCACGTCGGCGTAGCCGCCGACCTGGACGGTGCCGGTCGCGGGGTCGTGACCCCAGAAGGTCAGGGTCACCGCGGTCGTGCCAGGGGTGACGGGCGCCGGCTCCTCGGTCGGCGGCACCCCCTCGGCAGGCGGGGGGTTCACCGGCGCCGGCGCCGGTGCGGGCCCGGAGGGCGTGGGGGAGGCCGTGGGCTCGTCGACCGGCGTCGCGGTGGCATCCGAGGCCGGCTCCGACGCGCTGGGTGTCGGGTCGGCCGCCTGCGGCGCTCCCCGGTCGCGCGACCCCCACCACACGGCGACCGCCGCGACCACGAGCAGACCCACCACCGCCGCGGCGACGACGACCGTCCGGCGACGGGTGGCGGGCATGGCGTACCTCGGGTGGTGGGGCGGCAAGGGGTGGAGCCACGCTAGCCGTCCGGCTCCCGGGTCCCGGGGAGGTCATCGGCACGTCGTCGGGTGGTTCTGAGCCGGCCCGGCACGGCCCCGTCGGCACGACGGGACGAATCACACCAATCCGGGCGCGCCGATCACACCGTTCGCGGCGGGTCCGTCGGTAGAGTCGCCAGCGCGGTCGGGTCCTCCCGGGCGCGGAGGGGTGCGCGGGGCGCACCCACGGGGGAGGTGGGTGGGTCGGTGCTACGGCTGCAGGGGCACGTCCGGAGCTACGCATGGGGCTCGAGATCAGCCATCCCGCGCCTGCTCGGCCAGCCGGTCCAGGCCGACCCCGTCGCGGAGCTGTGGTTCGGCGCCCACCCGGCGAGCCCCTCGGTCCTGCAGGACGACCACGGGCCGGTGGCGCTCGACCAGGCCATCGCCGACGACCCCGAGCGGATGCTCGGGGCCAGCGTCCTCGCGCGGTTCGGGCCCTCGCTGCCGTACCTCCTCAAGCTCGTGGCTCCCGAGCGCCCCCTGTCCCTCCAGGTCCACCCGAGCGTCGACCGGGCCCGCGAGGGGTTCGCCGCCGAGGAGGCCGCCGGGCTGGGACGCGACGACCCGCGCCGCAACTACCGCGACCGGAACCACAAGCCCGAGCTGCTCTACGCGCTCACCCGCTTCGAGGCGCTGTGCGGGTTCCGGGCGCCGCGCCGCGCCGCCGAGCTCATGGCCGGGATCGACGCGCCGCTCGCGAAGCGGCTGCACGAGGTCCTCGTGGCCGAGCCGACCTACGAGGGGATCCGGGCGGCCTTCCGCAGCCTGCTCGAGCCGGAGCTGCGGCCGAGCGAGGACGAGGTGCAGACCGTCGCGGACGCCTGCCGCCTCCGTCTGGTGGACGGCTCGCCCTCGCCCCGCGCCGACCGCACCGTCGTGCAGCTCGCGGACGCGTACCCGGGGGACCCCGGCGCCGTCACCTCGCTGCTCCTCAACCCGGTGACGCTCGAGCCGGGTGACGCGCTCTTCGTGCCCGCGGGCGGTGTGCACGCGTACCTCAAGGGCCTCGGTGTCGAGGTCATGGCGAACTCGGACAACGTGCTCCGGGCGGGGCTCACGCGCAAGCACGTCGACATCCCCGAGCTGCTGGCCAACGTGGACTACGTCGCCGCGCCGCCGATCCGCGTCGGGCCGGAGGTGTTCTACGGGGCGACGAAGGTCTACTACGCGCCCGTCGACGACTTCGAGCTGTCGGTCACGACGGTGACGAGCGGCCGTGAGCACCCGCTCCCCGGTCGCGGGCCGCGCGTGCTCGTGTGCCTCGAGGGCCACGTGACGCTCGACTCCGTGGGCGACGGCTCGCTCACGCTCGGGCCCGGGGAGGCCGCGTTCGCCCCCGCGGACGACGGGCCGCTCAGCGCGAGGGGTCGCGGACGGCTCGTCCAGGCGGACGTGCCGTGACCCCGCGCACCGCGGCGCCCTGACGGTCGTCCGTCAGGCGCCGTCGCGCGCGTCGACGGTCACCCGCTCCGTCGCGCGGAGCCGCTCGCGGCGTCCGGGGTCGGCGGCGAGCTCGCGCGTGACCTCGGGTGCGCACAGGACGACGGAGCCGTCGGCCGCGAGCACCCCGAGCACGGTCCGGAGGTCGTCGGCCGCGGAGCCGGTGCCGTCCGACTCGACCAGCACGCGAGCGGGCAGGCCCGAGCCCGCGGACCCCGTCGCGCCCTCCGGCCCGGTCACGCGCTGCGCACCGGCCGTCGCCCAGGCGACGAGCTCGCCGTGCGTCACGGTCGTCGTCCCCGCACCGACCCCCGGCCCCTCGGCACCGAGCTCGACGGCAGGCTGCGCCGGGTCCGTCGGTGGCGCCCACACGAGCACGTCCCCGTAGGTCATGACCCCGGACGCCGCGTCGACCGCGCCGGGCGGGAGCGTCCCGTCGAACGACCGGGAGAGGGCGGGCAGGGCGACCGCGACGACGTCGCGCGCGTCCGGGTGCCGCTCGGGCGTGGCCGTCACGACGGCCGCGGCGGGCGTCGCCGTCCGGCCGAGCGCGACGCACGCCCCCACCCGCCACGCCGCGAGCGCCCAGGTGACGGTGCGCCAGTGGGTCGGCAGGTCGAGCGCGACGACCGTCCCCGGCCCCGCGTCGAGCTCCTCGACCAGGAGGTTGGCGATCTTCGACACCCAGTTGTCGAGCACGTGGCCCGAGAGCTCGACGCGCTCGCCGGACGGTCCGTACCAGGTGAGCCGGGGCCGGCCCGGGTCCGCCCGGAGCTGCGCGAGGACGGCGTCGACGGACGTGGGACGGTGACCGGTCGGCATGGGCGCCAGCGTAGGTCGTCGCCGCCGGGCGGCGGTCCGGGCGGCGGTCCGCGCGGGGTCCTGGCATCGTGTCCCCGCACGCGTGCCGCGGACGGCGGCGTGACGCCGCGCCGTGACGGCGACGGCCGGCCGACGCCTTGCCGACGCCTGCCGACACCTGCCGACGCCTGACCCAGCGGCGCCCCGGCACTCGTGAGGAGACGGCATGACCGCAGGACTGATCGCCGTGCTCGCGGCCGCGGTGTGCAGCGGCGCGGCGACGGTGCTGCAGGCGCGTGCGGCGCGGCGGGTGGCCGTGCGGCCGGGGCTGGACGCCAAGCTGCTCGTGCGGCTGGCGGCCCACCGCTCGTACCTCGTCGCGCTCGCCCTCATGGCGGCCGGCTTCCTCCTGTCCTTCTGGGCGCTGCGCACGCTGCCCCTCTTCGTCGTCCAGGGCGGTCGGGCCTCGAGCCTCGCGGTGGCCGCCGTCGGCGCGTCCCTCGTGCTCGGCGCGCGGCTGCGGCGCCGCGACGTGGCCGCCCTCGTCGCCGTCGCGGCGGGTCTCGTGGCGCTCGCCGCGAGCGCCGGCT
>NZ_JACVQL010000159.1 GCF_019733465.1 Actinotalea ferrariae | reverse complement strand
GTCGTGCACCGGGCAGGGCGCGCGCGGCTGGCTGGCCGACGCCGACGCGCTCGGCGCGGCCCGCGCCCGGCTGCTGCGCTGACCCACGCCGCCGCCGCCCCGGCCATCACACGCGGCCGGGGCTGATCGTGGAGCGCGGGTCACGGCAGGCGGTGCGGAGTCTCCACGATCACCGGGCCGACGGCGGGCTCGGCCCGTCAGGCCGCGAGGCTGACCGGCCGGCGCAGCGCCGTGCGACCCGCCTGCCACGCCTCGAGCATCTGGGCGCCCGCGAGGCCGTCGACCGCGAGGTAGGCCGCGGCGCCCCACAGCACGTCGTCGCGCACCTCGGGCTCGGACTCGGCGAGCGCGCCCGCGAGGTCGCGTCCCGCGATCTGCTCGTGGACGGCGTCGGCCTCCACGTGCTCGTCGAAGTACAGCGTGACGTCCTCGCCGTAGCCGAGGCGGCGGAAGCCGTTGGCGTACTTGCGGCACGGGATCGACGACGTCATCTCGAAGGCGGCGAGGTGCCCGGTGATCGCGCCGCGCAGGCGCCGGTGGAGGCCGAACAGGCTCATCATGTTGACGGACGCCAGCGTGGGCGCGGGGACGAGGTCGAGGTAGGCGCCGTCGGTGTCGTCGAGACCCATCGCGCGCAGCGTCCGTGCGAACAGCTCGGAGTGGATGTGCCCGGGCCGGCCACCGCCGTACTCGTCGGTCTGGATCTCGATGAGCGCGGACTTCGCGCGGCCGCTGAGCCGGGGCAGCGCCCAGCTGTGCGGGTCCGCCTCCTTGAGGTGGTAGATCGAGCGGTGCACGAGGAACTCGCGCAGCTGGGTGTCGGTCGCCTTCTTCGCGATGTACGACGAGACGCTGGGCCCGTCGTCCGCCGCGGTCAGCGCGAACAGCGCCTCGGCGACCTCGTGGGCCGAGCGCGCGTCCGTTCGCGGCACGGGGACGAGCGCGCGGATCGCCGCCTCGAAGGGCGCCTCGAGCGTGGCCCGCACGCGCAGCAGGTCCGGGTGCCACTCCCAGTCGTCGTGCACGCCGTCGACGCCGCGGTAGGCGAGCTCGTAGAGCACCACGAGGGAGAGCTGGACGTCCTCGTCGGCGAGGACGTCGTCGGTGTCGCGCACGGCGCGCTCGGCGGCGCCCTGCAGCGCGGTCAGGGACGGCGCGGACGCGGGGTCGGTCGTCAGCGTCTCCAGCAGGGCGGTGCTCAGCGGGCCTCGGGCGGCGGGTCGTCGCATGCGTGCTCTCCTCGTCGGGTGCGTCGACGTCGGGCAGGTCACGGCGCGACGACGCCGGGCGCCGCCTGAGGCGCCCGGCCGCCAGGCTCGCACCGGTCGCCGCCCCCCGCATCCGGAGCATGATCGTCGCCGTTCAGGGCGCGGGGCGCGGTGCGGGCGCCCGCTCGCCGCGCGACGCGGTCCGGCGCGCGGTTGACTCCTGGGATGACCATCAGCGAGATCCGCTCAGGCCGCCGTCGCGAGCCGGACGACACCACGGACGCCTGCTGCCCGCCCGACGACGCCGCTGTGCCCGGCGCATCCGGCGCGCCCGGCGAGAAGGCCGGCTGGGCGAGCATCACCGCGTGCCCCAACGGCCCCCTGCTCGTGCGCGGCGACGTCGAGATCATGCTTGCGAGCGGCCAGCCGGCCCCGCGCCGCCGTCGGACCGTGGCGCTGTGCCGCTGCGGCGCGTCGGGCATCAAGCCCTACTGCGACGGCAGCCACAAGGTCATCGGCTTCACCACGGACGACGAACCGGTCTGACGCAGCCGCGCCGCCCCGTACCGTGGCCGCCGTGAGCAGTGCAGCGATGACGCCCGGACGGACCCTGCTCGTCGCGGCGTCGTACGTCGTGCTCCGGCGTCAGGACGAGGTGCTGCTCCAGCGCCGCCGTGGGACCGGGTACATGGACGGCCTGTGGGGGCTGCTCGCCGGGCACGTCGACGCCGGCGAGTCGGTCGTCGACGCTGCCGTCCGCGAGGCGCACGAGGAGGGCGCCGTCGGGATCGAGCCGTCCGATCTGGTGCCCCTCACGACCCTGCACCGGTTCGAGCCGGGCGGACCCGCCGTCGAGCAGCGGTGCGACGTCTTCTTCGAGACCCGCCGGTGGGCCGGCGAGCCGCGGATCGCCGAGCCGACCAACGCCGCCGAGATGGCGTGGTTCCCGCTCGACGACCTGCCCGACGACGTCGTCCCGCACGAGCGCCTCGTGCTCGACCACCTGCGCACCGGGGGGCGACCGCCCGCCGTCCTCGTCGTCCGCTCGAACGGCCCGGACCGCTACCCGCGCCCCTGACCTGCACTTCCGACGCTCCCGCGCGAATAGGGCGGCAGCGTCGCGTGCCAGACGCCCCTCGCGACAGACGACAGGCAGCGGCAGGGCTCGGCGGGCGGCGGCGGGCGGCATCTGACGCTCGACGAAGACTTGGTAGCGCCTGGCGTGACGAAGTCTTCAACACAGCGACGAGCGCGCACGGACGGGCAGCGGTACCGCGCGCTGCGCCGCGCAGGCTGGACGAGGAAGGGTTGCGCACGCATGGCGTGCGCAAC
>NZ_JACVQL010000158.1 GCF_019733465.1 Actinotalea ferrariae | reverse complement strand
ATGCGTTTCCTATGTCCTGACGCAGAACACTGCCGCGGGCACCCAGCACACAGCGAGCCCCGGTCCACCGATGGTGGCCGGGGCTTCGTCGTGCAACCCGTCCGTCAGATCGCCGTCAGGCGGTCGGGGCCTCGTCGCGGACGCGGAGCACGACGGCGCCGCGCTTGCGCCCGGTGTCGACGTAGCGGTGCGCCTCGACGACGTCGTCCAGCCCGTACGTGCGGTCGACCACGGGGCGGATCGTCGCCTCGTCCGCGAGCCGCACGAGCAGGGCCAGGTCCTCGGACCTCCACCCGAGGTCTCCCCCGACCACCCGGATGCCGCTGCGCCACCGGCGCCACGGCGCCAGGAGCAGGTCCCCCAGGGCGCCGACGACGACCAGGAGCGAGCCGCCCGGCCGGATCAGCGGCCGGACGCGTCGGAACGACGCGTTGCCGACGCACTCGACGACGACGTCGTACGTCTCGCCGCGCGCAGCGAAGTCCTCGATCTCGTGGTCGACGACGACGTCGGCACCGAGGCTGCGGACCAGCTCGACGTTGCGCCCGCTGCAGACGCCGGTGACACGCGCGCCGAGGTGCTTCGCGAGCTGCACCGCCATGACGCCGACCGCGCCCGACGCCCCGTTGACGAGGACCTCGCTGCCCGGACCGACCCGCCCGGCACGAAGGAAGGCCATCGCCGTGGCGCCGCCGAAGACGAGGGCGACCGCGTCCTCGAACCCCATGTCGTCGGGCACCCGCGTGACCGCCTGGTCGGCGCGGACGAGGGCGTACTCGGCGTGACCGCCGAAGTACGCGCCGGTGGCCGCCGCGACCCGGTCCCCCGGGCGGTAGTCGCGCACCTCGGCGCCGACCGCCTCGACCACGCCCGCCGCCTCCATGCCGAGCACGGTCCGGCGCGGTGCGCGCAGGCCCAGGAGGAAGGGCGCGACGAGCGCGAAGCCGCGCGGCAGGTCGCGGGCCCGCATGCGGTGGTCGGCGACGCTGACGTCCGACGCGTGGACCCTGACCAGGAGGTCCCGCGGGCCAGGCACCGGCCGCGGCACGGACTCGACCCCCACGACCTCGGGCCCGCCGAACCGGTGGTGCACGGCGGCACGCATGAGCGGCGTGGCCGCGGCACGGCGCACACGGTCGGGCCGGTGCTCCTGCGCCTGCGAGGTGGTCATGTCGTCCCCTTCCCCGGCGCCGAGGGCGCCTCCTGAACGTCCTTACGACGTAAGGCTTACGTTGTAAGGTAGAAGCAGCGCACCCCGCCGTCAACACCCTGACGGTGCCGAGATCGCGGCGACGCAGATGAGAAGGTGGGGACCGAGAGGAGGTGGCATGGTCGAGACGACAGACGCGACGCGACGTCGTACCCGCCTCACGCGCGACGCCGTGCTGCGTCGCGCCGTGGCCATCGCCGACGAGCACGGGGTCGAGGCACTCACGATGCGGCGCCTGGCCGAGGAGCTCGGCGTCGAGGCCATGTCGCTGTACCACCACGTGCGGGGGAAGGACGGCATCCTCGACGGGGCGCTCGAGCTCGTCCTCGACGAGATGCTGGACGCCGTCTCCCGTCTCGAGCCTCCGGACCTCGCCGACCCCCGGGACTGGCAGCCGGCCGTGCGCGCACGGATCCTCGCCGCGCGCACCGTCATGCTGCGGCACCGCTGGACACCCCAGGTCATGGAGGCCCGGAACGCCATGACGCTCTCGGCCGCCCGGCACGTCGACGGCATCGTCGCGCTCATGCGCGCCGGAGGGTTCTCCTGGGACCTCGTCCACCACGGGCTGCACGCCCTGGGCAGCCGCGTCCACGGGTTCACGCAGGAGCTGGGCGAGCCGGAGGGCGGCGACGCCGAGGCGGAGGCCGTCCTCGCGCAGATCGCGCCGCACATCCCCCACCTCGTCGCGATGTTCTCGGAGGTCGCCCACGACGAGCCGGGCTCCACGCTGGGCTGGTGCGACGACCAGACCGAGTTCGAGTTCGGCCTCGACCTCGTGCTGGACGGGCTCGAGCGGCTCGCTCGGCAGGGCTGAGCCGGCGCAGGTCGGCGAAGTCCACCCGTCCGGGTGGTCAAGCCCGCGCCCATGGAGGTCGATGGTCCCGGTGAGTGCGTGATCTTCGACGACGAAGGAACACCCCATGACCGATCTCACGGGCGGCGCAGTCCGTCCCGCAGGCTTCAGCGCGAGCGTCCGACCGGCGGCTCCCGAGGTGGGCGCGACGGCGGCGCCCGCAGGCGTCGCCCCGCTGCGCACGGGGGCCGAGCTGCGCGCCGCCCTGGCGGCGCTGCCGACGACGGCCGTGCGCCGCGGCTTCCGGCCCGAGGCCGTCGACCGCCTCGTCGAGAAGGCGGCGGAGGAGCTCGACCGGCGCGCCCGCGGCGAGGCGCCTTCGCTGCGCTCCGAGCACGTCCACCCCGACGGTTTCGCGATGACGCGACCGGGCTACGCCGTCGCGCCGACGCGCGCGCTGCTCGCGGCGGCGGCCCAGGCGCTGCGGGTCGACCGGACGCCGAGGCGGTTCGTCTTCTGACGGGTCCCGCCCCACCACCCCTCCGGCCGCACGTGCCGCGAGGGCCGTCGGCATGCCCGGACGGCAAGGGATGTACGACGAACGCCCGGACGACGAGGCCTGGACGACGACGGCCTGGACGATGAAGGCCCCGCGCGGCGTGAGCCGGCGGGGCCTTCGTCGCGACCGTGCGGGTCGCTCGGTGCTGCGGGTGGTGCTCAGTCCTCGCTGTCGCGCGGCTGCGGCACGCCGTTGAGCAGGCTGCGCACCTCGGCCTCGCTGTACCGACGGTGCCCGCCGAGCGTGCGGATCGCCGAGAGCTTGCCGGCCTTCGCCCAGCGCGTGACCGTCTTCGGGTCGACCCGGAACATGCTCGCGACCTCGGACGGGGTCAGGAGCGCGCCAGGCGCCTCGGTGCGGGTGGTGGAAGCAGACATCTGAGGGGACATGTGCAACTCCTTCGTCGTTCGGTGAGCCCGGCCGACCTCTGGGGTCCCGTGGCTTTGCGTCCCCACCTCGCGGTGGGTTTGCCCTTCTCGCTGACATGGACAGGGTCACACAATCCGGACATCGGCGCAAAGCCCGACGCGCGACGCGGGGCAAGTTCACCCGTTCGCGCGACCGCCGGCCGCCGTCCCGGGCGAGGCGGTCACCGTCGCCGCGCGCCCCGGCGTGGACCGACCTACGGTGGCAGAGCCCGAGAGATCACCGACACACAGGACGCAGGAGGTACTCCGTGCCCACGATCGAGCAGTCCATCGACGTCGACGTCCCGGTCACGACCGTCTACAACCAGTGGACGCAGTTCGAGTCGTTCCCCCAGTTCATGGGCGGCGTCGAGTCGATCACGCAGATCGGCGACACGCTGACGCACTGGCGGACGAAGATCGGCGGGGTCGAGCGCGAGTTCGACGCCGAGATCACCGAGCAGCACCCCGACGAGCGGGTGGCGTGGAAGAGCATCGACGGCAAGACCCATGCGGGCGTCGTCACCTTCCACCGGCTCAGCGACACGACCACGCGGATCATGGTGCAGATCGACTGGGAGACGGAGTCGCTGGTCGAGAAGGTCGGTGCCGTCGTCGGCGTCGATGACGCCCAGGTGAAGGGCGACCTCAAGCGGTTCAAGGAGTTCATCGAGGCGCGCGGCACCGAGACCGGTGCCTGGCGCGGCGACGTCAGCTGAGCGAGCACATCGCCGGCACGACGACCTGAGCAGCACGAGGCCCGGTCCGCGCAGCGGACCGGGCCTCGTCGTCGTGCGGGCCTCGTCGTCGTGCGGGGCTCGTCGTCGTGCGGGGCTCGTGGTCGTGCAGGCCACGGCCGTGCCGCCGACCCGACGATCAGCCGGCCTGCGCCTGCTCGACCTGCCGCTGCTCGGGCTGCGCGCTGCCGAGGGCGGCGCTGCTGCCCGCGTGCTGGATCTCGATCCGGCGGGGCCTGGCCTCCTCCGCCACCGGGATCGTGAGCGTCAGCACGCCGTCCGCGTAGCTGGCCTCGATCCGGTCGAGGGCGAGGCCGCGGCCCACCGTGAGCTGGCGGACGTAGGTCCCCGAGACGCGCTCGCGCGCGAGCCACTGGACGTCGGACTCGGTCCGGGCTGTGCGCTCGGCGCGGATGGTCAGCGTGCGGTCCTCGACGTTGACGTCCACCGAGCCCGGGTCCACGCCGGGCAGGTCCACGTGCATCACGTAGTGGTCGCCGGCGCGGTAGAGGTCCATCGGCATGGTCGGGACCTGGGGGCCGGGAGCCTCCCGCAACGTGCCGAGGAGCTGATCCATCCAGCGGGTCGGGTCCACGAAGGGGTCCAGACGGGTAGCCACGCGACTCACCTCCTCCTGAGGTGCCCCGGACCGTCCGGGGCACGGACGCCCCGGTGGGGAGGGCCCGCACCGGGCGGCTACAGCTCCATTTTCTAGCACTCTCGGGGTAGGAGTGCCAAGTGGTCAGGACCGACGTCCTGGGGACCTTTGGCACACGTCGTGCGCTGCGGCGGCTCCTAGCGTGGACAGCGGATCGACGGAGATCCCCATCCACCGAAGCCGAGACATCGGGAGATCCCGTGGCTGCACGTCCAGTTCCCAGCAAGGCCTCCGAGCCCGCGACGACCCGTGCCGCGACCTCACCCGTCGACGCTCTCGTGGCCGGCGCGACGAAGGCCCTCGCGCAGTACGCGTCCTTCACGCAGGAGGACGTCGACCACATCGTCAGGAAGGCGTCCGTCGCCGCGCTCAACCAGCACGGGGTCCTCGCCCAGCACGCCGTCGCGGAGACCCGCCGCGGCGTCTTCGAGGACAAGGCCGTCAAGAACATCTTCGCGTGCGAGCACGTCACGAACTCGATGGCGTCCCTGAAGACCGTGGGCATCGTCGGCCGCGACGACCTCAGCGGCATCGTGGAGATCGCCGAGCCCGTCGGCGTCGTCGCAGGCATCACACCTGTCACGAACCCCACCTCGACCGCCATCTTCAAGTCGCTGATCGCCCTCAAGACGCGCAACCCGATCATCTTCGCGTTCCACCCGTCGGCCCAGGAGAGCTCGGTCGCCGCGGCGCGCGTCGTGCGCGACGCGGCCGTCGCCGCCGGGGCGCCGGAACACTGCATCCAGTGGGTCTCCGAGCCGTCGATCGCGGCGACGAACGAGCTCATGAACCACCCGGGCGTCGCGCTCATCCTGGCGACCGGCGGGAACGCGATGGTCAAGGCCGCCTACTCGTGCGGCAAGCCGGCGCTGGGCGTCGGCGCGGGCAACGTCCCCGCCTACATCGAGGCGACCGCCAAGCTCAAGCGCGCGGTCAACGACGTCGTCCTCTCCAAGGCCTTCGACAACGGGATGGTGTGCGCGTCCGAGCAGGCCGTCATCCTCGACTCGGAGATCTACGACGAGGCGATGGCCGAGTTCGCCGTGCTGCACGCGTACCGCTGCACGCCCGCCGAGAAGGCCATGCTCGAGCGGTTCATCTTCGGCGTCGAGGCACAGGACGCGGCGTGCAGCGGCGCGAGGCTCAACGCGTCCGTCGTCGGGCAGAGCCCGCAGTGGATCGCCGAGCACGCGGGGTTCGCGGTTCCGGAGGAGACGTCGATCATCCTCGCCGAGGTCGGCGGTGTCGGCCCGGCCGAGCCCCTCACGCGCGAGAAGCTCTGCCCCGTGCTGGCCGTCCTGCGGGCGGACTCGCGCGAGCACGGCATCCGTCTCGCCGAGCAGATGGTCGAGTTCGACGGCCTCGGGCACAGCGCCGCGATCCACACCGAGGACAAGGCGCTGTCGGAGGAGTTCGGCAGCCGCGTCAAGGCGATCCGCGTCATCTGGAACTCGCCGTCCTCGCTCGGCGGCATCGGCGACATCTACAACGCGTTCATCCCGTCGCTCACCCTCGGCTGCGGGAGCTACGGCGCCAACTCGGTCTCGAACAACGTCTCGGCGGTCAACCTGGTGAACATCAAGCGGATCGGCCGGCGCAACAACAACCTGCAGTGGTTCAAGGTCCCCGCCAAGACCTACTTCGAGCCCCACGCGATCCGCTACCTCGCGGACATGCCGGACGTGCACCGGGTCACGATCGTCACCGACGCGACCATGACGACGCTCGGCTTCGTCGACAAGGTGCTCGACGTGCTCGGCCGCCGACCGGAGAAGATCGCCCTGCAGATCCTCGACGACGTCGAGCCCGAGCCGAGCATCGCGACCGTCGACCGTGGCGCCGAGGCCATGCGTCACTTCAACCCCGACACGATCATCGCGCTCGGCGGCGGCTCACCGATGGACGCCGCGAAGGTCATGTGGCTGCGCTACGAGCACCCGGAGATCGTCTTCGCGGACATGCGCGAGAAGTTCTTCGACGTGCGCAAGCGGGCCTTCAAGTTCCCGACGCTGGGCGAGAGGGCGAAGCTCGTCTGCATCCCGACCACGTCGGGCACGGGCGCCGAGGTGACGCCGTTCGCCGTGATCACCGACCAGAGGACCGGCGTGAAGTACCCGCTCGCGGACTACGCGCTGACGCCCACGGTCGCCATCATCGACCCCGCGCTGACCGGGCGGATGCCGGCGTCGCTCGCGGCCGACTCGGGCTTCGACGCCTTGACGCACGCGACCGAGGCGTTCGTCTCCGTCTACGCCAACGACTTCACGGACGGCATGGCACTCCAGGCCATCCGGCTGATCTTCGAGAACCTCGAGCAATCCGTGGTCGGTGGCGAGGCGGCGGTCGTGGCCCGCGAGAAGATGCATAACGCCGGGACGATCGCCGGCATGGCGTTCGGCAACGCCTTCCTCGGCATCGTGCACGCGATGGCGCACACCATCGGCTCGACGTTCCACCTGGTCCACGGCCGCACGAACGCGACGCTGCTGCCGCACGTGATCCGCTACAACGGCACGGTCCCGACCAAGCTCACGAGCTGGCCGAAGTACGAGCACTACGTCGCGCCCGAGCGGTTCCAGGAGATCGCGAAGACCCTGGGGCTCCCGGCGGCGACGCCCGCCGAGGGCGTCGAGTCCTACGCCCGTGCGGTGGAGCGGCTCCGCGACGCCGTCGGGATCCCGGCGTCGTTCGCGGCGCAGGGCGTCTCCGAGCAGGCGTTCATGGGCAAGCTCGACGACCTCGCCATGCGCTCCTACGAGGACCAGTGCGCGCCCGCCAACCCGCGCATGCCGATGCTCGCGGACCTGAAGGACCTCATGACCGCGGCGTTCTACGGGACGTCGCTGCAGGACGTGCGCTCACGGCGCACGGCGGCAGGCGCGGCGGAACAGTCCGCCCAGGAGGCTGTCTCCCAGGCCTGACGCCCGGTGTGCCCGCCCGGTCGCGCGGGCGGGCACACCCTCGTCGCCCGGTGGCCGCGGCGGCCCCCGGGCGGGCAGACTGAAGGCCCCCGCTCCCCCGGAGGTCTCATGCGCACGTCGTCCCGGACCCGCTCCCGGCTGCTCGCACCGTCCCTCTGCGCCCTGCTCACGGCCGGCCTGCTGGCCGGGTGCAGCGAGGGCCAGGACCTGCCCGACGTCGACCTCGACCGCATCGGCGAGGACGTCCAGGAAGGCGTGGACGGCGCACGCCGCTCGGTCCAGGACCTCGAACGGACGCTCGACGAGGCCACGCTCGACGACGAGGCGAAGGCCCAGGTGGAGGACGCGGTCACCTCCGCGGGCACCGCGATCGACCAGGCCCGCGCGGCGGTCGAGGGCGCGGCCGACGACGCCGGACCCGAGGCGGAGCAGGCCGTCGCGGACGCGCGGACCGCGCTCCAGGACGCCGAGCAGAAGCTCGACGCGGCCGCCGGCGACGCCGACGGCGCGCTCCGGACGGCGCTCGACGCGCTGCGTGAGCAGGTCGAGAGCCTCGGTCAGCAGCTCGACGAGGCCTGAGCGCGCCGGTCGTCGCGGCGCCGCGGGCTGCGACGCGGCGGCCCACGAGCCAGCCGACGAGCCGGTCCGGACGGTCGGTGATCACCGCGTCGACACCCGCGTCCGTCGCGAGCGCCCACTGCTCCGGCTCGTCGAGCGTCCAGACCATCACCTGGAGCCCGGCCGCGTGGAGCTCGGTCACGAGGCCGGGCCGGTCGAGCAGCACGCGACCGTGCGGGTTGCACGCGACGACGTCGAGCTCCGCGCACAGGGCGAGGAGGTCCTCGTCCCACTCCGCCACGAGCAGGCCGCGACGCAGAGCGGGGTCGGCGTGGCGCAGCGCCTCCACCGTCCGGGGCCAGAAGCTCTGCGCGACCACGCGGTCGGTGAGCCCGGCCCGGGCGATCGGCTCGGTGAGCCGACGGACGTCCGCCACGCCCCACGCGCCCTTGACCTCGAGCAGCAGCTCGATGCCGGGCCGCGCGACGAGGAGCTCGACCACCTCGTCGAAGGTGGGCACCCGCTGACCCGCGAACGCCGGTGCGAACCACGAGCCCGCGTCCAGCCGGCGCAGGTCGGCGAGGTCCATGCTGCTGACGTCTCCCGCGCCGTCCGTCGTGGCGTCGACCGACTCGTCGTGGATCACGACGACGTGCCCGTCCCGCGTGAGGCGCACGTCGAGCTCGATGCTGTGCGCCCCGGCACGCCATGCCGCCTCGAACGCCGCGAGAGTGTTCTGCGGCGCGAGCGCCGACGCACCACGGTGGGCGACGACGGCCGTCACAGGTAGGGCTCGACGTTCTCGCGGTGCGCCGTCTCGATCCGCGGCGTGATCTCCGCGAACGCGGCCTCCGGGTCCGTGCCCTCGAGCACGATCTGCTCGATCGCGTCGGTCAGGATCTGGTCGGCCGAGGGCACGAACACGCGGATCCAGTCCTGCGAGCGCGCCTTGTCGGCGAGCTGGTCGACGGCGGTGCGGAACTGCGGCATCTGCTCGTAGACGGCCTGCATCGCGTCGGACTCGACGGCCGACGTGCGCACGGGCATGTACCCGGTGCTCTGGGAGAAGTACGCCGTCGCGTCCGTGTCGGTGAGGAATGCGAGGAACGTCGCCGCCGCGAGCTGCTGCTCGGGGGTACGCGACGACGGGATGGCGAGGCCGGTGCCGCCGGTCGGCGTCCCGGAGCCCGCGGGACCGTCGGGCAGGTAGGCCGTCCCGACCTCGAAGGTGGCCGACTCGAGGATGCCCGTGAGGCTTCCCGTCGAGCCGATCGTCGAGGCGACGACACCGGCGGCGAAGTCCGCGTTGGCGTCGGTCGAGACGGTCGCGATCCTCGAGCCGTGGAAGAGGTCGTGGACGAACTCCCCCGCGGCGAGTGCCTCGGGCGTGTCGAGCGTCGTCTCCCACCCGTCGCTGTACTGGCCACCGTGCGCCCACAGCATGTTCTGGAACCACCACGCCGACCACGACGGACCGGTCGCCAGGCCCATCGGCGCGCCGTCGACGGGGACCTGGGTCCGCAGGGCCTCGCTCCACTCCCCCAGCTCGTCCCAGGTCTCAGGGCCCCGGTCGGGGAGGCCGGCAGCGGCCCACATGTCCTTGTTGTAGTAGAAGAGCGGCGTCGAGCGCGCGTACGGGGCCGCCCAGTGGGCGCCGTCGTACTCGTAGTCACCGTAGAGCGCGGGGACGAAGTCCTCGGTGTCGACGTCCAGGTGCTCGAAGACGCCGTCCAGCGGGAGGATCTGGTCGTTGAGGTGGTACCGGAACCACCACACGTCGCTCGCGATGACGAGGTCCGGCAGCTCGTCGGTCTGCGACGCGGCCTGGAAGCGCTGCGCGACCTCGTCGTAGCCGGCGCCCGCGGTCACCAGGTTCACGGTGATCTCGGGGTGCACCTCGTTGAACCTGCGGATCAGCTCCTGCTCGACCTCCTGGGAGGCACCCGGGTGGTTGCTCCACCAGGTGATCTCCGAGGCGGGCTCGACGGTCGACCAGTCGACCTCGTCGAGGGTCCCGGCCTCGGCGGCCGCCGACGTGTCGGTGCCGACGGCGGGTCCTGAGCACGCGGCCAGTGCGGCCGTCGCGAGCACGGCGAGGGCGCCGACGGCGGTGCGCCGCGGGTGCGGGGCAGGGCGGGGGTGGGACACGGGGTTCTCCTCGGTGGTGGGGCCGCGGCTCGTCGAGGCACCGCGGGGTCTCGGGGGTCGTGCCGGGTGGGTGTGGGGTCGCGCGGCCCGGCTCAGCCGGTGACGGCACCTGCGGTGAGCCCTGCCACCAGCCGGCGCTGGAGCAGGAGGAAGACGAGCAGGATCGGGAGCGTGACGACGACGGTCGCCGCGAGCAGGACGCCCCAGTTGGTCATCCCGTCGATGTTCTGGAGCAGGGTCAGGCCGACGGGGAGCGTCATCTTCTCCGCGTCGTCCACGACGAGGAACGGCCACAGGTAGTCGTTCCACTCGGTGACGACCGAGACGAGCGCCACGGCCGCGAGCGTCGGCACGGACATGGGCACGACGACCCGCCACAGCGTCCGCCAGTGGCCCGCGCCGTCGAGCTCGGCCGCCTCGACCACCGACCGCGGCAGCGAGAGGAAGTGCTGGCGGAACAGGAACGTGCCGAACGCGCTCGCGAGCCCGGGCACGAGGATCCCCTGATAGGTGTTGAGCCAGCCCAGGTCGGCGACGAGCGTGTAGTTCGGGATGATCGTGATCTGCGGCGGGATCATCAGCGTCGCGAGGACGAGGACGAACACCGCACGACGCAGCGGCACGTCGAGGAAGACGAGCGCGTACGCGCAGCACAGTCCCAGCACCACCTTGAGCCCGGAGCCCACGAGGGTGAGCGCGATGCTGTTGGCGAGCAGGCGGCCCAACGGCACGGTCTGGGCCGCCTGGAGGTAGTTGGCGAGGTCCGCCTGCTGGGGCAGCCACTGGAGCGGCAGCCGGTAGAGCTCGTCGCGGTCCTTGAGGCTCGCGAGGAGCATCCACAGCAGGGGCGCACCGAGCACGACGGTGGCCGCGACCATCGCCACGTACCCGCCGACGTCGAGACGACGGCCACGGCGGCGGCCCGTGGGCACGCCTCGCCGCTGTCTGCGGGTCGGTGGCGGCGCGCCGACCGGCGGTGCGGGTGCGGCGACGGGGGCGGGACGGGGCGGTGTCTGGACGCTCATGCGTAGTGCACCTTCCGCTCCACGAACCGGAGCTGGACGGCCGTGACCACGAGGAGGAGGACGAACAGCACGGTGGCGCCCGCGGAGGCGTAGCCTGCCCGTCCGTTGACGAAGCCCTCCTCGTAGATCTGGTACATGAGCGTCGTCGTGCTGCCGAGCGGTCCACCCTGCGTCATCGCCTGGATCAGGTCGAAGGACTGCAACGAGCTGAGCATCATCGTCACGAGCAGGAAGAACGTCGTCGGGGTCAGCAGCGGCAGCACCACCGAGCGCAGGGTCCGCGCGGGTGAGGCGCCGTCGAGGGCGGCGGCGTCGCGCAGGTCCTGAGGGATGGACTGGAGCCCGGCGAGGTAGATGAGCGCGACGTAGCCCACGTGCTTCCACAGGTAGACCACGACCACCATGACGAGCGGCCACGGCGGGTCGGTGTACCACTGCGGCGACGCCGCACCGAACCAGCCCAGGACGGTCGACATCAGTCCGTACCGCGGGTCGAAGATGAACAGCCAGAGGATGCCGACCGCGAAGCCCGACAGCACGTAGGGCGCGAAGGCGACCGTGCGCGCGACACCCCGGCCGACGAGCCGCCGGTCCAGCAGGAGCGCCAGGCCGAGCCCCATGACGAGCGCGCCGCCGACGGTGGCCGCGGTGAAGACCCCTGTCGTGACCAGCACGCCGGCCGTCTCGGGGCTGGTGAACCACTCGCGGTAGTTGCCGAGCCCGATGAACCGGGCGACGGGACTGCCGAGGTTCCACTGCAGGGTCGACAGGTAGAGGCTCTCGACGAGCGGGCGGTACACGAAGACGAGCAGCAGGAGCACGTTGGGCCCGGCGAGCAGGGCGAACGCGAGGGTCGCCCGGCGCCGTCGGCGACGGGCGCCCGGCCGGCGCGCGAGGCGCGCGACGGGGCGCCCGTCCGCGGCGTGCGGACGACGCGCAGGGAGGACTGCGATGGACATCGGGAGGGTCTCCGCGGGTGTGACGAGCAGGGGAGATGAAGGTCCGGACGTGCCGGCGAGCCGGTGGACCGCGAGTCACGCTAGGGCGGTCACCGGCCCGTGAGGACGCCTTCGGGAGCACGTTCGGGCGACGTTCGGGCACTGTTCACGCCGGTCGCCCGGCGGCCGCCGGAGGTTCGCCGGACGTCCGTCCGCACGCCGCGCGTCGGTGCGTGAGACCGGGGAGGCCGAGGCCGCCGGAGGCCCGCTACCGTTGCCGCCGTGAGTCCTCACCACACCGCCGCCACCCGCCCGTCGCCCCTCTCGGGCCACCAGGTCCAGCTGGTCCTCGACGACCAGGAGGTGACCGTCACCGACGTCGGCGCGAAGGTGCGCCGGTACGCCGTCGGCGGCCGCGACGTCTTCACGCCGTTCGGCGAGGACGAGGTGGCGCCCGCGGGCCACGGAGCCGTGCTCGCGCCCTGGCCGAACCGGATCCGGGACGGCCGGTACACGGTGGACGGCCAGGAGCTGCAGCTCGACATCAGCGAGCCCGACCTCGGCACGGCCCTGCACGGCCTGGTGATGTGGCAGCGCTGGGAGGTGCTGGGGAGCGTCGACGAGGCCCACGTGGCGGGGCACGCCGCGACGCTGCGGCTGCGCCTCGCGCCGAGCCCCGGCTACCCCTTCGACCTCCTCCTCCAGGTCACGTACCGACTCACGGCGGCCGGGCTGCACGTCCAGACGACGGCGACCAACCTGGGCACCCGGCCGGCGCCCTACGGCGTCGGCTTCCACCCGTGGCTCTCGCCCGGTGGCGCGTCGCTCGACGAGTGCACGGTGCGGCTCGACGCGGCCACGCGCGTCACGGTCGACGAGCGGCTGCTGCCGACGGGGACGGAGCCGGTGGCGGGCGACTACGACCTGCGCACGCCGCGCTCGCTGCGGGGGCTCGACCTCGACGACGCCTACCTCGACGTCATCCGCGACGAGGACGGCCTCTCCTGGATCCGCGTCGAGGGACCGGACGGACGCACGGCGGCGGTCTGGATGGACGAGTCGATGGACGCGTGGCAGATCTGCACGGGCGACCACATCAGCCCCGAGCGCGTCCGCCGCACCGGCGTCGCGGCCGAGCCGATGAGCTGCATCGCGGACGCGTTCCGCACGGGTGACCGGCTGGTGCACATCGCCCCCGGCGAGAGCCACGAGGTCACCTGGGGCGCAGCCCTCCTCTGACGGGCCCGCGCCGTGCGCGCGGGCGAGCCGGTCAGGCGCCGCTGAGCCGTGCGTGCACGTGCCAGTGCGCGGTCCACGCCTCGGCCTCGTCCGCGGTCATCGTGCGGGCGTGCCAGCGTCGGATGTCGGGATCGGCGTAGGCCCCCACGACCGCCTCCACGTCCGCCGGGTCCCACGGGCGAAGCACGAGCCTCGCGCTGCTCAGCACCGGCTGGTCACGCCCTGCGAAGGTCCCGGCCGGCAGCACCGCGGTGGTGGTGAGGGGCACGACCGTCATCCTGCCCTGCTCCGCCTGACCGTGGCGACGACCCCCACCGCGGAGGGCCCGCCGGCGGGACCTCAGTAGTTGGTGCCCATCTCCGACGTGCCGGGGACGAACTCCCAGTGCCACGGCTCGAAGGCGCCCGAGCCGCCCGGCCGCGCCCACTGCGGGTTGTCCCAGCCGAACGTCGGGCCGTTGTCCTGGAGCCAGCCCATGACCGACGACGACCGGTTCTCCGACGTGCACAGGTCGATCGCGAGACCCCAGCCGTGGTTCGAGGTCCCCGGGGACGCGGCGAGACCCGGCTTCTGCGCCGCGACGCGACGCTGGTCGGCGAGGGAGCGGTACGAGTCGGTCAGGCACAGGTCCCGGCCGAACGCCGCGCGGAAGTTCGCGTTGAGCTCCGCGAGGGCGACGGCCGCGTCGCCTCGGAGCATCTGGTCGTCGACCCAGAGCCGGCACAGGTCCGAGGCCGGGATGAGCCCGTTCGAGCCGGCCGGACGGGCCTCGCCGTCGCAGCCCGGCAGCGGGTCCCGGTCGTAGGAGCGGCTCGCCATCTCGCTCAGCCGCTCGGCGCCGCGCACGGCGGCGAGGACGGAGGTGGCCGTCGCGTGCTCGCCACCACCCGCGAGGACGTCGTAGGCGGAGGGCAGGGACGGGTCGGCCGCCACGGTCAGCGCCTCGGCGTCCACGGTGGCGACCTCGGCGCGGTGGTCCACGAGCGGCACCGCGATGGTCGCGACGGCGAGCGCCGCGAGCACGCCGGCGCGCGGGAGCCACGCGCGCGGGGCGGACGCGGGCGCCAGACCGGCC
>NZ_JACVQL010000157.1 GCF_019733465.1 Actinotalea ferrariae | reverse complement strand
CGCTGGTCTCGGCGCTCGACGCGGCGCGCGCGGTCAAGCTCGCGGCCGCGACGTCGGCCGTGCAGGCGCACCTCGAGCGCGTGGACGGCCGGCGCGTCGCCGCGTCCGTGCGCGAGCTGCGGGTCCGCTCGCTGCTCGACGGCGTGCCGGCCGTGCTCGTCCAGCTCGGCGTCGTCGGGTCCTGGGCCGGGTACCTCACGGGCGTGTGGGGGCTCGCGACCGCGCTCCTCGTCAGCACGACGGTCGCCGGGGCGGGCTGGTTCGGTGCCGTGGCCGGCGCCGCGGTCACCGAGGCGCCCGTCGCGCGACGGTGGCTCCAGGCCACCGGTGCCCTCTCGGGCCGGTCAGACCTCGTCTCCGTGCCGCCGGGGGTAGACCTCGTGCGCGGCACGGCGCCCGCCCCGCTCCCGGCGCCGCGCGTGCCGCTCCGCCGTCTCACGCTCGAGGGCGTGGACGCCGTGCACGACGACGGCACCGTCGGCGTCTCGGGCGTCGACCTCACCGTCGAGGCGGGTGAGCTCGTGCTCGTCGTCGGCCGGGTGGGGGCCGGCAAGTCCAGCCTGCTCGGTGCGCTCGCCGGCCTCGCCGACCACGAGGGCAGCATCCGCTGGAACGACACGGAGGTCGACGACCCGCAGCGGTTCCTGCGGCCGGGCCAGGTCGCCTACGTGGGGCAGGTGCCGCGCGTCCTGTCGGGGACGTTCGAGGACAACATCCGGCTCGACCACGTGCGAGGGATCGACGCGTCGGTCGAGGACGCCCGCCTGCAGCGCGACGTCGACGACGCGGGCGGTCACGGCGCGCTCGTCGGCCACCGCGGTGTGCGGCTCTCGGGCGGGCAGGTCCAGCGCCTCGCGCTGGCGCGGGCCCTCGCGACCGAGGCGGAGCTCCTCGTCGCGGACGACGTCTCGTCCGCCCTGGACGCGCGCACCGAGGTCGAGGTGTGGGACGCGCTGCACCGGCGCGGCGTCACGGTCGTCGGTGCGAGCTCGAAGCGCTCGGCGCTCGAGCGCGCCGACCGGGTCGTCGTGCTCGACGAGGGTCGCGTCGCCGCGGTCGGCCGGTGGTCGGACCTCGCCGAGCAGTGGGGGCACCTGGCGGGCTGAGGTCGCGGCCGCGTCAGGCGTCGGGCCGGAGCCAGGCGAGCGTGGTGTCCACGAGCTCGACGCGCGGCAGGCGGCGCGCGGGGTCGTCCGTGCGCACGACGTCGAGCGGCACCCATTCGGCCCGGTCGGTGCTCCCCGAGAGCTCGTGCCGCAGGGTGCCCCCGACGACGCGCGCCTCGTAGACGACGCGGATCGCGTGCAGGTCGAGGGGCGCGGGCTCGTCCGGTGCCACGAGGTGCGGCCAGTGGACCGAGTCGACGCCCAGCAGTCGTCCGACCTCCACCTCGAGGCCCGTCTCCTCGCGGACCTCCCGACGCGCGGCGTCCTCGGGCGCCTCCCCGAACTCGATCCCGCCGCCCGGCAGCGTCCAGCGCGTGCGGTCGCTGCTCAGCCGGCACAGCAGGACGGCGTCGTCCCGGCGGCAGACCGCGTACGCGGCCACCCGCGTCCGGCGGCGCGGCGCCGCGCCGCCCACCGGCCCGGCCGGTGGGGCGCCGTCGACCGCGGGGGTCGTCACGGGACCCGGGCCGTCCACTCCTGCGACGAGAACTTGGTGCGTGCGAGGTCCTCGGCGCGCTCGCGCTCGGCGGCCGTGACGGCGCCGTCCACGGTCGCGTACCGGCCGCGGAAGTGGTCCTTGAAGGCCTCGATGACGGCCGCCCGCGCCATGCCGGTCTGCGAGCGCAGCGGGTCGACGCGCTTGTTCGCGCTCTTCGTGCCCTTGTCGGACATCTTCTCGCGCCCGATGCGCAGCACCTCGAGCATCTTCGAGGCGTCGATGTCGTACGCCATGGTCACGTGGTGCAGGACGGCGCCGTTCGCCATCCGCTTCTGCGCCGCACCCGCGATCTTGCCCGCCGGCGACGCGATGTCGTTGAGCGGCACGTAGGTCGCGTCGATGCCGAGGTCGTGCAGCGCGCCGATCACCCAGTCGTCGAGGAAGGCGTAGGAGCGCTCGAAGCTGAGCCCCTCCACGAGCGAGCCGGGGACGGTCAGGGAGTAGGTGATCGTGTTGCCCGGCTCGATGAACATCGCCCCGCCGCCCGAGATGCGCCGGACCACGGTGATGCCGTGCCGCTCGGCGCCCTCGGGGTCCACCTCGTTGCGCAGCGACTGGAACGAGCCGATCACGACGGCCGGCGCGCCCCACTCCCAGATCCGGAGCGTCGGACGCCGTCGGCCCTCCCCGACCTCCTCGGCGAGCACCTGGTCGAGCGCCATGTGCATCGCCGGGGACTCGGGCCCCTCGTGCACGATCTCGAACTCGTGGTCCTCCCAGCGCGACGCGTGGCCGAGCGCTCGGCGGACGGCGACCGCGACCGCGTCGGCGCTGAAGCCCACCATCGTGACGTCGTCGCCCAGCACGCTCTGCACCACCTGGGCGAGCTGAGCCACGGTCGCCTGCTCGGACATGCCGAGCAGCGCGCCGTCGATGCTCTCGAGCGCCGAGTCCGGTTCGAGGAAGAAGTCGCCGCTCACCGCCGCCCTGCTGATGCGGCCGTCGGTGACCTCGAGGTCGACCGCGACGAGCTTGCCACCGGGAACCTTGTACTCTCCGCGCACCCGCCCACCCTACGGCCGCCCACCGGGCACCTGTGGCGCCGTCGGCGTAGGGTGGTTGAAAGCGCAACCGATGCACCGGAGGTGTCCATGTCCGACGGCGATCGCCCCGAGCACTCGCGGGGCGGGACGTACACGGTGCCCGGCACGGACTACCAGCGGGACACGCGCTACATCACCGACCGGATCACGGCGGACGCCCGGCACGGCTGGCCGGTCGAGCCGGGCCGGTACCGCCTCGTGGCCGCACGCGCGTGCCCCTGGGCGAACCGGTCCATCATCGTGCGCCGCCTGCTGGGGCTCGAGGACGCGATCTCGCTCGGGCTGCCCGGCCCGACGCACGACGAGCGGTCGTGGACCTTCGACCTCGACCCGGGCGGCCGCGATCCCGTGCTCGGCATCGAGCGCCTCCAGGAGGCGTTCTTCGCCCGGGACCCCGAGTACCCGCGCGGCATCACGGTGCCCGCGGTCGTCGACGTGCCGAGCGGCGCGGTCGTCACGAACGACTTCGCGCAGATCACGCTCGACCTCTCGACCGAGTGGACGGCCCACCACCGCGAGGGAGCGCCCGAGCTCTACCCCGAGCACCTGCGCGACGAGATCGACGAGATCGCGCAGGAGGTGTTCAAGGACGTCAACAACGGCGTGTACCGCTGCGGGTTCGCCGGCTCCCAGGAGGCGTACGACCGCGCCTACCGGCGCCTCTTCGCGGCGCTCGACAAGCTGGAGGAGCGGCTGACGCACCGCCGGTTCCTCGTGGGCGACACGATCACCGAGGCCGACGTCCGGCTCTTCACGACGCTCGTGCGGTTCGACGCGGTCTACCACGGGCACTTCAAGTGCAACCGGAACAAGCTCAGCGAGATGCCGGCGCTGTGGGCGTACGCGCGCGACCTGTTCCAGACGCCGGGGTTCGGCGACACGGTCGACTTCGTCCAGATCAAGCAGCACTACTACGTGGTGCACACGGACATCAACCCGACGCGGATCGTCCCCCAGGGCCCGGACCTGTCGGGCTGGGTGACCCCCCACGGCCGCGAGGCGCTGGGTGGGCGGCCCTTCGGCGACGGCACTCCGCCCGGACCGGTCCGCGACGGCGAGCGCGTGGACCCGGCGCACACGCCGTTGCGCTGACCTCGTCGCTCGGCGAACCGGCACGCGTGCCGGTCGAGCCGGCGGGTCCGTCGGCGCAAGCGTCGGGGTCGCCACGACACAGGAGGGACGAGGCGGCACGCGCGTCGCCCGGGAGAGAGGTGGTCACCGTGCGCACGCATCGGACGCGACGGATGGCGAGGACCGCGGCGCTCGGCGCCCTCACGCTCGTGCTCACGAGCTGCGCGAGCCTCGGCGGTGGCTCCGCGGGCGGCGGCGAGCCCTCGGGCGACGGCCTCCCCGGCGGCGGGGGCGACGGGTCCTCCGCGGACCACGCGCCCGGCGGCCCGGACGACGTGCTCGTGCGGGTCTCGCACCAGGGCGGGTTCGTCCCGCTCGGCTGGGACTTCTCGACCGTCGCCGACGTGACCGTCTACGCGGACGGGCTCGCCGTCGTGCCCGGCCCGACGACGCTCGAGTACCCGGGCCGCCTGCTGCCCAACCTCCAGACCTACCGGCTGTCCGACGAGGCGGTGCGCGCCATCGTCGCCGCGGCCGACGACGCCGGGCTCCTGGGCGCCGCGCCGGAGTACGGCATGCCCGCCATCACCGACGTCGGCTCGACGCTCGTGACGGTCGGCGTCGACGGCACGAGCCACGCGCACGACGCCTACGCGCTCGAGGTGGCCCGAGGGACCGACGGCGACGTCGCGGGCCTGACGGAGGAGCACCTCGCCGCGCGCGAGGCGCTCGCCGGCTTCGTCGACGCGGTGCGCGCCGCCCTGGAGTCCGCCGAGGAGGCAGGCCCCTACGCGCCGGACGCGTACGCCGTGATGGCGCGACCCGCCGACCCGGCCGCCGAGGTCGACCCCGCGCCCGCCGAGATCCCGTGGCCGCTCGCGGTGCCGCTCGCGGGCGCCGACTGCGTCGTCGTCGAGGGCGACGACGCCGCCGCCCTCGGGCCCGTGCTCGCCGGCGCGCGCCAGGGCGACCGGTTCGTCCAGGACGGCGTCGCCCACGACGTCTGGGTCCGCGTCCTCCTGCCCGGCGACGCGGGCTGCACGGGCACCGGATCCGCTCCCGCCGGGGGCTGAGACGGTCAGCTGCGGTTCGGCACCCCGGCCTGCAGCAGGCCGAAGACGACCGAGTCGACGAGCGCCTCCCACGAGGCCTCGACGAGGTTCGGCCCCACGCCGACCGTCCGCCACGTCGTCTCGGCGCCCGTGTCCATGGTCTCGACGAGCACGCGCGTCACGGCGTCCGTGCCGTGCTGGGTGTCCATGATGCGCACCTTGAAGTCGATGAGCTCGAACCGGCCGAGCTCCGGGTAGGTCGCGGCGAGCGCCTTGCGCAGCGCGTGGTCGAGCGCGTTCACGGGGCCGTTGCCCTCGCCGGTCGCGAGGACGCGCTCCCCGCCGACGTGCATCTTCACGGTCGCCTCGGCGTTGGCCTCGGACGGGTTGCCCGGCACCGTCTCGACGATGACGCGCCAGCTCTCCGTGTCGAAGAACCGGGTCCGCTCGCCGTCGAGCTCCTCACGCAGCAGCAGCTCGAACGACGCGTCCGCCGCGTCGTACGTGTAGCCCTGCGCCTCGGCGTCCTTCACGCGGTTCGTCACGCGCGACAGGAGCTCGCCCTGGCCCGCGAGGTCGAAGCCCAGCTCACGGCCCTTGAGCTCGATCGAGGCACGCCCCGCCATGTCCGAGATGAGCATCCGCATGTCGTTGCCGATGAGCGTGGGCTCGATGTGCTGGTAGAGGTCCGGGTCGACCTTGATCGCGCTCGCGTGCAGCCCGGCCTTGTGGGCGAACGCGCTCGCGCCCACGTAGGGCTGGCGGGCGAAGGGCGCGATGTTCGTGATCTCGCTGATCGCGTGGGCGATGCGCGTCACCTCGCGCAGCCCGTCCCCCGCGAGCAGCTCGCGGCCCTCCTTGAGCTGGAGGTTCGCCACGACCGTGAGCAGGTCGGCGTTGCCGGTGCGCTCGCCGTAGCCGTTGACGGTGCCCTGGACGTGCACGGCGCCGGCCGAGACCGCGGCGAGCGTGTTCGCGACCGCGCAGCCCGAGTCGTTGTGCGCGTGCATGCCGAGCCGGCCGTCGACCTCGCCGCGCACGCGGGTGACGATCTCGTGCACCCGGTCCGGCAGCATGCCGCCGTTGGTGTCGCACAGGCACACGCACTCGGCGCCCGCTTCGAACCCGGTGCGCACCGCAGCGAGGGCGTAGTCGGCGTCGTACCGGTAGCCGTCGAAGAAGTGCTCGGCGTCGACGACGACGCGGCGGCCCTCCCCCACGAGGAACGCGACCGTGTCGCGGATCATCGCGAGGTTCTCCTCGGGCGTGGTGCGCAGCGCGCGCTCGACGTGCCGGACGTCGTGCTTGGCGACGAGCGTCACGACGGGCGCCTCGCTGTCGAGCAGCGCGCGGACCTGGACGTCGTCCGACACGCGCGTGCCGGCCTTCCGGGTGGACCCGAAGGCCGCGAGCTCGGCGTTGCGCAGGTCGAGCTCCTTGGCGGCACGCTTGAAGAACTCGGTGTCCTTCGGGATCGCGCCGGGCCAGCCGCCCTCGATGAACCCGACGCCCAGCTCGTCCAGGAGCGGGGCGATGGCGAGCTTGTCCGCGACGGAGAGGTTCATGCCCTCCTGCTGCGCGCCGTCGCGCAACGTCGTGTCGTAGACGTCGAACTTCTCCACGGTGGCTCTTCTCGTCGAGCGGTGCTGCGGTGCAACGCGTCCTGCGGGTCGTGTGACGAGCGGTCGCCCTCCCGGCGGCGGGTGGTGCCGGGTGCGGGCGGCTCGCGGGTCCGCGCGGGGGTGGTGCCCGGACCAACAAAAAGACCCCCCGGGATACGGGAGGTCTGCGCGCTCGGCGGGTGTGCCGAACGCGCTACTCGATAATGAGGGTGAAGCAGGTCACCCGGGCATCATGCCACAGCGCCCACGTGGTGAGAACCGCGTCTCACGCGGGTGCCGCCGCGGATGGGAGGCCGACTGCGGGATGCCCTCCGCGGGTCCTCCGAGGATCGCCTCGTGCCCGCTGCGCGCGTGCCGGTACAACGGATCGCAGCGGTGAAGCGTCATCCAGTTCGACGCGCGGGTTCTGCGCGGACCGCCGAGGAGAGGACGCCGGTGAGACCCCGTGGAACAGAGGCCGCGCTGACCAGCTGGTCGCGGACCGGGGGGAGGTGCTCGTCAGGTACGCCTACCTCTTCACGGGTGACGTGCCCGCCGCCCAGGACCTGCTCCAGGACGCGCTGGTGAAGGTCTTCGCACGGACTCGGACGGGCTTCGAGCCCGACGTCCTGGAGGCGTACGTGCGACGCACCATCGCGACGCTGTACATCGATTGGCACCGGCGCCGTCGGCGGTGGGCCGACGTGCAGCACCTCTTCCTGCTCGAGGACACCGGGCAGGCGCACGAACGCGGCACCACGGCGAGCCTCGACCTCAGGGCCGCGCTCGCCGGGCTGGGTCGCCAGGAGCGCACCGCTGTCGTCCTGCGGTTCTTCGAGGACCTGACGGTGCCCGAGGTCGCGAACGTCATGGGTCTCGCCGAGGGCTCGGTCAAGCGCTACCTCAGCAACGCCATGCGTCGGCTCGAGCAGCGGCTCGGGCCCGTCGCGACACAGGACGACGGCGAGGTCGTCACGACCACCACCCAGCGAGCAGGACGGAGGGGCTGACCATGGACTTCGACCTCACGCGCGGCCTGCGCGACCTCAGCGACCAGCCCGCCGTCCCGGACGAGGCGGTCCCTGTCGGGGCGGTCCTCGCCCGTGTGCGGCGCGCCCGTGCGCTGCGGAACGCCGGCGTCGGCGTCGCGAGCACGGCCGCCGTGGTCGCGCTCGCCGTAGCGGTGCAGACCGCGCCGTTCCGAGAGGAGCCGGCACCGCCGGCCGACCCGACCCGCTCAGCGTCCCCGACCCCCGACCTGAGCGAGCCGACTCCCACCGAGGTACCCGACGCACCGCCCCCCACCGAGGCGCCGGTCGAGCCGGTCGCGAACCGGCCGCTCGTCGCCTCCACGTCCGACGGCCGGCTCGTGGTCCTCGACCCCGAGACCGGCAGCGAGCTCTCCGAAGTCCCGACCGGGCTGGCGCCGCTCGAGATCGACGGGGTCACGGTGTCTCCCGACGGCGGGACCGCGTACTTCCAGTCGGCCCTCCCGACCGAGCACGGGTACCCGATCTACCGGGTGCCTCTGGGTGGCGGCTCCGCCGAGCTCGTCACCCACGGACGTACGCCCTCCCTGAGTCCTGACGGGGACACGCTCGCCTTCGTCGCACCCGCACCTGGAGCACCGCCCGATGTCGACAGCTCGGGAGTCCATCTCCTCGAGCTGGCCACCGGCACCGTCCGGTACCTGCCCGACGAGGACTTCTGCAGGTGTGACCGCGTGGTGACGACGCCAGAGTGGTCACCCGACGGGCAGCACATCGCGATCGGCCTCGGCTACGGGGAGCGCCTCAGCGACGTGGACATCGTGGTCGTCGACCTCGCTGACGCCCCGTCACTGCAGGCGGGACGGATCCTGCCGAGATCCTCCGGCGGTGCGAATCAGTTCGTCACCCGCCCTCTGCACGTGTACATGCCCGACGGACGGCTGGCCGTCGCCTCACTGTCCCAGCTGGACGACCACACGCTTCCGGGCGAGGACGTCCTGACGATCGAGCTGGTCGACCCCTCGACCGGCGCGGTCACGCAGACGCTCTCGGCACCCGCTGGCAGCCCGAGAGACCTCTCGGTGGCCGCGGACGGCCAGACCCTCCTGCTCACGACGGAGCGGTACGAGGACGACGTTCCTCGTACCCTCCTCCATCGCTGGGACGGCACCACGTTCGTGGGGCTCGCCGAGGGGGTTCTCGGTACCGCCTGGTGAGGTCGGAACAGACGGCGCGTCCAGCCGTCACTCAGAGGAGGCGGTGCATCCAACCGTGGCGGTCCTCGGCGCGGCCGTACTGGATGTCGGTGAGCTGCGCCCGCACGGACGCGGTGACGGGGCCCGTGCCGCCGTCGGCCACGGTGAGGTCGAAGTCGTCGCTCGCGAGCCGGCCGATCGGGGTCACGACGGCGGCGGTGCCGCAGGCGAAGACCTCGGCGATCGAGCCGTCCTGGAGGCCGGACCGCACCTCGGCGAGCGTGATGGGCCGCTCCTGCACGTCGTGGCCCGCCTCGCCCAGCAGCGTGAGGATCGAGGACCGGGTCACGCCCTCGAGGATCGAGCCGTTGAGCGGCGGCGTGGCGACCGAGCCGTCCGCGCCGACGACGAACACGTTCATGCCGCCGAGCTCCTCGAGCTCGCTGTTCGTCACCGCGTCCAGGAAGCAGACCTGCTCGCAGCCGTGCGCGTAGGCCTCCTGCTGCGGCAGCAGGCTCGCGGCGTAGTTGCCGCCGCACTTGGCGAAGCCCGTGCCGCCCGGCCCGGCGCGGTGATACCCCTGCACGACCCAGATCGAGACGGGCTTGACCCCGCTCGCGAAGTACGGGCCCACGGGCGAGGCGATGACGAGGAACTCGACCTCGCGCGACGGTCGCACGCCGAGGAACGTCTCCGAGGCGTACATGAAAGGCCGCAGGTACAGGCTCGTCTCGCCCCCCGACGGCACCCAGGCGACGTCGGTGCGCACGACCGCCTCGACCGCTCCGAGGAAGTCCGCCTCGGACAGCTCGGGCAGCGCGAGGCGGTGGGCCGACGTCGCCATCCGCGCCGCGTTCGCCCAGGGACGGAACGTCCAGACCGAGCCGTCGTCGTGCCGGTACGCCTTGAGGCCCTCGAAGACCTCCTGGCCGTAGTGGAGGACGGCGGCCGCGGGGTTGATCTGCAGTGGCGCGTGCTTCTCGACCCGCCGGTCGTGCCAGCCCTGCTCGACGGACCACGAGATGCGCGCCATGTGGTCGGTGAAGACGGTGCCGAAGACGGGCGCCTCCATGAGGGCCGCGCGCTCGGCGTCCGTGCGCGCCGTGTCGCTCGGTCGCACCTCGAAGGCGTCGACGGCGGACGCGCGCGAGGTGGCGGTCCCGGGGGTCTGTGCGGTGGTGCTCATGTCGATCCTCTCACCAGGCGGTGACCGATCCGCCGCGTGCCTTCGCGTGCAGCGCTCGGTCTGACGGTACCTGTGGTGACGGCCGACGTGGGGTCTCAGCCTGCGACGCGTGCCGCGAGGTCGGACCCGACCTCGGCCGTCGACCGTACTCGGTCCCCGCGCTCCGCCAGGTCCGCCGCGACGGCGGCCTCGACGCGTGCGGCGGCGTCGTCCAGGCCCAGGTGGGCCAGCAGCATGCTGACGCTCAGCACCGTCGCCGTCGGGTCGGCCTTGCCCTGACCCGCGATGTCGGGCGCCGAGCCGTGCACGGGCTCGAACATCGACGGCGACGTGCGGTCCGGGTTGATGTTGCCCGAGGCGGCGAGCCCGATCCCGCCCGTGATGGCCGCGGCCTGGTCGGTGAGGATGTCGCCGAACAGGTTGTCCGTGACGACCACGTCGAACCGCGACGGCTTGGTCGTCATGAAGATCGTGGCCGCGTCGACGTGCAGGTAGTCCGTCGTCACGTCGGGGAACTCGGCGTTGACGGCCTCGACCGTGCGGCGCCACAGGTGGCCCGCGTGGACCAGCACGTTGTGCTTGTGCACGAGCGTGAGGTGCTTGCGGGGGCGCGCCTGCGCGCGGGCGAACGCGTCCCGCACGACCCGCTCCACGCCGAAGCGCGTGTTGACGGACACCTCGTTGGCCACCTCGGCCGGCGTCCCGACGCGGATCGCGCCGCCGTTGCCGACGTACGGCCCCTCGGTGCCCTCGCGCACGACGACGAAGTCGACCTCGCCCGGGTCCGCGAGCGGCGAGCGCACGCCGGCGAAGAGCCGAGCCGGGCGCAGGTTCACGTAGTGGTCGAGCTCGAACCGCAGGCGGAGCAGCAGCCCGCGCTCCAGCACGCCGGACGGCACGCCGGGGTCGCCGATCGCACCGAGGAGGATCGCGTCGTGCTCGCGCACCGTGGCGAGGTCCGCGTCGGTCAGGGTCTCCCCCGTGCGGTGCCAGCGCTGGGCGCCCAGGTCCAGCTCGGTCGTGGACACGTCCACGTCCGCGCCCGTGAGCGCGGCGTCGAGCACCCGGAGCCCCTGCTCCACGACCTCGACCCCGATGCCATCACCCGCGACGACGGCGAGCCGGATGTTGCGTCCCATGGTCATGAACCTAGCGGGCCGTCCCACGGCTCGGGACGCTCGTCTCAGCCACCGGACAGGACGTCGACCGCCGGACCCACCGGCGGACCCGCCAAGGACCCACAGCCGCGGACCGGTCACCGTACCGGTGCGGGACGTCGCCTCGGGCACGACACTGGGACGCGACCCGGGAGGTGCGATGGCCAAGACGCTCGAGAAGCGGCACCCGGGCGCCCACGCGTCCACGCCGACGCGCATCCCGGCACGCGGCTGGTGGCAGGTCGTGCTGCGCGCCGTCCAGCGCTCGGGGCAGGACCGTGTGCCGCTCGTGGGCGCGGGCGTCGCGTTCTTCGCGTTCCTGTCGCTGTTCCCCGCCCTCATCGCGGCCGTGCTGGTGTACGGGCTCGTCTCCGACCCGGCTGACATCACGGCCCACGTCACGCAGCTCTCCGAGGTGCTCCCGGACGAGGCGACCGCGCTCGTCACGGACCAGCTCCACGCGCTCGCGTCCGACGACGACGGCCGGCTCTCGATCGGGCTCGCGATCTCGCTGGGGGTCGCGCTCTTCTCGGCCTCGACGGGGGTCGTCAACCTCGTCACGGCCGTCAACCTCGCCTACGAGGAGCAGCAGCGCACGGGCCTCGTCCGCCGCCGGCTCGAGGCCCTGGCGTTCACGGCGGGCGCGATCGTCACGCTCGCGCTCCTCCTCGCGCTGCTCGCCGTCGTGCCCCTGACGGTCACCGCGGAGGGCGTGCCCGGCTGGCTCGTCGACGTCGGCCGCTGGCTCGGCGTGGGCGTCGTCTCGGCCCTGGCTCTCGCGGCCCTCTACCGGTACGCGCCCGAGCGCCGCGACCCGCGCCTGCCCTGGGTGAGCGTCGGGGCGGTCGTCGCGACGGCGATCTGGATCCTCGCGTCGGCGGGCTTCTCGCTCTACGTGACCTACGCCGCCGGCTACGCGCGCACCTACGGCACGCTCGCGGGCGTCGTCGTCCTGCTCGTGTGGCTCTGGCTCACGAGCATGGCGGTGCTCCTGGGCGCCGAGATCAACGCCGAGGCGGAGCACCAGACCGACGCCGACACCACCGTCGGCCCGGAGCGCCCGAGGGGCGACCGCGACGCCGTCAAGGCCGACACGGCCGTGGGCCGCCCCGACCCGGAGCACTCCCCCGAACCGGGCACGCACGGCGCGCACGAGGCCCCCCGCACGAGGCGCTGACAGGAGCGAGCTGTACGGGTGCACCGATGCGAGCATCCGCGCACATGGCCAGGGTGAGCGGCCGGCCGAGCGGTGGAGCGGTGCGGGGTGCGCCGTCCTGGCCCGGGTCTGGCGGCAGGCCGCCAGGCCTGGGGTGGGACGGCGCACCCCGCACCGCGGAACCGCGGACGCACCACGAGCGCGCCCACGACCCGCGAGATCAGCGAGCCGCAGAGCCCTCGACGTAGTCGGAGTCCGAGTCCTTGATCCACGAGAACATCTTCCGCAGCTCGCGCCCGGTCGCCTCGATCGGGTGCGCCTCACCCTTGGCGCGGAGCTCGGCGAACTCCGGCCCGCCCTTGTCCTGGTCCGCGATGAACCGCTCGGCGAAGGCGCCGTTCTGGATGTCCGCGAGGACGGCCTTCATGTTCTCCTTCACCTCGGGCGAGATCACCCGGGGGCCGGAGACGTAGTCGCCGTACTCGGCCGTGTCGGAGACCGACCAGCGCTGCTTGGCGATGCCGCCCTCGACCATGAGGTCGACGATGAGCTTGAGCTCGTGGAGCACCTCGAAGTACGCGACCTCGGGCTGGTAGCCCGCCTCGGTCAGCGTCTCGAAGCCGTACTGGACGAGCTGCGAGGCGCCGCCGCACAGCACGGCCTGCTCGCCGAAGAGGTCGGTCTCGGTCTCCTCGGTGAACGTGGTCTTGATGCCGCCCGCGCGCAGGCCGCCGATCGCCTTGGCGTAGGACTTCGCGAGATCCCAGGCCTGGCCCGACGCGTCCTGCTCGACGGCGACGATGACGGGCACGCCGCGCCCGCCCTCGTACTCGCGGCGCACGAGGTGGCCCGGGCCCTTGGGCGCGACCATGAAGACGTCGTGGCCGGCCTCGGGCTTGATGTAGCCGAAGCGGATGTTGAAGCCGTGGCCGAAGACGAGCGCCGCACCCTCCTGCAGGTTCGGGGCGATCTCGTCGCGGTACACGTGCCGCTGGACCTGGTCGGGCGCGAGGATCACGACGACGTCGGACGCGCGGACGGCGTCGGCGACGGTCGCGACCTTGAGGCCCTGCTCCTCGGCCTTGGCGCGCGACGGCGAGCCCTCGCGCAGGCCGACGGTGACGTCGACGCCCGAGTCGCGCAGGTTCAGCGAGTGCGCGTGGCCCTGGCTGCCGTAGCCGATGACGGCGACCTTCCGGCCGGCGATGATGGACAGGTCGGCGTCGTCGTCGTAGAACAGCTCAGCCACGTCGGTGATCTCCTTGGTTTCGGTGTGTCAGGCAGAAGTGTGAGGGGTGTCAGGCCGACCGGCTGACGCGTTCCAGCGCTCGGTCGGTGATGGACCGCGAGCCGCGGCCGATGGCGACCGTGCCCGACTGGACGATCTCGCGGATGCCGAACGGCTCGAGCGCCGCGAGCAGCGCGTCGAGCTTGCCGGGGCTGCCGGTGGCCTCGATGGTCACGGCGTCGGGGACGACGTCGACCACGTGCGCGCGGAACAGCTGGACGACCTCGAGCACGTGCGAGCGCACCGAGACCTCGGCGCGGACCTTGACCAGCAGCAGCTCGCGCTGCACGGAGGACTCGGCCTCGAGCTCGACGATCTTGATGACGTTGATGAGCTTGTTGAGCTGCTTCGTCACCTGCTCGAGCGGCAGCTCGTCGACATCGACGACGACGGTGATGCGCGAGATCTCGGGGTGCTCCGTCGGACCGACCGCGAGCGAGTGGATGTTGAACGAGCGGCGGGCGAAGAGCCCGGCCACGCGCGTCAGGACACCCGGCTTGTTCTCGACGAGCACCGAGAGGGTGTGCCGGCTCATGCTGCACCTTCTTCTGTGAGGACGGGGTCATGCGTGCGGGCGGGCGCCACGTCGGTGGGCAGCGCCGCGTCGAGCAGGGCGGAGACGTGCAGGGTCGTGCTGTCGAGGAGCGGGACGGGCGCCGTGGCCGGGTCCGTCGCGTCCAGGAGGAGCGCGAGCTCGGTGCAGCCGAGCACGACGGCCTGGGCGCCGGCGCCGACGAGCCGCCCGATGATCTCGAGGTACGCCCGGCGCGACGCGTCGCTCACCCGGCCCTGGACGAGCTCGTCGTAGATGACTCGGTGGACCTCGTCGGCGTCGTCCGGCCCCGGCACGACGACGTCGATCCCGCGGGCCGCGAGCCGCTCGGGGTACAGCGCGCGCGACTGCATCGTGTAGCGCGTGCCCAGCAGGCCCACCCGCGTCGCGCCCAGGGCGACCGCGGCGTCCGCGACGGCGTCGACCACGTGCACGACGCGCACGCCGTCGCCCGCACCGCGCACGACGTCGTCGTGCACGAGGTGCATGGTGTTCGCCAGGATCCCGACGACGTCGGCACCGGCCGCGGCGAGCGCGGCGGCCTCGGCCTCGTACCGGCGGCCGAGCGCGGCCCAGTCCCCCGCGACCTGCAGCACCTCGATCTCCGCGAAGTCGACCGAGCGCAGCACGAGGTCCGCCGAGTGCATGCCACCGAGGCGCTCGCGCACGCCGCGGTTGAGGTGGGCGTAGTACGACGCCGTCGACTCCCACGACGTGCCGCCGAGGAGGCCGATCCGTCGCATCGCCGGGCCGGCGGCGCCGGGCGCACCCATCACTCCTCCCGGTCCCAGGCCGGGCTGATGCCGCGTGCGTACTGGATCTCGTCGTTGCTGACGCCGGCCGCGACCATCGGCCACACCATCGCGTCGCGCGAGACGGTGAAGTCCACGACGACGGGCTGGTCGTCGATCTCCATCGCGCGCTGGATCGTGGCGTCGACGTCCGCGAGCGTCTCGCAGCGCAGGCCGACGCAGCCGTAGGCGTCGGCGAGCTTGACGAAGTCGGGGATGCGGCGCGTGCCGTGGCCCGTGTGCAGGTCGGTGTTCGAGTAGCGCGACTCGTAGAACAGCGTCTGCCACTGGCGCACCATGCCCAGCGACGAGTTGTTGATGACGGCGACCTTGATCGGGATGTCGTTGATCGCGCAGGTGGCGAGCTCCTGGTTGGTCATCTGGAAGCAGCCGTCGCCGTCGATCGCCCACACGGTGCGCGCCGGGTCACCGACCTTGGCGCCCATGGCGGCCGGCACCGAGTAGCCCATGGTGCCGAGGCCGCCCGAGTTGAGCCATGCGTTGGGACGCTCGTAGCGGATGAACTGCGCGGCCCACATCTGGTGCTGACCCACGCCGGCGACGTAGACCGCCTCCGGTCCCGCGATCTCGCCGATGCGCCGGATGACGTGCTGCGGTGCGAGGTGCCCGTCCTCGGGGTCGGTGAACCCGAGCGGGAAGGTCTCGCGCCAGTCGTCGATCTGCCGCCACCAGCCCTCGAGGTCCGGCTTGCCGTGCTGCGCGTGCTCGCGGGCCAGCTCGGGGAGCAGGTCCGCGATGACCTCGCGGAGGTCCCCGACGATCGGCACGTCGGCGCGGCGGTTCTTGCCGATCTCGGCCGGGTCGATGTCGGCGTGCACGATCGTCGCGTTCGGCGCGAACGACGAGAGCTTGCCGGTGACACGGTCGTCGAACCGCGCACCCAGCGCCACGATGAGGTCGGCCTTCTGCAGCGCGGCGACCGCCGGGACGGTCCCGTGCATGCCGGGCATGCCGAGGTTCTGCGGGTGCGAGTCCGGCAGGGCGCCCCTCGCCATGAGCGTCGTCACCGCGGGCGCACCCGAGGCGTCGACCAGCTTGCGCAGCTCGGCGCTCGCGCCGGAGCGGATCGCGCCGCCACCGACGTAGAGCACGGGCCGGCGCGCCGTCGCGAGCAGCCGGGCGGCCTCGCGGATCTGCTTGGCGTGGGGCTTGGTCACCGGGTGGTAGCCCGGCAGGTCCATCGCGGGCGGCCACGCGAAGGTGGTCCGCGACTGCATCGCCGACTTCGCGATGTCGACGAGCACGGGCCCCGGCCGGCCGGTCTGCGCGATGTGGAAGGCCTGCGCGATGACGCGCGGGATCTCGTCGGGGTCCGTGACGAGGAAGTTGTGCTTGGTGACCGGGAGCGTGATGCCGACGATGTCGGCCTCCTGGAACGCGTCCGTGCCGATCATGGAGGCCCCGACCTGGCCCGTGATGGCGACCATCGGGACGGAGTCCATGTTGGCGTCGGCGATGGGCGTCACGAGGTTGGTCGCGCCCGGGCCGGACGTCGCCATGCACACGCCGACCTTGCCGCTCGTGTACGCGTAGCCCGACGCCGCGTGGCCGGCGCCCTGCTCGTGGCGCACCAGGATGTGGCGCAGCTTCGTGCTGTCCATGAGCGGGTCGTAGGTCGGGAGGATCGCGCCGCCCGGGATGCCGAAGACGACCTCGGTGCCCGCCGCCTCGAGCGAGCGGACGATGGACTCGGCACCCGTGACCGACTCGCCCTGCGAGCCGACGGTCGCGCGGACGACGTCGGCCGTCGTCGTGGTGCGCGGTGCCGGCGGCTGCGGCGTCGGGCGTGCGGCCTGCCGGGCGTCCGCGGACGGCGCGGCCGGGTTGGTGCCCTGGACCATCGTGGCTCTCCCTGCTGTGACTGGCTGGTGCGGGGTGGTGCTTCGTCGTGCTGCGGCGGGTCCCGGTGCCGGTGCGATGCCGGCCGGCGGTGCGCCGACATGAAAAAACCCCTCGGCCCACGTGGGGCTCGTCGAGGGGTGGCGCGCGGACGATCTGCCTGAGGCTGGCGGTTCGACCGGGCGCCTAGGTGAGTACTACGAGGAACGTCTGCACCCAGCGCACACTACGCCTGCCCCACGACGATGTCACGCGAGCACCGACCGTGTCCACATGTTGGTTCACGCGTCCGCACACCGGGACGCCGAGCGCTCCGAGGGCGCGTGCGCAGCCCGGCCCCGGGTGTTCCGGGTGCGAGCCGTCACCAGTCCACGGCGGGCAGCCCGTCGAGGCTGCGGCGGTTCTTGAGGTCGCGGTACGCGAGCAGGCCCTCCTCACCCTTGTGCGTGTTGGCCTTGTCGAGGATGTCCCGCTCCCCGACGTAGTCCATGCGCGGGACGGCGAAGCCGCACGAGTCCGAGACGCGGTGCACGTCGACGACGATGACCGCCCGCACGCCCGGGTGCTCGGGGAAGCGCGGCAGCCACGCGTCGAGCTCCGGGTCCCCGAGCGCCACGACGCGACCGGTGCCGTGCAGGCGCACGATGTTCGGACGTCCCTCGAACGCGCACACCATGAGCGTGATGCGCCCGTTCTCGCGCAGGTGGGCGATGGTCTCGGCGCCCGAGGCCGTCAGGTCGAGGTAGGCGACCGTGTGCGGGCCCGCGACGACAAGCGTCCCGCGGCCGCCCTTGGGCGAGACGTTGACGTGCCCGTCCGCCGCGAGCGGCGCCGTCGCGACGAAGAAGACCGGCTGCTGCTCGACGAACGTGGCGAGGCGCTCGTCGATGGCCGGGTGCACGGTGCCCATGAGGACTTCCTACCGGATCGCGCCCGGCCCCGGCACGCGACTACTTGATCGCGCCGCGCGTGACGCCCGAGATGACCCAGCGCTGCGCGATCACGTAGACGAGCAGCAGCGGGATCATCGCCATGAGGTAGGACGCGAACGCGACCGGGTAGTTGGTGCTGAACTGCCCCTGGAACACGTACTGCTGCAGCGGCAGCGTGGCGGCGCGTGGGTCGGAGACGATGACGAGCGGCAGCAGGAAGTCGTTCCACGCCCACAGGCACGTGAGGATCCCGACCGTGGCGTTCATGGGCGCGAGCAGCGGGAAGATCACCTTCCAGAACGTCGTCCAGGTGCTCGCGCCGTCCATCGTCGCCGCCTCCTCCAGCTCGCGCGGGATCGAGTTGATGTAGGCGACGAAGACGAACACGTTGAAGGACAGCCCGTAGACGGTGTAGAGGATGATCAGCCCGACCTGGTTGTCGAGCCCCATGAGAGCCGTCTGCTTCGCGACCGGGAGCATGAGGATCGGGAACGGCACGAAGAGCGCCGAGATGAAGTAGTAGAAGAGGCCCTTGAACGCCCGCCGGTGCATGTTCCGCGCGATCGCGTAGGCGACCATCGAGTTGGTCAGCAGCGTGAGGACGACCGTGCCGACCGTGATCACCGCGCTGTTCATGGCGGACCGCGGGAAGTCGGTCAGCCGCCACGCGTCGGCGAAGTTCTCCCAGCGCACGGTCGTCGGCAGGTCGAAGCCGGCGCCGGTGAGCTGGTCGGGCGTCTTGAGCGCCGTGACCACGGCGAAGTAGAGCGGCACGAAGACGCTGAGGGCCAGGAACACCATGAGCCCCGTGAGCCACCAGTTGGGGCGCTCCTCGTGGTTCGGGCTGCGGCGGCCGGCGCGGCGGCGGGACGAGGTGCCCGGCACGTCCGGCCGGTCGGGCGGGAGGCCGCCGCCGGGCCGCGGCGGTGCGGCGACGCTCGGCTCGACGGTGCGTGGCGCGGGTGCGCTCATGCGGACACCTCCCGGCGCTGCAGGACGCGCAGCTGGAACAGCGCGAACGCGATGATGACGATCATGAAGACGACGGCGTTGGCGAGCTGGTAGCCGTACTCGCCGCCCTGGAAGCCGCCGCGGTAGATGAGGAGCGCGACGGACTCGGTCGCGGTGCCCGGGCCGCCCGCCGTGAGCGCCCAGATGTGGTCGAAGACCTGCAGGTAGCCCTTGAGGGACAGCACCATGTTGATCGTGAAGAACGAGGCGATCATCGGGAACGTGATGCGGGTGAACCGCTGCCACGAGCTCGCGCCGTCGAGCGACGCCGCCTCGTAGAGCTCAGGGGGCACCGTCTGCAGCCCGGCGAGGTAGAGGATGATGCTGAACGCCGTCCCCTGCCAGACAGCCAGGACGACGATCGCGACCCAGGCCAGGCTCTCGTCCGCGAGGATCGACGTCGACAACCGCTCGACGCCCAGCGCCTGGGCCATCGCGGGGATCGAGAACGTGAACAGGTACTGGAAGACGTACCCGATGACGAGGATCGCGAGGACGTTCGGGATGAAGTAGATCCCGCGCAGCGCCGTCTTGAAGCGGATCCGCCCGTTGAGCGCGACGGCGACGGCGAGCGCGATGACGTTCGTGAGGATCGTCGCGACGATCGCGAACTGCGCCGTGAAGAGGTAGGCGTGCCGCACGCGCTCGTCGCCGAGCAGCGCCGCGTAGTTCGAGAACCCGACCGAGGCCCACTCGCCGTAGCCCGGCGAGTCGGTGAAGCTGAAGAACACCCCCTGCAGCACCGGCGCGGTGTGGAACACGAAGAAGAGCACGAACGCCGGGAGCACCATCCAGACGAACGTCCTGCCCGCCCCGCGTGCCGCGACCGTGCGGCGCGGTGGCGCGTCGTCGGTGACCCGGTCCACGGGCCGCGTCTCGGTGCTCACGACTCCACCGCCCCGAGGCCCCAGGTGCGCCGCTGCGCGACCTGGTCCCAGCTGTCGTCGAGCCGCGCCAGGAAGGCGTCGAGGTCGCCGCCGGTGAGGTACTCCTGGAGCAGCGGGCCGAGCGGGATGGCCGGGATGAACTGGTGGTCGGTGAAGCCCACGAGCCGGTCCTCCTCGATGTACGGCTGGATGCCGGCGAGCGCCGGGTCCTCGTTGACCAGGCCTTCGAGCGCCGGGATCGCGACCTGCTGCTCGCTGTACTCCTGGACGACGTCGGGCTGCATGAGGAACTCGATGAACCGCGCGGCCTCCTCGGGGTGGGCGCCCGAGGCGCCGGTCGTGAGCAGCACGTCGACGCCCGACACGAGCGTGGTCTCGGCGGCGTCGTCCGTGCCGGGCAGGGCGAAGCTGCCGATCGTGAAGTCCGGCTCGAACGAGCGGATCTGCGGGATCGCGTAGCTGCCGATGAGGAGCATCGCGCACTCCCCCTCCGCGAACGCGCGCGTCCCGTCCTGGTACCCGACGGCGCCGGCGCCGTCCTGCGTGAACTCGAACAGCGTGCCCAGGCGCTCGATGGGTTCGCGCCACCCCTCGGCGAAGGTCGTCTCGCCGGCGAACCGCGCCTCGAAGAAGCCCTCGGGGGCACCCTGCGCGGTCAGCGGCGCCATCGGCGACTGCGCCGTCCACGCGTCGCCGAGCATCCCGTAGAACGGCAGGACGCCCGCGGCGTCGAACGTCTCGGCGGCGGCCACGAGGTCCGGGAACGTCTCCGGGATCTCGACGCCGTGCTGCTCGAACAGCTCGACGTTGTACAGGACGCCCGACGCGTTGGCCGCGAACGGCACGCCGTTGACCTCGCCCTCGGAGCCGGCCCCGAGCTCGCGCACGACGTCGACGTAGCCCTCCTTCACCCCCTCGAGCGCGGGGGCGTCCGAGAAGTCGGCGAACACCCCGGCCGAGGCGAGCTCGCCGAAGGTGCCGTTGCCGTTGAGCGTCAGCACGTCCGGCATGTCGTTCTTCACCAGGCGCGTGCGCAGCGCGGTCTCCGCGTCGGGCACGTTCTGGACGACCACGTCGATGTCCGGGTTCTCCTCCTCGAAGCGCGCGGTGATCTCCTCGAAGAACTCGACCGCCTCGCCCTTGAACTGGAAGAACGTGATCTCGGTGCGTCCGTCGTCACCGCCGCAGGCGGCGAGCGGGAACGTCACGGCCAGCACGGCGCCCGCGGCGACCGTCCGGCGTCCCACCCTGCGCATGAGCGACCCCCTCGTCACCCGATCGACGCGCGCGTCGGCGCGCAACGCCAGGGTGGCCCTCCCCCGGCGCGCGCGCATCTCGGCGGTGCGGGACGCCGTCGGGCGGGACCGGAGCGGGCGCCGCGAGGGGTGTCAGCCGGCGTGCCCCAGGTGCGCGGCGGCGGCTGCGGCGAGCGCGGCACGGTCGGGCTTGCGGCTCCGGCCGCGCAGCGGGACGCGGTCGGCGAGGACGACGTGGTCGGGCATCGCCGCGTGGTCGAGGACGTCCGGGAGGCGGCGGCGCACCTCGGCCTCGAGCGCACCAGGGTCGGTGATCCGCACCGGCCGGTCGGACTCCCCCGGTCCGTCGGTCACGCCGGGGGCCTCGGGCACGAGGACCAGGACGACCAGCTCGTCCGCGTCCTCGGGGCGCGGCACGCCGACGAGGAAGGCGTCGCCGAACCCCGTCGCCGCGAGCCGCGACTCGTACAGGCCGGGATAGATGTTGGTCGTGCCGCGGATGAGCATGTCCCGCGTCCGGCCCACGAGCACGAGCCGCCCCTCGTCGTCCCGGCGCGCGAGGTCGCCCGTGCGGTGCTCGTCGACGTCGCGCGTGCCCGGTCCGTCCAGGAGGTAGCCGCGCATGAGCGAGGGGCCCCCGAGGACGAGCTCGCCGACCCCCGGCGCGGCGTCGGCGTCGACGACCGACTCGTCGATCCGCGCGCGGACGCCCGCGAGGGGCCGGCCGACGAGGTCGCCGGAGGCGTCCCGCTGCTCGGCGGCGATCTTCTCGTCCGCCTCGACGACCGCGACGGGCAGGATCTCGGTCATCCCGTACACACCGGCCCAGCGGGTGCGCGGGAGCACACGCTGCGCGCGGCGCAGCAGCGTCGCCGTGACGGGGGCGCCGCCCACGAGCATGGTCCGCGGCCCGCGCGCCGCCGCGCGGCCCGCCTCGACCGCGTCGAGC